>NZ_CAKTTZ010000049.1 GCF_934617235.1 uncultured Ellagibacter sp. | reverse complement strand
CGGGGAGGAAGAGGCCCGAGAGGCCGATAAGGCTCGACTAGCCCTCGGCCCCTCGGCGAGGAAGGAATAGGGGAGGCCGGTCGGTGCCTCCTGCCCATAGGCGTGATTTTGCGAATATGGCGCTTTACGAGCTCGACGCCGAGCTCAGGGAGATAATGCTCGATGCGCTGCTCAAGGTCGAGTTGAAGATCAGGTCGGCGCTGGCCTACGAGTTCTGCGCTGCATATGGCGAGTCCCAAGGCAAGTATCTTGACGCCTGTTGCTATGCGACATCGAAGGGAGCGGGGCGCGTTCTTGAGGCCATGGGCTTCCCGGCCGAATGGAAGAAAGTGGCCAGATGCAAAATCTGAGATCGACTGTCTAAGCTGAATCACCGTTTTAGGCGGATTATTGGCGCCGGAATCGCGTCCGATCCCGGCGCTTTCGGCCAAGTTCTTGACGGAGGCCCTGCCTTGCTCATGCGCCGCGTCGACGGCGTTTTTCTCGTTCTCATCGAGCTGACGCGACGGTTCGGCTCGGCTGCCCTTGCCTTGCTTTCCGGCCCCCGCGTCAGCAGGTACGGGAACGGGGTTGCCGCCTTCGTCCGTGTGGGTGACCTGCTCGCCTGGGCGGTCGAAGTGGATGATGGTGGTGTTGACGGTCTGCCTGTATCCGAATTTCACCCCGGCAGCATTGCAGTCTCTCTTGATGCGCGGGATGCCCGTGCCGTAGCGCTCGATCATTTCCGAGCGGAAGAGCGCCTGGGCGATGCCGCGATACGACGCAGCCCGTTTCGCTGGGCGTTTTCTGTCTCATTGATACTCGCTCTGAGCTACTCCTCCCAGTTCAGGCTTTCGTGGTCCCAGCATAGCCCTCCGCATCGCTGCTCCAACGCAGGGTCGAGCAGCTTTGCCGCGAGCTTCGACGCCTCGCCGATGTCGTGCAGGCGCGTGGGGATTCCAGTTTGCGCGCAGAGCTTTGCGAATTGGCGGGCTTGGGGATTGGCCCATTCCTGCGGAATCGCAAACGACTCTATCGGCCCGATTTTCCTGACAGCCATCTCGCGGCGCAGGCGCGCCTGTAAGTCGGTGCCGTCGATGTCGCACGTCAGAGTGTAGACAACGATGTCCACGAGGTCCTTGACCCTGAAGGACGCCCGGCCGTTGTGGCGCTCGGCGAGCGCGCAGAACTTGTCCGCGAGCGCTGCGCCGACCGGATAGACTAGGTAGTCGCATGTATCGAGACTCTTGACGTCTATCCTGTCGGCCGGTGAAACGGCCTCGGCGCCTTCGAGCGGCACCTCGTCGATCACCAGGTCGATGGCTATTGCCTGCATGCGCTTTGCGCCCAGCATCGGGATGAACCGCACCGACAGGCCGCTGCGATACTCGTCATCGGGCTTGATAGGCTCGGCGCCTGCGTACTCGAAGACGACGAAGTCGCCCAGGTCGCGCTGCGCGAGCCTTCGCAGGTCGGCAAGCGCGCCTTCTATGCTGTCGAGCGTCGAGAGCATAGAAGGCGCGCGTCGCCCTGCCGTCGAGCGTGCGTGCGAGCACGCTGCGTCCGCCCTTGAGCACGAAGGACTTGTTGCCGTCGGCGAAGACCCGGCACAGCAGCCTGTGGAAGTAGAAGCCCGCTATGGCGCGGCCGGTGTCCTGCGGCGAGGCTTTCGCGGCCTCCTTGACGGCCATCTCCAGCGCTGCAGCTGATTTGTATGTCATGCTTGCGGCCCCCTTCCTGCCATGCCCGCGTCTGCCAGCAGCGATGCGAGCGTCCTTTCCCCCTTGCGCCGGCCGTATCTCGACGCGAGCAGCGCTTCCAGCTTGTCGAGGTCGAACGGCCTGCGCCCGCTGCACGCGTCTCGCAGCGCGTCCGCCACGAGCGAGCGATCCTCGTCGTCCGCCACGAGGTCGAATATCGTCCTCTCCGGTACGGTGACGGGCAGGCCGCTTTCGAATGACACCTCGTCCCGTGCGATTTTGCGCACCGCGAAGCTCGCGTCCTTGTTCCTGGAGTTGATGCGCCTGGGGGCGTAGATGTGGTACGGGCTGAGGTAGAAGTCGCCGATGCCGAGCAGCGATGCGGCGGTGGCGCCGCCTATGGCGATGCCGTCCCACGCCCCGGCACGCGCCCTCTCGTGCGTGAGCTCGGCAGGGGCCGTGAGCTTCCAAATTGCCGCGAGCTCGTCGGTCGGCTCGGAACCCGAGCCGACTAGGCGGTAGGCGCCGCGTGCGACGCGCTCCAGGCGTCCGGCGCGCGCGCCGTCGTGGAGGGCGTCGCGGGGTATGCCCATCCTGGCTGCCTGCGCCGTCGTGAACACACCTTCCGACTCGGAAAGCTCGGCGATGGACGATATGTGGTCGTTTCTTTTCATGTCTCAATTGTAGGGTAATAGCCTACCTTTGCAACTAATTCCTTTTGTTTTGCGGATAGGGTGCCTTCGAGCGGTTAAGATATTTTTTACCCTCGGATTATTTAGCCGTTTTTTTCGAAAGAAGGCAAACCATGGGCTTCTCGTTCAGGCACTCTGCTGGTTTTGGCAAGCGGATGGAGTACCGCATCATCGGCAAGATGCTGATGGAGGGGCTGGACTGCTACGTTCCCTTGGTCGACGACCATGGCGTCGACTGCGTGGTGAAGAAGGGCGACGGCACCTTCGTCGAGGTCCAGATCAAGGCGCGCTCGAAAGAGGTCAAGATGGGAGACGGCGCCATGTTCGCCTCCATATCCCACGAGCCGCGCCCAAACTACTACTTCGTGTTCGTTTCAGAGCGCCTAGACAAGATGTGGATCATGTCCTCTGAGGAATTCCTGAGCGAGATCAGGCCCATCCCGTCGGGGAGAAACGCGGGCAAAAGGAGCATCAAGTTCAACGGCTACAAGATGAACAAGGCAAAAGGGAAGCGGGAAGAGTATGCGCTCGACAGATACGCGAAATACGAGTGTGCCGACTTCGCGCGTTTTCGTTGAGAGTTTGCGTTTTAGTATAGTGGCGCTGCGATAATGGCGGACTTTCTCGTTAAAGGGTTTGGTCCGGCGGTTGGGGCGCCTCGGTTCACGGGAGCGCTGCTCATCCAGCGGCTACCTATTCCCTGCAGGATTCCGTGAACGGCTAATCGCAGAGCCTTGCTACCTCGGCTCCGCATTCCGCGCACCGGCCCTCGACGAGCACGCGGCCGTGGCGGATGCGCAGCGTGTAGCCGGGCGCGAACTCCGTCGTGCCGCAGTTATGGCAGAACGCGTTGGCGAGCAGCAGCTTGCGGATGTGCTCGGGGATCCTCCTCCACTCCCGCAACGCCTCGATCTCCGTGACGCCCTTGCCGCGGCGGAACTCGTCTTCCTCCATCTCCTCGGCGACGAACCTGGCGATCATCTCCTCGCTTACGCCGTCGGCCCTCATCTGCCGGGCCATCTCCTCGTATTTTGACTCCATGAATTGCCCTCGTTTCTCGCGTGGTTGCCGGTTGGGGGCGGTCGGCTTGCGGTTGGCTACGGTCAGTTCGCTTTAACAGATATTGTTGAATGATATTCCAAATTGGGCGTGCTCCCAGCCGGGGTATCGTTTAGAGTTTGAAGGATTGCCTGGCTGCTTATCTTGGACCAAGGTTAAGCTAGGGCTTCTGTCCGATTGGAAAGAGGGTATTTGAGGTGCAAGATGGAGAGCTCAAATAACAACGGGGCGGGTCTTCTGTCGCTCTTTTTGTACACAATGCAGGAATACGATGGCATTGTATCGAGTGTGCCCTTGCGCACACGTGACGATTTGTGTTCGGACGTGGTTCATTGCACTTCGCGCGACTACGGTTTTGAACATGAAGAAGTAAGCTGGGCGGCAGTAAGCATTCGCATGATGCTTCAGCGAAAGTACTACTCCAACGGAGAAAGCGTGCAACTGAAGAGGCTGCTTGCCATTGCGGAGCGCGATCAAAGGTTTGATGGTGCCAAAGTAGCCGAGATTCGACGAAGGTTAAAGTCGCTTAAACACAGGGAAGTGGAGCTGTCGCTCCCAAACGGTGAGGTTGTATCGGGTCACTTTAAGAATATCGAGGATGTTGTATACGGTGGCCTTCTGCACGCAGATTACGATAAAGCGTTACGCCTGCGTTCCTTTCCGAAGGATGTGAGGTTCTATGCTCTTGCGCCATTTGTCATAGAGCGTGAGCGGCTTATTGTTGATTTTAAGGAGCTGTGCCTTTCTTCAGGGGTGTGCGAAATTGGAACGATTGAAGGTGACAGAGCCCCTATTGCTGGCCTTGATGTTTTACGAGGCGAAGATAGGTTAATTGCGAAATCGCCATATTGGGCGAACGTGGCGGGCCATGATGCAATGGATGAGGAGATCGAAAAGACCGTAGATGCTCTATCGGAAGACGATAAGAACGCCCTATTAGTAGCGATGGACTTTGTGGAAATGCTAAAAAGTGAGCCGCTTGATTTAAAAGCGTTAAGAAGTGTTGTGTGGCGTGACTATTGGGCTGATTGGGGCGATTTCGGGCAGGCATCGGAGATGATTAAATCGATTCCAGCCCCAGGTGCTTCAACGCATGTGATGCATGAAGGAGGCGCCGAATACGCCCAAGTGAAAATATTACCGAAAGTTCCCCATGCCTGGGTGACGAATACGCCTCAAGTGCTCACGGGTATGTATTTGGTGCTCCTCACAAAACGTTTTGGAATGTGGAAGGTTAACGGGATTATGAATTCTTGTGTCGAGAATGGCGAGGTGGAACGGCAGTCATGATGTTCTATATTGGTAACTAGCGGCTCATAAGGCCCACGGAGCGTATGAGGTGCGCCTTTGGAAAGCAAGGGTTGTATTGGGAAAGGCGGATAATCTCGTCCCATACATTGATGCACTGATCTATCATGCATGTGAAGAAGCCGTCGGAGTCGTCATTTTCGATGTCCGTTAGCTGCAGCAGGAAAGCATAAGAGACCTCGAAGGCTTCCATAAGCGTTTGCGGCCGGAAGAGCGGACTCATGGCATTCCAGAAGGCCTCGTTCAAGTCCTGTTCGAACTTGAACGCATCGCGATAGACAATGTAGCCGTTGCGCTTGTACCGGTACCAGATGGCGTCGATTTCGGCATTCAGGGCGACTCGTGCGCGGCTGGTGTCGGGCGTGCCGAATCGGCTGGTTATGCGGTGGCGCACGCGTTCGTCCTCATCGATCAGGGCAAGAAGGAACTCGCGCATCTCGCGCTACCTGGGAGAACGGCCGCCGCCAAGCACTTGAGTTGTGAGGCGATCGACTTGGCACGCTGGCGGAGAATGGGAGCTGGTCTTTGACCTGCTTTGCCTCGATTTCTTCACTACCTATGCTTTTTCGTGGCAGGAGATGGTAATGTCGGCGCCTATCCATTATGCATTGGATACGAGCGGAAGGCATCAATTCCGCTACCATAAAGATAACCGGCCGGGATGGCTTTGTTGTCAGGTTGAAGTGATTGAAAGATCGCAAAAGGATCCCGCGAGTTTTATCGCATCATGAGCAATGAGGCCATAGGGGAAGCCGTTTTGCGGGGGGATTCGGCTAAGCTGGCGTTATAAGCCTTCCTCGGAGGCTTGGCCCTTCAACGGAATAGATGCAGCACAGGAGGAAGATGTTCTCGAAGTTAGAAATGGGCGCGTTCGCACAGCTTTTCAACCGTAGTGGTTATGTCCTCGACTTCAGTACTGCGGACTTCAATGCTTTCACGATGAACAGCATCGGGGTGCCTCTCTGTGGGCATTATGGCCTATCAAAAGGAAAATCAATGCTCGCTTATCTCGATGAAGCCGATCCTATAGATGCGACACGGCTGCTGCTAGATCTCTTTGAGTACTATGAGTTTCATTTCAGGCCGGAATTCGATTCTGCTGCAGCGGACGAATTCAATTCCTATAAGCATGAGAAAGGCAAGAGGGGCCTGTATGTCAAATGTAAGGAGATTGCAGATCGGGAGCGTGCCGGGGCGAGTTACTTGCAACCATCGGTGCGCTATCTCCAAAAGGAATTCTCGAGCGAATTCATGAACGACCGCATCTCCTTGCTCATGGAAATGAGGGAGAGCGACCCGACGGAAGCCATTGGCAAGTCGAAGGAGCTCATCGAGAGCTGCTGCAAAACGATACTTGGAAAGATGCAGATATCCGCGGATAAGAATTGGGACCTAAATAAACTCGTAAAAGAGACGATGAAAGCTCTTTCCATTACTACCGAAACCGTTACTGGAAACAATAGGGAGGCCGGTATCGTCAAGCAGATACTCGGAAGCCTCAGCGGCCTTGCGACGGGAGTTGCCGAGTTCCGAAACGAGTACGGTTGCGGTCACGGCAGGGAGGCGGGTTTTCTTGCCTTGCCCGTCAGGCATGCCAAGCTCGCAGTGGGTAGCAGCATCACATTAGTCGAATACCTCTGGGAAACCTACAACTGGCGCTCGGGCGACGATCAAAGCTGAGTAGCTTATGCGTGCGGTCAAACAAGCGTCGACGCTTGGCGATTGTTGTGGATTGACGAAAGTTTCTCGCTTCCAATGTTGTTCGCAAATTGTACGAAAGGGGAGGCCGTGTGCGATCCTGAACTGACGATAAAGCCAATGCCCCCATCTGCCGTTATCAGTAATTTTGTAGAAGGAATTCCGGATTGCAACTACGAGATCTATTTACGTGAGCTAATTAACAGCTCCACCTATTTCCGGGACAAGGGCAAATCAGCGTACAGCGAACCTCCATCGGAGGAAGCCGGCCAATGTGATGCTATTTCCGAAGAATACGAATTGGATTTCAAACTACTTGATTCGCAAACCATGCTGATGGCAAACAGCATTCTCAAGAAACGGCCCATGGTTCTAATTCCTGGGACTGTGGCGTGCGCCGAATGTAGAAAGCCAAGTGGAGAGGTCGAGGCCACGAAGCTTCGTGTTGCATTGCGTGGATTATCCGTCGATGACCTTGTAAGTATCCGGCGCACTAAAACGAACCACACCAACATCCAAAACGACATACCGCAGATTCTCGAAGTCGTTGAAGTGAAGAAGCATATTCTGATGTTGCTCCCCTACATATTCTCGTTTAGGCAAGAACTTCATTCGCAAGATCCCATAGAAACGATAAGGGTCGCGATGAATGATGATTTCAGAAACCTGTTTCTATATCGGGAGAAGATGAGCCCTGGATTCGATACATATCTCGCAACAGTCTTTTCTGATTCGTTTCTGGTATTCAACATTATTCACGGCGAGTTCTGTTTGGTTGAATCCATTTCAACCGAATATACGCCAACATACAAGCAGCTGCTAAATTACGGTGACATATGGGGCTAGCGAATTGCGAGCGTCAAAGATAGCGCGTCTTAACACATGACTCTGCATGGTCCATGCTTGTTGCGAACGTTTTCCGACCTTGGAGGTTTGCGATGTCTGTCAACGGCGACGCCGCTAGGCGCGACATGTGGGCCGGGCGCATAGAGCGCTGCCTGGCCGCCGATATGACCGCCAAAGAGTGGTGCGCGCTCAACAAGGTGGCGGAGTCCAGTCTGTGCAAATGGGCGGCCCGCTTCCGCGAGGAGGAACTCCGGCCGCTTTTCCCGCAG
Organism: uncultured Ellagibacter sp.; assembly: GCF_934617235.1. GTDB lineage: Bacteria > Actinomycetota > Coriobacteriia > Coriobacteriales > Eggerthellaceae > Ellagibacter. The sequence goes on along the minus strand of NZ_CAKTTZ010000049.1, from coordinate 11,530 downwards.
GTTGAGCGAGGTGTCGAGCTGGATGAGGGTCACGCGTCGCTGCCCCGGGCGGCGGCGCTGCGAGCCCGTTTTCCGCTCCCGGTACGGTGGGAAGGTGACGGCCGGCATCCTTTCCGAGGTGAAGAAATTGATGATGAAGTGTTAGAGTCCCCGGGTTAAGCGGCTCCAATTGGCTTGATCTGATTAAAGATTGTGTAGCCGCAAGCTGCCTGCGAAGAATCGTCCCATTGGGAAAATGCCCCAATGGGACGATTTGCTATCCGACTTAGAGGCAGCTTTTCGGAGCCGGTTCATCGTCGATGGCGGTCGGCATGAGTTGTAAAAACCTTGAGTCCCAAACTCCAAAAGGCAGATAGTTCAGCTATCTAGCCAGAGCATTTCTGCAGGTAATCTTGTTTTTTCGTCTTGACAAAAGGGATGTCCATAATAGGTCCGCGTCCCATGATCTTGGCTGAATACGAACAAATCGAGGCCCGTGCTCGTTATGGTGCTAATTGAGAGGCAGCACCCGCGTAAGCTCCCATGATTATTCTCATCTTTCTAACCATTTTAATAACCATGGTGGTTAGAATGGTTAGAATTGAATCGAATCGTGGGAGCGATTGTGTGAAGGCGGGCAGCAGTAAGCGCTGCCACGGGTTCGCTGCGCTTACTGGGGCAAACTCAAAACCGATTGCTGTCTGAAAGCCGGGGATGCCGCTCGGACCCGGCAGCGCCTCAGCCCGATCGCCGCGGCTCCTCGAAACGGTTAGCGCTATCTGAACAGGTCATCATGAGAACCCGTTCTCTGGAAGGTGACGAACGTGTCCTCATCTCGCCAGATGACGAGCCAGTCGCCGGCGTTGGCAACGTGGCACTCTCTGCCGCCCGACCACTCACCCTTGAAGTCGTGCATGTTATGCCTACGGCGAAGCTCTTCGAGGGCCTCCGGCGTGTTTTGGGCGACCAGGTCGATGAGCGCCTCGAGTGGTCCGAGATCGTAGCGTTTCTTCTTGAGTCGCTTCACATCGCGCTGGAACTTCGCCGTGTATGCGACCCTCAACATGCCGCTATACCCCCATGGCCTCAAACATTTCCTTCGCCGAGGCGTAGGCCGGACCGCCGTTTCGGGCGATCTCGTCCGCCTCGCGGACGGATTCCAGCGACTCCTTGTTTAGCTTTGGATACTCCAGGGTCAAAGGAATCCTATGCTCGCGTTCGATCTGCTTGTAGAAGGCGCGGGTGATAGACGAGATGTCGAAGCCGAAGTCCTCGGCTATAGCGCTCACGGTCTGTTTCGTGGACTCGTCCACCCTGATGGTCACAGATGCAGTCCCCATTGTTACCTCCTTTAGTCATTGCAAGACAATTATGTCACGATGTCTTACATACATGAAGCCGCATCCGGCTGCATATCGGTGTTGAGCGTAACAGTTTGTTGCCAAAGTAAACGCAACGCTGTCAACCTAACCGCAACGGTTGCGCCCCAGGCTTCGTCTTCCTCCGACTCCTCGTCCGCCTGTCTATCTGGCATAACTCGATATTGACAGATAAGGCGCGATCGAGACACTATTACCTTCGATGAGTGGGTTGATCTGGATCTGTGCAAGGCTATCGCCAAACGCTATGGCAAGCTGCTGGGTCTGGTTTGCGCAAGAGAGAAGGCGCGCGAGCATTCTGGGCGCGCGGCAAATATTCTCCCTAGTCGCAAAGCCTCGCGATATCGGATCCGCATTTCGCGCACAGGCCCTCTATGAGCACGCAGCCGTGGCGCATGCGCAGCGTGTAGCCGGGCGCGAACTTCGTCGTGCCACAGTTGTGACAGAATGCGTTGGCGAGCAGCAGCTTGCGCATGCGCTCGGGGATCTTCCTCCATTCCCGCAGTGCCTCGATCTCCGTGACGCCCTTGCCGCGGCGGAAATCGTCTTCATCCATCTCTTCCGCGACGAACCTGGCGATCAGCTCCTCGCTTACGCCGTCGGCCCTCATCTGCCGGGCCATCTCCTCGTATTTGGGATCCATTGGCTTCCTTCCCGTGGCGCTATCTTGCCAATAGTATCCCACGTAAAGCGTGCGCCTACCCCGCAGTTCTTTCGACTGTATGGGGTTTGCACTCCCAGGGAGCATGACCCCGGGTTCGTGGTCAACTGGACGAGTTGTGCGACGTTTCCCCCCCGTTTCGCCCCTTCATGATGGATTGAAGCGCCCTCGAAAAAATAAAACCCCAGGTCAGAGAAAAGCTAATTGAATTATTCTGGGAAAAGGCAACGCACAACTCTCTCAACTGACCACGAACTAGCGGGTCTGCTCCCCAGGGGCAGAAATTTGGTGCGAATCCGAGCGCAGGCAGGGTTGCCGAGCACTGCAGCGCGGGCGGGGGCTGCGGACATCGGCGCGGAGCAGGCCTGGGGCGAAAGGCGGGGCTACTGGGCGTCGGAGCTGGAGTCGGCTGCAGGGATGGAAGAACAACGCCGTCGCATATAAACGCTCAAATTGCTGACCCTTCTTCGCTAAACTACATGACCCAAGTTGCTGTTCGGATTGGTAGAAGGTAATTTGCAGATGGTCGAATTCAACCCGTGTACCAGCACGAGGGTATACGAATCGTGGATGCCGCCGGCTGGTTGAGCAACTCGAATCCCCAAAAATGAGCATCATTTAAATTTGGGGAATTGGGGCGGGCCCGATTGGGATAGGTGCCGGGTGATTTGTTTCAGGGTGAGACAGGGGTCAGGCAATTTGTCCCACCCGCGAGTCGGGCAGGAGTCGGGCGGCTCGCCTTGCGTCTTTTGGCAACGATAGAAGTCCCAGCTTGGTGGATTACCAGAAGTTCACGGCAAGCGCCAGAATAATCTCCTTGGCGACTCTGAAAATGACCCCCTCAAGGCTCGCAAAAAACCGATTTGTATCCCCGAAAAGACAATAGTTCTGCTACTATCTATCTCATCTGTGCAGGCGCAAGTGTCGATGAATCGGGGTGATATCGTGGACGAATCGGAAAGGAGCGAATCTGCCGTTTCGAAACAAGGTGATACTCTATATGTCGCCGCCACCGCACTGCACCTCGGCTCATATCTCAACAACCGCAGGGTACCCTCAGAGGAATGGGGGTACCCTGCTCGCTTTCCATAAGGCAAGCTGTCCAGCCAATTATTTCCCGCCAAAGCCGTAACGGCGGGAATGAGCATAAAGAGCAAGTATCGGAAACAAGGAAGACAGAAAGGAAGATGCAAGGGAAATGAAAGCAAGCAATGCAAATAAAGTCATCTCAGTTTTGCTGAGCGTTGCGATGTGTCCCATGATGGTGCCATCTGCAGCGTTCGCGGCCGACGACGGCTCAGCATCGGATGCTTCCTCTGCAGCCGAGCAGGCGCAGGTCGCCAATCAGGCAGAAGGCGTCGACGCGGGCGCAAGCTCGAGCGACACGATCGCCCCGCAGTCCGAAGCGACTGGCGAAGCAGCCGGTGAAGCAGCCGCCCCCGCGGCTGCGGCCAACGGAGAAGGCGCCGAAGATGCTCCCAGCGAGGAAGGCACTGAGGCCGCTGTCGCCGAAGTGAACGGCACGAGCTATCCCAGCCTGCAGGCGGCTATTGACGCTGCTCCGCGTAAGGCAACGGTGAAGCTGCTGGCCGATACGAAAGAGAACGTCACAATCTCCACGCCCTATGTTACGCTCAATTTGAACGGTCACACTCTTAACGGTGGCACCGAGAAGGGAAAGCCTGCGCTGACCGTTACGGCTCGCGTCACCGTCATGGACTCCAGCGAAGCCCAAACGGGTATCATCATGCGCGAGGACACCGCGGAGAACTCCGGCGTTTCGTCCCACTACGTCATTGACGTTCAGGGCGATGGCTGGCTCACCTTCGAGAGCGGCAACGTGACCAACGGCAGCGGTGCTGGTGGAACGAAGGGCGCGTCTCTTGTTCGCGTGGGCGATGACAGCATCGCCAAGTACCCTGGCCTGAATATCAAGGGCGGCACGTTTACCCAGGATAACTTCATCGTGATCAAGGTCGATCGCGGCGATCTGTTCCTGAACGGCGGTACGCTGAATTCCACCAATAGCTACGCCATTGAGGACTGGTTCAGAGCTACCATCAAGGGCGGCACGGTCAACGGCGCAGTGGCGGCCTGGACGTACAGCGACGGTTCCAACAGCGACCTGTCGATCAGCGGCGGCACCATCAACGGTAACGTGTTTTCTGTGAACTACGGCAGCGCCGAGGGCAAGGTGGCCAAAGTCAGCATTACCGGCGGCGCCGTCAACGGTACGCTGGGTACCTATACCTATAACAATGGCTTGACTGCTACCACTGACGCCGCCAAGGCGACTATCGCCGTCACCGGCGGTACGTTCTCCAACGACCCCACCAAGTACGTGGTGGAAGATTCCGCCATTAACAAGAACGACGACGGTACCTTCGGCGTAGCGAAGGCCTATCTTGCTCAGGTTGGTGAAACCAGCTACTACACCATGGACGAGGCGTTCGAGGCGCAGACCACAAGCGGTGAAACCATCACCCTGCTGCGCGACTACACCACAGGCAGCACCTTCAACTCTGGATCCGTTGCCCGCGTGGTTGACCTGAACGGCCATACCTGGACGTGCACGGGAACCGATGCGAACTCCGCGGCGTTCGAGATCAACTATTCCGATGCGTCGCTTACGGTGAAGAACGGTAAGATCGTAAGCTCGCAGCTCATCGGCCTGATTCCGTCTGCTATGGGCGGCACCATTACCTACGACAACTCCACCCTTATGTTCGAGGGCGTTGAGGCAACTACCACTGCCACGAGCGGCATCCAGACGAACGGCAGCAACGCGAACGACACCGTTGTCCTGAAGGACAGCACGCTCAACGTTCCCAACGGCTTCGGCATTTACTTCCCCAGCAGCGGAACGCTGACCATCGACAACTCCAAGATTAACGCGAAGACGATGGGTGTGCAGGTGTGCTCGGGCAACCTGAACGTTACCGCCGGTAGCGCGATCACCGTGTCGGGCGACCCGGTCGAGAAGACCGAGGGCGACGGCGCTATCCAGGATGGCGCGGCAATCTCTATTGTCAACCGCGCTGGTTACAAGGGCCTTGGCCAGACTGCCATTACCGGCGGCACCTTCACGGCGAAGGCTGGCAACGCGGCCCTTAAGGCGTACACCTGGGATTCCTCGACGAAGCAGGAGTTGGCTTTCGACAATTCCGCTAAGGCGGTCGCCGTCTCTGGCGGCACGTTCTCGGCCGCAGTTGCTTCTGACTTGTGCGCTGAAGGCTATGCCCCTGTTGCAAATGCCGATGGCACGTACAGTGTTGGTGCTCCTGTGGCACAGATTGGCACGAAAGCGTACGCCAGCCTCGCCGATGCTGTTGCGGCGGCTGAGGACGGCCAGACCGTTACTCTGCTGGCGGATGTGGAGCAGAATACCCAGCTGACCATCGATAAGGACATCACGCTGGACCTGAACGGCAAGACCATCAAGAACACGCAAGACATCTGGGGCGATAATGCCAACGCCATCCTGTCCATCACGAATGGCGCCAAGGTGACCATCACTGGCAACGGCACCATAGATGCCAAGGAGAACGACTGCTACACCATTAACGTGGTGAAAGGTGATCTGACCATCGAAAACGGCACCTTCTACGGTAACGTCAGCGTGGTTCAAGTGCAGGAGGGCACCCTGTCCGTCAAGGGCGGCACCTTCGACCTGCACCAGAAGTGGGAAGGCAGCAGCAAGTATCTGTTCAACTGCATCGATGATGCGTATGCGAACGGCAGTGCGAATGTCGCCATCAGCGGCGGTACGTTCGTCGGCTTCGACCTCAACGTCTCCCCCGAGGGCGAAGGCACCAGCTACCTGGCTCCTGGTTATGCTCCTGTCGATAATGGCGACGGTACGTACGGCGTAGTTGCCGGCGTGGCGCAGATCGGCACGAAGGCTTATACCAACCTGCAGGCTGCAATCGATGCAGCTCAGGCGGGCGACACCGTTCAGCTGTTGGCCGACACCACGGAAAACGTCACGATCTCCGCGAATGACGTCACGCTCGACCTGAACGGCCACACCCTCAACGGCAGCACGGGCGAGCGCAAGCCGGCGCTGACGGTCACGAGCAAGGTCACCATTGTGGACTCCAGCGAGGCCCAGACGGGCACTATCATGCGCGAGGACACTGCGGCGAATTCCGGCGTTTCCTCCCACTATGTCATTGATGTCCAGGGCGAGGGCGACCTGCTGTTCGAAAGCGGCATCGTCAAGAACGGCAGCGGTGCAGGCGGAACAAAAGGCGCGTCCCTTGTTCGCATTGGCACCGATAGCAAGCCGGACGCATTGCCGACCATGACCGTTGCTGGCGGTACCTTCACGCAGGATAACTTTATTGCACTTAAGGTCGATTACGGTACCCTTTATGTGAAGGGCGGCACCATCAACTCCGCGAACAGCTATGCGGTTCAGAACTGGAAGAGTGCCAGCATCGAAGGCGGCACTGTCAACGGCAACATTTCGACGTGGACTTATAGCGGCGGACCCGGCGCCGAGCTCACGATTAGCGGTGGCACCGTAAATGGCGACATTGAGTCTCTGACCTACGATGGCGTTGCGGGCAACCCGGCGAAGGTGGCAATCACCGGCGGCACCGTCAACGGTTCGCTGTATGCAATTGACTACAGCACGAGCACTACTACTGATGACCCCACGAAGGCAACGATTGACGTCGCGGGCGGCACGTTCTCTAACGAGGTTCCTGTGAACTACTGCGCCGAGGGCTATGCTCCTACTTCTAACGCCAATGGCACGTACGGCGTTAAGCTTGCCGAAGGCGCGTATCTGCTGCAGGATTACCGCAGCGGTGACCAGGCCTCTTGGACGTATCCGACTCAGGAAGGCATGGCGTTTGCTGGTTGGTACAAGGACGCTGCGTTCACGACCCCCTGCACCGCAAGCGATGTCGAGGGTGCGGCCTACGCCAAATTCGTCAACATCACCGATCTGCTGCAGTACAAGGGCGGCTCGCTGAGGATGGACGTTGCTCAACCTTCTGAGCTTACGTGGTTGCGTTTTGGTTACACGATGGCCCTTCCCGAAGGCGCAAGCTTTGTTGAGAACGGCTGGTACTTCAAGAAGGTTTCGACATCTCAGCCGACGGATGTTCGCAAGTTGGCAAACAACAATGTTTTGAACATTGATGGAACCATTACCGCAAATCTTGTATTTACCGGGGTGACAACAAACTATTATTCTGCTAACTTTAGTGAGAAGGCATTCGTCAAGTATGTAACGGCTGATGGAACTACCGTTGAAGCCGTTGAGAGCGATTATCAGGTGCGTTCGGTACTTGACGTTGCTGATGTAATTCTTGCGCATCCTATGGCAAGCAAGGCCGAAAAGGATTATGCTACGCAAATCAAGGCCGCGGTCTAGAAGAGGAACAATAGAAATGCAGAAGAAATATGAAAGTCCCGAGATGGATGTCATCGAGTTGGAAGACCGCGACGTTATTGTTTCGTCTATCGTTCCTGGGCCTGGTGACACCGATGTTGATCCGGGCGGTGACGGCGGCTGGTAATCCATTTGGCGTTATGCTGCATCGGACGAGGGCTTGCTAGAGTACTTAGCATTTCCGGACATTTAGTCACTAGATGACTCGAAGGGCGGACGGTTTCGTCCGCCCTTCGTTTGTTTGCGGATTTCCACTGATTGAACGAAGGGTTACCAAATCTATGGATACGCGAAAACGTAATGTACTTATCGGCGTGGGCACGGCGATTTTGGTTGTCGTCGTAATCCTCGTCGTTTTGATGGTGTCGGGCGGCTCGAGTCAAGATGAGGCAGCCTCGAAAACGGACAGCGCTGTTGCAGCTGCCTCCGACACAACTTCAAAGGATGCAGGCGCTATGCACGCCTCGGGCGACGGCACGGCCGACAACGAGGTTGATGCCTCCGAGGTGTATGGGGATTCCCCTGATGCCGCGACGGGCGAGTCCTCCGCTGGCATGTCAACTTCCAGCGGTGACACTCCGAGCGTGAACGGCTCTGGCTCTACTTCGGGCAACCAGCCGAGCGGCTCGAACGCAGGCAATGGCGATTCATCCGACAAGGGTTCGGGCGATTCTGCAGGTAGCGATCCGACCGGTGGTGCCGATCCAGGCATCAAAACCGAAGCCGATGGCTCCAAGTGGACGGGCTACTACTAAGGCGTCAAACCTTTGGTCGCCGCATTCGACAACACACAACTCTACGCGGCCGTTTTGGCGATAACCCAAAGCGGCCGTTGCCTTCCCTTGGCGAGGTTCGCGCGCCCTACATCCTGGTCACTTCAAGGCGCTTGAGCAAATCGACTTCCTCTTGCGCACTGCGCGCGTCGCTGACCAGCTCTCTCGCATCCACCTTGCGCGCGAGGCCCTTGCGGATAACGTGCCCCACTTGGTAGAGACACGCGGCCGGAGCGAGCCACGCGTGCTTGCGCGCCGGCTCCCAATGAGCGCGCCCGCCCTCGTAGAGATAATGCACCAGAGCTGCGGGGCTGCGGAAGCTATGCAGCACCGTGCGAGTCGCCTGGGCGCCGCGTTCCACCTTGCGCCCCATGTTTCCCTTGCGCGTGATGTAGAGCAAAAGATCGTCGGCGAGCTGCGCATCGGCGCAGTCAAACCACGTTGCCGACGTCTGAAGCCCCAGATAGGTGCGGCAAAGCCACGTCGTGGTGACAGCCAGCTTCTCCATGCCGATCTGTTGCGCTGCATGCTGGAACTCGCTCTCCCAAAACTCGTCAGTGAGCTGCGCCGCGGCAAACATCTGCCAATCGAGAATCTGTCGAAGACCCAGCCCCGACCCTAAATGCTGGTTAACGTGCGCGAGCAGCACCAGGCCGTTTGCGAGCGGCGGCAACACGGGCACGTTGAACCCTGCGACATCGGTCCATTCGACATGAGGAATGACATCGTAAATGGCCTGGTCAAGGAAGTGCGCCTGTTGCTTGTTGGTGCACGTGCTGAAGTAGCGATGCAGCTCGATTTCGGGGCAGCCAGCTTTCTTGAAGCCTGCATGGCGCGGGTTGATTTCAAGCGGAATCTCGTTTTCCCAGCCCAAGTCTTCCAAAAGGGTAAACGCCCGGTCGAAATCGACGGGCGGCACGATGAGGTCAATGTCGCCCATGCTGCGGCTGTTCGGCTGCGGGTAATTTGCCGCAGCGGCCGCGCCCTTCAACACGGCAACGGGGATGCCAGCCTGGCGAAACTCGGCGAGCACGCTGTCTTGCGCCATCATGAGGCGATACCAGCTCGACAGGTTTTTCCCGGCGCGCGCAAGGTATTCTGCCTGGTCAGCAGGAGAGAGCCCAAGGGATTCGATGGCGTTTGCGGGATAGCCGATGACGGATTGCGCTTTCAGCTCGTCGCGCACGGCAGGCCACAGCCCATCGGGGACAGGCGGGACGGAGGCAGGCGAGGCAGGGGTCGAGCGTTTCGTCTCGCCTCGGGACGGGGACATGTGCGTGGAGGGGGGAGTGGTCGCGGAAGGGGAGGCTGCCAGATGATTTGACGCGGGTGCAACAGTCTCGCTTGCAGCGAGGGTCGGGTAACTCGCCTCGCCCTCAGGCATCGACGCGGGATCATCGTCGCGCGCTGCATGCTGAAGAGCGCTTTCAGCAGCGATTATCTTGAGCGCATATTCTTCGGCAGCGGAAAGCTCCACGAATTCATCCTCTCGTAACGTCGTTATGGCAGGCGCGGCGCCCGTGGAAATTACTTGCGAACCTGACAATCGGTCGCGCGCGCTTCCTGTGCGCCTATAATATAGCAGCGACAATCATGATTCGAGAAATGCCTAAATATGGTGCAATTCGAAAGCCGCGGCACTCGCCGCCTGCCGTTCGCGCGCGCCGTATTCGCAAGGAGCCTAATCGATGTTCTGCGTTCAAATAGCCGAGGTCCTCATTGCGATCGAGAACCGCTATGCGTTTACCGAGCGCCTTTGTGCGGATTATATCGTTGATGTCTCCCCTGATGAGTGCAGCTTTTCAGTGTCGGTGACGCCTGAGGAGATCGCGGCGGAGAACAGCGATGGGGGCACCTTCTCGCCCGCGTACTGCGAGTCGCTGGCAATCTATCGCAAGATTTGCACGCGCATGCTGGATTTCGACGCGTTTCTGCTCCATGCGGCGGTCATCTCGTATAAGGGGCGCGGCTTCGCGTTCGCGGCGAAAAGCGGCACGGGCAAAAGCACGCACATTGCGCAGTGGATGCGCGCGCTGGGCGATGACGTGACGGTGGTGAACGGCGACAAGCCCATCCTGCGCTGGCGGAGTGGGGAAGGCGACGAGGCCCCAGGTGGGGAGCCTGGTGAGGAAGGCGCCGAGACTCCAGATGGGACGCCCGACGGGGAAGGCTCACGCGCTCGCACGCCTTCCGCTGCGTCCCCTGACAGGGAAGCTGCCGAGGCCGCCTGCGACCAGCCGGTGGGTGAGTTCATCGCGTACGGCACTCCGTACTGCGGCAAGGAGAACTGGGGGCAAAACACGAGCGTCCCCCTTCGCGCTGTGTGCTTTATCGAGCGCTGCGAGCCAGGCGAGTCGGACCGCTTGTCGCGCTTGGAAGATGACGGGGAAATCGTCGCGCGCATCATGAATCAGATTCTGATGCCGAATGATCCCGTTTTGGCTGCTCGGCAGCTTGATTTGCTCGACAGGTTGCTGAACGGCATGCCGTTTTACGTGCTGCGCTGCACACCGACCCCTGCTGCCTTTGATGCGGCATTCCAGATGACGCTGTGCGATAATGAGCGCGAACAATTGTCTCGAAACGAAGGATTGTGGCATGAAGATTAAAGGCGGCTTCGTCGTGAATAAAGTGGGCAGCCAGCACGTGGTCGTGCCAGTTGGCGAGGCCAGCATGGAGCGCCACTGCATGATTCGCCTGAACGACACGGGCGCTTTTCTGTGGGGACAACTCGGCGCAAATGCCGCGGAAGAGGACCTGGTCCAGGCTTTGCTGGCGGAATACGCGGTCGACGACGACACGGCTCGCGCCGATGTTACGGCGTTTTTGGGCAAGCTGCGTGCCGCCGATTTGCTTGAGGAGTAGGTGCCTAATCGTTAGGTTCCATCCGACAAGCGATTCATGACAAACGAAAGAGACATATCCTCAGCGGTGCCTGACGCAGGTGGGTTTTCCGCGGGTGCGGGCTCGGATGCCTCGGCGGCGTCCGACTCAGGTGCCCCAACGGCCCCTTCCCGCGTGGCGCCCGCCTCGACGTCTTCCCATGCAGCGTCTTTGCCGGTGTCTTCCGATGCAAGCACTTCGAGCGCACCCTCGTCTTCCCCTTCTTCGGAGCCTCTCAAAATCGAGGACGTGCTGACATCCGAGGGCTTCTACATGGGGCCGCCCGTGGGCATTTCCATGTGGCCGATGCTGCGCAATCGTCACGACGTGATGATGGTGGTACCAGCCGAGGGCGAGCTGCGCCGCTACGATGTCGCGCTGTATCGTCGCGGCGAGAAGTACGTGCTGCATCGCGTGGTGGGATATTACGGGAACGGCCCCAAAAAAGGCT
>NZ_CAKTTZ010000048.1 GCF_934617235.1 uncultured Ellagibacter sp. | reverse complement strand
AGGAGGAGAGCGCCATCATCGGAACGCTCCTCGCCAGCGGCTATCGCCGCCGCGAGATCGTGCTGCACTACCTTGCGCTTCCCGCCATTGTGGGCGTGCTCGCGTCGATTCTGGGCTGCGCGCTCGGCGTGACCTTCTTCACCGAGCCCATGCGCAGCCTGTACTACGGCTCCTACAGCCTTCCGCCCTTCCAGGTGTACTGGAGCTGGGAGATCTTCGTGAAGTGCGCCGTGGTTCCCGCCTCCGCGCTCATTCTCATCACCCTCGTGGGCCTGCTGCGCAAGATGGGAAAGACCCCGCTGCAGTTCCTTCGGCACGAGGCAAGCGGCAAGTCGGGCACCAAGCGCGGCCTTAAGCTGCCCGAGCGCATGGGCTTCGTCGCGCGCTTCCGCCTGCGCGTGTTCCTGCGCAACCTCGGCAACTTCGCCACGCTCTTCGTGGGCATCGCGTTCGCGTCGCTGCTTTTGCTCTTCGGCATGGCGATCCTCCCCACGATGACGCACTACGCGGACAACCTCGAGACGAGCCTCGTGGCCGAGCACCAGTACACGCTCAAGGCCCCGCTCGAGCTCGAAGGCACCGACGAGGAACGCGAGCAGTGGGCGGCGCTCGAGCGCCTGCAGTCCGTCGACGGCGCGCTTCTTTCCGCGGCCCAGGATGCCGAGGACGAGCTTGAGGACGCAGCCGACGCGGCGCAGGCTGCCGCCGACGCCCTCACGGCATCGCCGACCGCGGGCAACATGCAGGCAGCAACCGATGCGCTCGAGGAGGTCCAGACAAAGAAGGACGCCCTCTACGCGCGCCTCGACGAGCTCGCCGGCGCCCTCGGCTGCGATCGCGACGAGGCGATCGACCTCATCGACGACGCCTCCCAGATCGATGCCGACAACGACGACGTCCACCCCATAAACACGGTCGACAATGGCGCAGACACAATCGCCCAGGCCGAGAAGTACGCCGTCTACCAGCTGCAATACGACCGCGGCGAAGGAAACGGCACGGAGACCGTCGCCGTATACGGCGTATCGCCCGACTCGTGCTACTGGAAGGGGCTGGGCGTCGGGGACGGGCGCGTCGTCTTCGGCGGCGGGCTTCTTGACAAGTTCGGTTGGAAAGAGGGGCAGCAGGTCGAGCTCCACGACAAGTACGAGGACAAGGACTACCCCCTCGAGTACGCGGGCGAGGGCTGCACCTGGGGCTCGAAGTCCGACATGAACGTCTATCTGAGCATCGACGACTTCAACGAGCTCTTCGGCAACGACGCCGCCTATTTCAACGGATACGTGAGCGACGAAGCGCTCGACCTCGACTCGCGCTACTTCGCCGGCGACACCACGCCCGACGACATGCGCGCGGTGGGAGACCAGTTCATCGGCATGATGAGCAAAATGATCGGCATGATGGTCGGGCTCTCCGTCTTCATCTTCCTTTTGTTCATGTATCTGCTGACCAAGGCTGTGATCGACCGCAGCGCGCGCTCCATCAGCTACATGAAGGTCTTCGGCTACCGCGACGGCGAGATCTCCCACCTGTACATCCGCTCAATCACGCTGTGCGTGGCAGCGTCGCTCGTGCTGAGCCAGCCCGTGATTATCGGCTCGCTCACCGCGATCTTCCGCTCGATGCTGCTCGCCTACAACGGCAACATCGAGATCTACGTTCCGTGGTGGTCCATAGCGGAGTGCGTGGGCATCGGCTTCGCAACCTACCTCGTCGTGGCGCTCCTGCACACGCGCTCCATCAAGCGCGTGAGCCTCTCCGAGGCGCTCAAAGTCCAAGAATAGAAAGCATGCGGGGGTGCCTTCCCCAAAGGGGAGGCGCCCCTCTTCGTGATTAGGGGCGCCTCCCTCGCGAACGGCGTTTTCCGGCCCCGTGAACCCTACGCGCGACGAGGGCTGCTCGTCCCCTTCACGAGGGGGCGGATTCTAGGGGGGTCCTGCCAGAAATCGGATGGTTTTCATCATCTTGAGAAGGCATCGTGAAGGGGAAATGGAGGCATCCGCGAATTGAACTTCGCTGACCTGGCTTTATTCCTTCACACCGCCCGCCACACCCCACCGCAAGAAGCGGAAGGCGCCCCTTGGAAGCCTCCCGCTGATGAAAAGCTCTCGATTTCTGGCAGGTTGGGAGCGCTTATGCGGAACTACAACCGCCAGGAGGCCGCGGCTTTCTGAAGCTCGACCATGCGAGCGAACTCGCCGTCCGCCGCCTTAAGCTCGGCGGGCGCGCCCTGCTCGGCGACCACGCCGTCCTTGAGCACAACAATCTTGTCGGCATTCTCGACCGTGCGCATGCGATGCGCGATCACAATGACGGTCTTGCCCGCGAGCAGGCGGGAGAGAGCCTCCTGCACCACGGTCTCGTTCTCGACGTCCAGGCTCGCCGTCGCCTCGTCCAAAAGAACGATGGGCGCGCCTTTGAGAAGAGCTCGGGCGATGGAGATGCGCTGACGCTCGCCACCGGAGAGCTTGGAGCCGTTCTCGCCGATTATGGTGTCGTAGCCCCGCGGCATGCGGTTCACGAACTCATCGCAGTTTGCGGCACGCGCGGCGGCCAGGACCTCCTCGTCGGTGGCGCCGCGACGACCCAGGCGGATGTTGCCCATCACCGTGTCGTCGAAGAGCAGCACGTCCTGGAAGACGATCGCGTAATCGCGCAGCAGCACCTCGGGATCCACGCTCGCGACGTCAACACCGCCCACGGTCACCTTGCCGGAGGTAGCATCCCAGAAGCGTGCCGCCAGTCGACTCACTGTCGACTTGCCCGAGCCGGACGGGCCGACGAGCGCCGTGACCTCGCCCTCCTTCGCGGTGAAGCTCACGTCTGCCAGGACTCTCTCGCCAGCGCGGCCGTCGTCGCCCGCGCCGTAGCCAAAGGCCACATGATCGAACACCACGTCATGGCCCGAAGGCTCGAACTTCTCGCTGCCCTGAGCCACGGGCTCCTCCATGATGGAGCGCATGCGCTTGGCCGACGACTCGGCGGCGAACAGCTCGGACACCAGCATCAACGCCTGGTCGAACGGCGCGTAGATGCGGCTCACCATGAGCAGGAACGCGAACATCACCATGAAGTCGACCTGGCCGGAGACGACCATCGCGGCGCCCGTGACAAGCGTGGTGGCGATTCCCAGGCGCAGGATGGCGAAGGCCGAGTTGACCAGGAGCCCGTTAGCTAGCTCACCCTTGGTCGTCTCCCGCTCCTCGTGGTCGATCACAGCTCCCAAACCCGCTAGATAATGCGCCTCCTGGTTGGTGGCGCGTATCTCGCGGACGCAATCAAGGGTCTCCTGGACGGCCTCGGTGACCTTGACCTTCTCGGCACGCACACGATCGAACACCGGCGTCATGGGGCCGCGCGTCAGGCACAGGACGGCAAACGCCACAGGCACACTCCAAAACGCCGCAATGGCCAGCTGCCAGCAGAAGAACAGCGACCCCGCGAACACGATGGCGCTCGCGATGACGGCCCCCCACAGCTCGCCCAGGACATGGCTGTAGGCGTGCTCCATTGCCTGAGCGTCGCCCATGATGGTCTCGGTGAGGTCGGCGAGGTCACGACGACCGAAGAACGAGAGGGGCAGCTTACGCAGACGCTCGGCGATCTCGATGCGCTGGTTGCCGCACTCCTCGTAGAAGATGCAATACGTATAGTAGTACTGCTGCCAATTCGAGGCGAAGAGCAACACCAGGAAGACCGCGAGACCGACCATGATGGGCAAAGCGGCGGGCAGGTCCGCGCCCGTCGCCAAATGGTCGACGAACCCCGCCATAGCCAGGAACAAAAAGCCCATGCCAGCCATGGTGACCAGGTTGGTGATCGTGGTCCAAAGAATGCCGCGCTTGACGCCGGCGATACCCTTATCGGACAGGAAGTACTTCTTTTTGAATGAGGCGAACATCTAGGCCTCGCCTCCCTTCGCGGCGACGACGTCCGCAGCGGCATCGGCAGCCGCGGCAGAAATCTTCCAGTTGGCAGCCTGCTCGTAGTCCGCCCACATCTTTGCATAGAGGCCGCCCTTGGCAAGAAGCGCCTCGTGCGTGCCGCTTTCGGCAACGCGCCCCTGGTTAAGGACCACGACCTTATCCGCGCCCACGACGGTCGAGAGCCTGTGGGCGATCATGATGACCGTGCGCCCCTCGGCCAGCCGCGTGAAGGCGCGCTGGATGAGGGCCTCGTTCTCGGGGTCGGCGAACGCCGTCGCCTCGTCGAGCACGACGATGGGCGCGTCCTTGAGGATCGCGCGGGCAAGCGCCACGCGCTGGACCTCTCCGCCGGAAAGATACGTCCCGCCTGCCCCGAGCATAGTGTCGATTCCCTGCGGCAGCTTCGCCACGATGTCGTCGCACTGGGCGGCGGAAAGCGCCTCACGCACTTCTTCGTCCGTGGCGTCGGGCCGCGCGGCGCGCACGTTGTCGGCGAGCGTTTGGCGGAAGAGCTTGTTCGTCTGGAACACGAAGGCCACGTGGCCCATGAGCTCATGCGGGTCGATGTCGCGCACGTCGACGCCTCCCACGAGCACGCTGCCCGAGGTCGCGTCCCAGAAGCGCGGGATGAGCGAGGCGCACGTGGACTTGCCGCCGCCCGAGGGGCCGACGAGCGCAAGCGTGCTTCCGGCGGGAACGTCGAAGCTCACATGGTCGACGGCCGGCGTCTCAGCGCCCTCGTAGGTGAAGCTCACGTCGTCGAAACGCACGCTGTTTCCCGTCGGGCGCTTGGGCGCAGGCGAGACAGCGAGGGGTTCGGCCTCCATAATGCCTCTGATGCGGGCCAACGAGTCGGCGCTCATCTGCGAGGCCTCGCCCACGAACATGAGCTTGGTCATCGCGGTGGGCACCACAGCCGAGAAGATCGAGTAGAACGCGAAGTTGGCAACGAACCGGGCAAAATCCGCCTCCCCGGGGGCAAGCAGCAGCGCCACGGGCAAGAAGAACGCCACAAGACCGTTCAGGGCCGTGAGGTTTGCGACCTGAGGCGCGCGACAGAACGTGCCGGCGTAGTCCTGCGCCATGCGCGCATAGTCGGCGATGGCGTCGTGGAAGGCCTTGAACGAATGGACCGTCTGCTGGAACACCTTGACCACGGGGATGCCGCGCACGTACTCGGTGCCGCTCTTGTTCATGCGCACGAGCGCGCCCATATAGGCCTTCATGAACTCGCCGCCCTTGCCGCTCATCATGGTCGCCATCGCCGCAAACGAAATGACGACCGAGATGAGGCAGGCCGCGCCCAGGCGCCAATCGAAGGCAAAGAGCAGCACGAGCAGGCCCGCGACCATGGCCACGGCACCCGAAATGTCGGGCAGCATGTGCGCGAGCAGCGTCTCGGTCGAGGCGGCGCATCCGTCAACGATGCGGCGCAGCTCACCGGTAGCGTGCGCGTCGAAGTAGCCGAGCGGCAGCTTGAGCAGGTGCTCGCTTGTGGTCTTGCGGATGTTGGACGCGCAGCGGAACGCCGCCAGGTGCGTGCACATAAGGCCCGTGAAGTAGACCACGATGCTCGCCAGGGCAAAGCCCACGGCCCACCAGCCGTACGCCGCGATGTTTGCAGCCTCGCTCCAGTTGGGTGCCACAGCAATGAGGTCGCGCGCCACGAACCAGATGCACACGTAGGGGCCGAAGCTCAAGAGCTGCGACACCGCCGACAACCCCATCCCCAGGTACGTGAGGAGCTTGCGATCGCCAGCGTACGCAAGCAGCTCGCCGATGCCCCCACCTTCCTTTTTCTTCTCCTTTGCCATGAGATTCCTTTCTAATGGCTTGATAGTTAACCTAAATAAACTTATCATTCAGATGTTAGCCTCGGTTCATCATGAGGACAGAGTCGGACGATTTCGTAAAGGAAAGGGACACTTTCGCAAATGCCGCGGTCGACCACCGACATAACCGAGCTCTACGCGCCACAGTTCGAGCAGTTCGGGCTCGAGCTGAAAAGCAGGGGCGCCGTTTTCACCGGCGAAGTTGCGAACGCCCGAGCGCACGGACGAGCGTGGATCATGCCTCTTTCCCCCACCTGTCTTGTGATGGAGCACTTCATCACCCCCACACGTGATATGCACCTCATGGAATACACCCCCGAGCCCTATGCGTGTGTAAGCGAAATCAGCGGGCCCACGCTCGCATGCATGCCCGACGCCGGCATCACGCCCGCGAACCTCAAACCGATGCATGGCCCATGGCCGAACAGCGTGATGTGTAGCTTTATTCAGGACAATTGCGGCGAAGAGCTGAGCCCGCTCTTTGCGGGACAGCTCTACCACTCGCGCTCCGTGCTCTTCCTGCCTGGGTTTTTCAAGGAGTTGGAGAGTCGCTATCCCGCCGAGTTCGCGGGGCTCTTCGAGGCGTTCGCCGAGCCCTGGCACGAGGAGGCAACGTCCGCCATCTGCCATGCGCTGCAGCGAGTCAGCGAAGAGCGCGCCCGCGCGGTGGGCGGACATGTGTACATGCAGGGCATCGTAGAGACGATGGTCGCCGAACTAGCCTGCTCACACGCGGCCCGCGAACAGGCTCGACAGGCAGCCGGCACACGAGCAAGTACCGATCTTGCCGAAGAGGCGGCCGCAACCGTAGAGCGCGCTCTTGACGCAGGCAGGCGTATGAGCGTCGACGAGCTTGCCGATCGCCTGTACACGAGTCGATCCAGGCTCTGCGCCACCTTCAAAGCCGAAACGGGCGAATCAGTAGGAGCCTATGTACGCAGGCGACGCACTGAGCGAGCATGCGATCTGCTCACCGACAGCTCGCTTCCCGTGGGGCAAATCGCCGAACGCCTTGGCTACCCGCAACAAGCCGCCTTCGCCCAAGCCTTCAAACAGCAGACGGGGCTCTCGCCCACAGCCTGGCGAGCCGCGCAATCCTTAGGCTCTAGCGGTCACTTCACCCTCGAACAATCTATCGCAGGCTAAAGCCCGCGCCCCGCAAGCAGGCCTGCGGCACCAACGTTCGGAACACTGCCGCATCCGACACGAGAAGCCAATTCCCCCGATTCCATGTCAGCAGGCATCCCGTCGCGGGCGCGACCCCGACTGTACGATGCCCAGCTTGCTCCTTTGAGAATCCATCCAAACGCCATGCAGTTTTTCTTGCACGCCTCTTGACAGCACCATCGGCATTCCTATACTTATGAACAGTTGCTCATATGTTTACATGAATGAGCGAGCAAACGTTGCGAAAGGAACCACCATGACGGAAAGCCCTAGCCATATCGTGCAAGAGGCAGAGTCTATCGTGAACGCTACAGGCACGCCGAACGCGAGCTCCACAGAAGCAACCCGCGCAAGCGCGCCCTCGCCCGTCGAGGAAAACTGCCCCTGCGACTGCAATCGCGAGGAGACGTCCTGCCTGTTCGATGAAATGCCCGACGAGGAGCTCCTCTACGACCTGGCCGACCTCTTCAAGGTGTTCGCCGACACCACGCGCATCAAAATCCTCTATGCGCTCATGGGCCACAATCGCTGCGTCGCGGACATCGCCGAGATCGTCGGCGCCACGCAAAGCGCCGTCTCGCACCAGCTGCGCACCCTGAAGCAGGCGCGCCTCGTGAAGTTCCAGCGCGACGGCAAAAACGTCATCTACTCACTTTCCGACAACCACGTCTACACCATGCTCGCGCAGGGCATGACGCACATCTGCGAATAATAAGGAACCGACCGAATACCGGCTCACATAGACCCACCCCGAAGAAAGGACTCCCCCATGCGTAAGTCATTCAAGCTCGAAGATCTCGATTGCGCAAACTGCGCCGCCAAGATGCAGGACGCCATCAGCAAGATGCCCGGCGTCGAGAAGTGCACCGTCAACTTCATGATGCAGAAGATGACACTCATCGCCGACGACGCCCGCTTCGACGAAATTCTCGACGAAGCTCAGAAAGCCATCCACAAGTTCGAGCCCGACTGCAACATCGTCCGCTAATCCGACAGGCAAACAACAGCCCTACTTCCATTAAAGTAGTTTTCTGCCAAGGAGGCGAGGTGGTTTTTGGCGCCTCTTGAAAGCCATATAATGCGCGCGAAGCGCGCCGTATAAAGCATGAAAGAGCGCAGCGCATGAGGCGAAACGCGAAGCGTTTCACTGAACAGCGAAGCGGGAAGCCAAAAACCGCCTCGCCTCCTCGGCAGAAAACGGACAGGCCCATCACCCATGAACAAAAAGCAGATCAAGTGGCGCAACCGCATCATCGTCGCGCTCGTCATCTTCTTCATCGTCTTCGCGGCAACCGAGTTTCTGCCGCTCGACGTGTGGCTCGGCAGCGAGACGAACGCCGTCTACCTCGAGTTCGCGCTCTTCCTCATCCCCTACCTCATCGCCGGTTACGACGTCGTCACCAAAGCCGTGAAAAACATCGGCCACGGCCAGATCTTCGACGAGAACCTCCTCATGACCATTGCGACCGTCGGCGCATTCGCCATGGTGTTTTTCCCTGAAACGGGCCCGCATATGGCCGAAGGCGCAGCAGTCATGCTGTTTTACCAGGTGGGCGAGCTCTTCCAAAGCTACGCCGTCGGCAAAAGCCGCAAATCCATCGCCGACATGATGGACATCGCGCCCGATTACGCGAACATCATACAAGAGGGCGAGCTTGTTGAAGTCGACCCCGACGAAGTGGAAGTCGGCGACGAGATCGTCGTGAAGGCGGGCGAGCGCATCCCCATCGACGGCGTCGTTGTGAAGGGGTCCTCCCAGCTCGACACCGCAGCGCTTACCGGCGAGGCCGTCCCGCGCGTCGTCGAGGAGGGCGCCGACGTTTTCTCCGGCTGCGTGAACCTGACCGGCGTGCTCACCATCCGCACGACCAAGCCCTTCGGGGAATCGACGGTCAGCCGCATCCTCGAGCTCGTCGAGAACGCCTCGGAGAAAAAGGCGCGCACCGAGAACTTCATCACGCGTTTCGCCCGCTACTACACGCCGGCCGTCGTGATCGTGGCGCTGCTGCTCGCGGTCATACCCCCGCTCCTTGGCGCGGGCGCCTGGTCGGACTGGATCCTGCGCGGGCTCACCTTCCTCGTCGTGAGCTGTCCCTGCGCACTTGTCATCTCCGTGCCGCTGTCGTTTTTCGGCGGCATCGGCGGCGCCTCGAAATGCGGCATACTTGTCAAGGGGTCTAACTATCTCGAGACCCTCGCCAAGGCCGAAACCGTCGTCTTCGACAAGACGGGCACGCTCACCAACGGCACCTTCAACGTTGTCGCCGTGCATGCGGAAGCCGGCGTCGACCCCGACCTCATCCTTTCTTTCGCGGCATACGCCGAGACGTACTCCGACCATCCCATCGCGCTGTCGGTGAAGGCCGCCTACACAGGCGAAATCGACCGCGCGCGCATCAAGGACGTCAAGGAGGAGAGCGGCCACGGGGTGCGCGCCCACGTCGACGAGCACATCGTCACCGTCGGCAACGAGAAGCTCATGATGGCCGACAACATCGCCTGGCACGAATGCGAGCTTACGGGGACGATTCTCCATGTCTCGCTCGACGGCGCCTACATCGGCCACATTGTGATCGCCGACGTCGTGAAGGACGACGCGGAAGAAGCCATCGCCGCGCTGAAGGCCGCTGGGGTAAAGCGCACCGTCATGCTCACCGGCGACCGCAAAGATGTCGCACGCGCCGTCGCCGAGAAGCTCGGGATCGATGAGTACCGCGCGTCGCTGCTTCCCCAGAACAAGGTCGAGGAAGTCGAACGGCTCATCGACGGAACATCGAGCAAGGGCACGCTTGCGTTCGTGGGCGACGGCATCAACGACGCACCGGTGCTCACGCGAGCCGACATCGGCATCGCCATGGGAGCGATGGGCTCGGACGCCGCCATCGAAGCCGCCGACATCGTACTTATGGACGACAAGCCCTCCAACATCGCGCGCGCCATTCGCATCGCTCGCAAAACGATGGGCATCGCCTGGCAAAACATCTTCTTCGCACTGGGAGTGAAGTTCATCGTGCTCATCTTGGCCGCGCTCGGCATCGCCAATATGTGGCTCGCCGTGTTCGCCGACGTGGGCGTTGCGATTATCGCCATTTTGAACGCGATGCGCTGCATGAGCGTGAAGAATCTCTAGGAACCGAAACCGTCAAGCAGCACAATCGGGCGCGGGACAAACTCCCCGGGAGCAATCCTGCGCCCGCAAGTTATCCCTTAAGCCTTGGCGCTTTCCACCTCGAAGGGCATCGGGTCGTCTTGGCCCCTCCAACGTGCAACGTCGAATTGGCAGGTCCAATGGCCGACCGCGCGCACGACAAGGGCGCAGCCGAGCACACCGAGGAACGCCGCGAGTAGTGCAACCACCAAAGCCACCAGCACCAAGACCATCGCCGCGACGACGATGATTGCGAAGGAACCGTCATGCGGATAGACCCCCATGCCCGCAAACAGCGACGCACAAAGAATGCATACGAAGACCACTGCGGAAATGACGAGTGCGAGAATCAAGCCTAAGACGAACGACACGATGATGAACATGCCAAGTATCCGAAGGATTCCCCTCCAATCATGACGCAGCATCGCCCAGATTCTCGGAACCTGGAAACCCGCAGATAGACGCCCGTAAATCGACATCCTCATCGTGCCAACCCACTTGAACAGCGTAAGAATGAACGAAACCGCAAACGTCACGGCAAATGAGAACAACGACAAAAGCCCCGATACCGCGCCGAGGGGTGCGACCGTCTGGTAGATCGAGTGCACGTCGCCCCAAACGAATGCCGAGCCCGCAAAGCTTCCTGAAGAGATCAAGCCGCCCGCGCTCTGAAGCAGGTTCATCACCACGGTGCACACGATCGCAATCACCGCCGCGAAGAAGCCCCTCGAATAGAGAAGTCCATCGGAATTCTCGAAAATCCTCTCGGGAAGCGGCGCATGCACGCCCCACGCCATGTCACGCGCCCATCCCCATAGATAGCCCGCAATCACGATCCAGCCGAAAACAGGGATGAAGCAGAGAAGCGCCAGTAGAAGGATGCGCGTCACCCAATGGGGCGATTGGGTGATATCGCTCCATGCCGTCTTGAAATATCCTTGCTTCATCGGATGCTCCTTCCTTCAGTCCGTCCTACTATAGGACATCGGCAGGACAAACCTGCGCCCCCGTTACCAGGGCGTAACCGAAAGAAATCGCAACGCCGAAAACGCCCGCACGCAGGAGCTACGTCAGAAACTTCTTCGTCAGGCCGGCGCGCGTCTGCGTATCGGTCTTCTTGTAAATGGAAGTTAGATGCTTTTGGAGCATTCGAAGCGAGATATCCATCTCGGACGCGATTTCCTTCAGCGGCCGCTCGTCGGCGGTAACAAGGGCAAACACCTCTGCCTCGCGTGGCGTCAAGCCGTATTCTTCCACGAAAGCCACTCTATTTGCCTCGGCCCGCCCGCCCTCATCGGGGGCAGCGTCCAACAGGAAAGCACCCGACGCGAAGAACGCAACGATGGTCGCGACGAACAGGACCATGCAGACCGCGATCATAAGGAGGATATCCCCCGCCTGGATAAGAGCAAGGGAAGGCCCCACGATGACGAAAGCGCAGATGTTGTTGATCGCGCGGCCCATTCCCGCCCATAAGGCGGGCCTTCGCGTTCGCGGCGCCATGACCATAAAGCTCGTCGTGAAGTACGTGACGAAGAAGCCAGAAGCAAGATAGAAAAGGACAAGTCCCCAAAACAGGCCGCCGTTCGTCTCGGCCGCCAGGATGGCGATGGTCGAAAGCATCAGAACACAGAACATGATGAAGTTCATGTAGCGACGTCGGCGAATGTCGAAAAGCGCGCCGGCCGCAATGGCGCTCACCGCCAGAAGAAGCCTCGGCCAGCTTCCCACGTCAAGATCCCCGCCGGCATCCGCAAGCGTGACGATGTTGTCAAGCGTGATGAACATGAGGGAAACCAGCGCCACGATCACCGAGAGCCAGAGGATGTCGCGAGGGGAAGCTGCCGGGTGAGACTCACCTTCGCATTCGCTTCCGCACTTGCGTCCCAGCTCAATCTTGCGCTCCCCTTCGCCCGGCTCGTTCAGCTTCGCCCCATCGACAATCCGGTCCGCACCGTCGCTCGCCTTCCCCGTCGCGGCCTCATCCGCAAGCCGCCCCCGAAGCCGAAGGGTTTTCCCAGCAGAGCATCGATGGCAAACCGCAATGAGAGCAGCCGCGCCGATGGCGAGAGCCAGCGACATCGCGAGGCGATCGACACAGGTCGCATTGACGATGAACTGGATGGCGATACCCGCCGCATAGGCGATTCCGACCAGCAGCGCAGCACGATCGTAGCCCGCGATCCTACGAGACACCATCCAGTGAACAGCTCCCCCGAGAAGTCCCAGCAAAAGGAAGCACGTCGCACCGACTGCTTGCATCGCGAGAACATCAGGCTCGGCGAACAAGACAGCGATACCCCCGAAGCCTACAACCGTGAACGCGATCGAGCACGCCAATCGCACCCTTCGACGCATGCGGGAAAAGGGCTCGAAGCTGCAAAAACCCACGGCACTTGCGCCCAGAATCATCCCCTGATTCAAAACAACATCGGCGGGCGACATAAAGCGAGCGAGCGTCGCGTCGAAAAAGTACTCGCCACCAAGAAAAACGAAACAGAACAGGGCAAGCGCCAACAACTCCCAAGCGTGTGTTTTGAGGGTGGCGGTCATGGGCTCCTGAGCTAGACGACAATTGAAAACTGCCCCCATTATACCAATGGCAAGTCGCTCGCCTAAGAAGGAGCATGCCCCTATCCCATGACTGGCTTTCATTAACCGCCCGCCGTATTCCTTAGTCCCCGAATTATCGAGACACTTAGCGGGATTGATCGACCTTCCCTTATATCGATTTTCGCAATTTCGAGTTACACCAGTTCAGAGCCTTGCATGCACACCTGGTTCGCATAGACGAACCTTCACGACAGGCGGCAGACAAGGCAAGCTCGATGATGGATGGGAAGGATCTTGCACGCGCACGTTTCAAGATAGGAGCGATCATGTTGAAAAAGAATGGCATCCACGCCCGACCCCTTGCGAAAATCGGCGCCTCAGCGCTCTCGCTTCTGCTCGTCATGAGCATGTGCCCCGCCACGGGGTTCGCCAACGACGTCCGAGCGGAAAGGGGCAATCCGGCGGGCCAAACCCCGACCATCGAAAATCCCGCACCCGAATTCCCCGACGTGAACTATGCCGACTGGTACGGCGACGCGGTGACCTTCGTCGCGAGCAAGGGCCTCATCACCGGCTACACCGACGGCCCCAAAACGGGACTTTTCGGCGTAGGCGACACGCTCACCCGCGCGCAGCTGGCTACGATCCTGTGGCGCAACGCTTGCCCCGACGAGTACGCCGCGTACGACGCCACGACAGCCGTCGACACGACGGGAATCTCGGGTTCGGCCGACGGCATGTACTACACCGCAGCCGCCAACTGGGCTGTCAGGGAAGGCATCATCACCGGCTTTGCGCAGCCAGATGGCACGTTCGACTTCGCTGCCGACAAACCCGTCTCCTTCGAGCAGATGATGACCATCATCGCGCGCACCTATGCCTCCATAAACGACCCCGCGGCAGAAGGAGACCTGTCCGCCTTCGTCGACGGCGCCGAAGCGAGCGAGTGGTCATATCGAGCCCTCGCATGGGCCCATGGAAGAGGCCTCGTCTCAGGTTACAACGAGCCCGACGGCAAGTACCTGCGCCCCGGCGAAGACGTCAAGCGCGAACGCGCGGCAATGGTGCTCATGCGCGCCTTCCAGCTTGGCATCATGGAGTAAGATCGACCTTCAGGGGAATCACCCCCATCGAAGGCGGGCGCTCGGGTTCGAGCGAGGTGCTCTCGCGTCGTAAACCTCCCCCGACATCGTCGTAGGCCTCGCCCCGAGGTCGCGCATTCCCCCTTCTCCTCGCATAAAAAAGACCCTCCCGAAGGAGGGTCTCTCTAACTGCGAATCTAAAAGAGTCGAGTTACTTGAGGGTGACAGCCGCGCCAGCCTCTTCGAGCTTAGCCTTGATTTCCTCAGCCTTGTCCTTGGCAACGCCTTCCTGGATAGCCTTAGGAGCGTTCTCAACAACTTCCTTAGCTTCCTTCAGGCCGAGACCGGTGATCTCGCGGACAACCTTGATGACAGCGATCTTGTTGTCGCCGAAGCCCTCGAGGACGACGTCGAAGTCGGTCTTCTCCTCAGCAGCAGCAGCGCCAGCAGCCGGAGCAGCAGCAACGGCAACAGGAGCAGCAGCGGACACGCCAAAGGTCTCCTCGATGTCCTTCACGAGCTCGGAAGCCTCGAGCAGGGACATCTCCTTCAGAGCCTCAATGATCTCTTCGCGAGTAACAGCCATGTTAGTTTCCTTTCAAAGGGGTCGGAATCGTTCCGACCGAATGTTTTTCGTTACGCGGCATCTCTCAGGCCGCATGAGCTGATGCTAGGCAGCTTCCTTCTGGTCGGCCACAGCCTTGGTGACCTGAGCCAGACCGCGCGGCACGCCAGCGATGGCGGTCGCAAGACCCTGAGCCACACCGTTGATAGCAGCAGCGATGTGAGCGTAGAGCTCTTCGCGGGAAGGCAGAGAAGCGATAGCTTCCACCTCGGCAGCAGAAACGGCAGCGCCGTCCATGATGCCACCCTTGATCTCGAGAACGTCGTTGCTCTTGGCGAACTCCTTGACAGCCTTAGCGGCAGCAGCAACATCGTCACCGCAGAACACGAACGCGCTCGGACCTTGAAGGATGTCGTCGAGCGTCGGCAGCTCAGCGTCGGCCAGAGCGATGTGCATGAGGGTGTTCTTGTAAACCTTCATGACAGCGCCAGCCTCGCGGACGCTGCGGCGAAGCTCCTGGATCTGCTTCACCGTCAGGCCGCAGTAATCCACGACCCACACTGCGGAAGTAGCATCGAGGTCCGCCTTGACGTTGGCGAGCATCTCTTGATTCTTTGCGTTGGGCATTCGTACACCTCCTTTTCCTCAAACTCGAGTTCCGCCCCTTGGGGTGGAGCCGCGTTCGAAGAAACGAAAACGACCCCCACCGTCACAGGACAGCAGGGGTCGTCAAAGCTCAACGCTTAGTTAACCACCTCGGCGGGCCGCACTTGCATGCGATTAAACCTTTCGGTACCTGCTGTCTTGGGCAGCGGAACAATTCCATCTAACACTGCTTCTTAAAGCAGCCCTTATATAATACGCGTCTAAGCAGCTATGTCAACACTTTTCTGTTCAGGACCCGCCGCCTTCACACTGTCGATAGATTGCGCGGGGAAAGCCGTCGTGCCAGCATCGACATAGGTGAAGGAAATCTCATCGCCTGCCGAGTAGGCGACGATTTCAAGCATACCGGGCAGGGGGAAGTCGTAGATCGAGGCGTCCCCTTGCAGCGTCACATAATAGTGGGAATTCCCTTCGATAACCGCCTGCGCTATCGTTGCGATGATGCCCTTGGCCTGCTTCACGTCCGTCGGCGTAGAGTCTCCCGTGTCAACCCCATTCGTCGCAAGAAGGGCCTCGTAGGACTTCTGACATTCCGCCACGGTATCGCCGACCGCCACATTCTGATAGCGCTGGATATCGATCATGGCGAACTTCTTCACGAGCCCCGCGCTATCCTTCAGTGCCATGAAGTACGTCGGCTGATTCGCCACGTTGATGAGCAGCGGGAACGTCGCCGTGTAGCGCAAGTTCTGTACCTGGCCCTCGGCGGACTGCATTGCCGATTCCTCCGTAGCACCCGCGACCGAGTAGAAATGCGACTCGGCCGTACGCTGGTTCACCAGCACGAATCCAACGATGGAGTTGTCAGCCGTCGCTGAGGTAACGCCGGTGTAGACCCACACGTCGTCGTCTTTCGCGATGTAGTTGTAGCCAACGTTTCCGTCGGTGCCAGGCGTGGTCTGCACGACGTTCTTCTGGCCAAGCCAGCTATTGAGCCAGCCGTCCTTATAAGCGCCCGACCAGTTGTACTGCTCGATCAGAAGCTCTGCAGGGTACGCGCGGTCAACCCATTCAGGCACCTCATCGATCGAAATATCGGTGCACTCACCCGTCGTTGCGTTCACCATCACAACGCGATCGATCGTCGTACCGCCAAACAGGCCGATCGTGCGCTTCTGCACCGGGCAGATCCACCACGGGTGGCCATCCTCGTCGATCTCGAAGGACTTCTCGTCGAACATGTAGAAGGGGTACTTCAACTGCACGTAACGATCGATATTGCGCGCAAGCGGTTCGGACTGGGAATAGAAGATGGCGTTATCGCCGAGTGTCACGATTTGCGCGTCCTGCGTCGTCATGTCAACGAGCGCATACGCCGGGATACCCGAGCCGCGGTTAGTGAACCACTTGAACAGGTCGGCATACCCAAGCGGGCTCACGCGAACCGGCGTGCCCTGATAGTTGATCTGACTGTAGAGCGAGGAAATCTCGAACTGGCTGACATACTCGGGAATCGAGCCCATCTCGCGATTGCCGAGAAGGATCGCGGAGTCGCGGTCGATCACGGGGATCTCGGAATAGTTCACTTCCTGGATGTCGGAAGCGAAGTCATGGTCGACGGTATTGAGCACCGTCGCGTACTTCGCGGCATTGCCCGGGAAAAGGGAAAGCGACATCAAAGCACCGATGATGCCCAAGGCAGCAACAGCGACGGGAATGAAGGAAAGCACCTTGAACGTCTTCGCCTTCCCCTCGTTGCGCTCGCCGCTCTTACCCTCCCCATCCTTGTAGTTGGCCGATCGCACTCGGAAGAACAAAAACGTCGGCAGCAAAATGAAGATGGCGATAAAGAACCACGTGTCAACGCTGTGGATGTTGATGGGCGGATGGAACCACCAATAGGCAGCGAGAACAACAAGGATGAGCACGATAATCGCAACGATAATCGCCTTCTTGCTCCATGACTTCATGTTCTCGACGATGTGCGGCATCTCAACATGCGGCGGCTTTGCCCCGCCCGAGCCGCGAGAAGACCCCGTATCGGCCGCCCCATTTGAGTCGCCCGCATCAGAGCCGCCGCCAAAAGGCGAGCCGAACGAATCGGTGTTCATGCCGGATTGCTTAAGCGCCTCGAGCAAAGCGTCAAGTCCCGATGATTGCTTCAAACGAATCCCTCCTTGATAAGGTAATTTTCCCCACTATACACGAAAACGTCCAGTCCCCACCCGAGACCAGACGTTTCCGTTACCGTCCTATTACCAACGATGAACCGCAAGCGCAGATTGCTATTTCGAAAGCACCTCAACAAGAGCATCGGTGAAATCGGAGCAGCTCGACGCAGGCTTATCGGAAGCCGTCAGCTTGCGAATATCACCCGTCAGGCACTCGCCAGCCGCATAAACCTCCTTCACTGCAGCGCGAATACGAGCCGCAGCCTCAAGCTCGCCGAGGTGATCGAGCATCATCGCTGCCGACAAGATTTCCGCAGTCGGGTTCGCCTTGTTCTGCCCCGCAATATCGGGAGCAGAGCCGTGAACAGCCTCGAAGACCGCATATTCCTTCCCGATATTCGCACCTGGAGCAATGCCCAGTCCGCCGACAAGACCCGCCGCAAGATCGCTTGCGATGTCACCATAAAGGTTCGGGAAAACCACGACATCGAACTGAGACGGATCGGTAACCATGTTCATGCAGAAGGCGTCAATGATGCGATCGTCGAATTCGACGCGATCCTCGTATTCTTTGGCGACCTCGCGCGCAACGCGCAGGAACAAACCGTCGGAGTACTTCATGATGTTCGCCTTATGAGCAGCAGTAACCTTCTTACGGCCATGCTTCAGCGCATACTCGAAAGCATAGCGAACGATATCTTGCGATGCTGTGATTGAAATAGGCTTAACGGAGATGCCGGAATCAGGGCGAATAGTGCCCGCGCCCTCCTGCTCGCAAAGGTCGATTAGCTTGCGGGCGCCTTCGGAACCTTCCTCAAATTCAACACCAGCGTACAGGTCTTCGGAATTTTCACGGACAATGACCAGGTCAACGTCATCGTAGCGACCGCCAGCACCGGGAAGGGAGACAACAGGACGAAGGCAAACGTAGAGTCCCAAGGTCTTTCGAAGGGCAACGTTCACGCTGCGAAAACCGGTACCAACGGGCGTCGTGATAGGACCTTTGATGGCAACCTTGTTCCGCTTAACCGCCTCGATGGTCGAATCAGGAAGCGGCGTGCCTTCAGTCTCAAGGCAATGGGCGCCAGCTTCAGCAATTTCCCAGTCGATTTCGGCACCAGAAGCCTCAACGACACGCTGCATAGCAGCCGAAGTTTCAACGCCGATTCCATCACCCGGAATCAAAGTTACCGTATGACGAGCCATAGTTCCTCCTCAAATTCATCGCAAACGCGACGCAGACGAATACGAAACAAGGATAAGCATAGAAGGGGGCGTCGATTGTTACATTGCAGTCGACGGCGCAAATAGGCTAGGACAGGTTTTCAACGATGGTGGTCGCCTTACGCTTCAAAGCACCGCGGCCGTTTTTCGAGTCGAAAAGCATCCGCTCAGCAAGCTCGGATTTCACCGAATCGGAAAGATGACCCGTGGAGAACTCGACAAGCGAATTCAACATGTCCTGAAACTCAAGGTCACCATGCCAGCATTGAATTCCCTCATCGACAAGCGGCCAGACGCGTTCGGAGTTTTGCTCGGAAACAGCTCCGAACTTGCAAAGGAATCGCATTGCGGCAAGATGAAGCGGTCCGCTTTCCTCGTCAAAGAGCGCATTTTCCGCCCCGTCGATAGCATCAGAGCAAAGCGATGCATCCACATCGCAAAGACGAGTGAGCGCATCGAGGCACTCCCAACGAGTTTGAGCCTCGGGACGATTAAGAGCATCGATCAAAATCTGATTGAAAGGTGCTATTGCTGAAGCATCCGAGATGGAAACAGCTGACAGAACCTGAGCGGCCTGCTGACGAGATCGACGGGTACCACTCGAAAGCGCTTCGGCAATCTTTTTAAGCGTCTCATGGTCGGAAACGCAGGACTTGGCAAGGTTCAAAACAGTCTCATTGTACTCAGCCACTAAAAGTCAGTCCTCTCAAACATGCATCGATATATCGATTGTTAGTATACCTATATATTAACAAGCAAAATCAAATGAACGGACAAACAACATGGTGAGAGCTAGATTTGCAAAGATAGCAAGCGAATCAATTGCTTGCAATTCGCGCAAGTACAATCTGAATATCAATTCAGCTACAAGCAAGCTGCAAGAAATGCAGGGCCGAACAAGCGATGTCCTTACTGAGAAAGAGACGGCGTCTCCACCGTAAATGCCCGACAGCGGGCGGGAAGGGCGCGCGAGC
>NZ_CAKTTZ010000047.1 GCF_934617235.1 uncultured Ellagibacter sp. | reverse complement strand
CCCCATGATAGGGGGAGCCTGCTTTTCGGGAGGGCCGCCGATGGGACACCCATGTCAACGGTGGTTTAACATAGAGAGGCAGAAATCGGAGAAGAACGCAATTACCCCGCAAGCCCCAGCCACGCCGCGATCTTCGGGGCATATCCCAACGCGAAGATGACGAGGATCAGCGCGGGAATCCCGTACTTCAGCCACAGGCGCGCCCGCGCGGGGAAACGCACGCCCCGGCCCGCATCGGTCTCGGCGAGAAAGCTATCCCAGCCCCAGCCCCAGCGCGTTGTGCAAAACAGCACGAAGAACAGACAGCCCAGGGGAAGCAGATTGCCCGACACGATGAAATCCTCGATCGACTGGATGTCGCCGATCGCCGGAATCGTCACACCCGAAAGGACGTTGTACCCAAGCGCGCACGGCAGCGACAGCACGAGCACGAGAACGCCCGTGACCGCGGCGGCGCGACGACGGGTAACGCCCCATTTGTCGATCGACCAGCTAATAAGGTTCTCGAACACAGCGATCACCGTCGACAGCGCGGCGAAACTCATGAACACGAAGAACAGCGCACCCCACACGTTGCCCAAAGGCATCTGCCCAAACACCACAGGCAGCGTCACGAACACGAGAGACGGCCCCTGATCAGGACTTACACCATAAGCGAAGCATGCGGGGAAGATGATAAGGCCCGCCAGGACGGCGACGACGGTGTTGAGCGCGGTCACCGAGATAGCCTCGCCGGTGAGGCTGCGCTCGCGTCCAATGTAGGACCCGAAGATTTCCATCGAAGCAAGACCGAGCGAAAGCGAGAAGAGCGCCTGCCCCATGGCGGCGAACACCGCATCGCTAAACGTCGCCCACTGCTCGGCCGGCGTCACGCCCGCGAACAGGCGCGAGAGATCAGGCACGAGGTAAAAAGCGATGCCCTCCCCCGCGCCGGGCAGCGTCACCGCGCGCACGCATAGCACAACCATGACCACGAACAGCGTCGCCATCATCCACTTGGTGACGCGCTCGACGCCCTTCTGCAAGCCCATGCCGCACACAACCGCACCAACCACGACAGCCGCAACCATCCACGCGACAAGCCCCACGGGGTCGGCAAGCATATCCGAGAAAACGCCTGCCGTCATCTGCGCGTCCGCGCCATTGAACACGCCCGACGCCATTTTCGGCACATAGGAGAGCATCCAACCGCACACGGTGGTGTAGAACATCATGAGCACCATGCAGCCAATGTAGCCCCACCAGGAGAACCAGTGCCACGTGCCCGAAGGCTGCAGCTTGTCGAACGCCTGAGCCGCCGACTTCTGCGACGCGCGCCCAACCGCGAATTCCATGATCATGACGGGCAGCCCCAAAATCACAAGAAACACCAGGTAGATGAAGAAAAACGCCGCGCCGCCGTACTGCCCTGTGATGTAGGGGAAGCGCCACACGTTGCCCAACCCGATCGCGCACCCGGCGCTGATGAGGATGAATCCCAAACGCGATGCGAAATGCTCGCGTGAAGGCGCCGTCGCAGATGACGCGCCCGAACTCTGCTCTGACATACTTTGTATTCCCTATCGTCTTCCGACGCGCACCATGCGCGCCAGCGACCTATTGTCTCACAGGAGCGCCGCCTAGCCCAGGCGTTTTGCGCGCGTTTCGGGACCGAGCGTGGCATGGGCGTACTGCGTGAGCGACGTGCCACCTCGGCGACGATGCCAACGAAAAGCTACAGCGCGAAGTGCTCGCCGGAGCACAAAGAAGGCCCCTTTCGAGGCCTTCTCCGTAATGCACATCCAACCTCAGGTGAGCAACCCGCATCATGCCGCGCGGACGCCCACTTTAAGGGGTTGTCTCCTACCCCCTAAAGTCGTACAGGTTTCCCTCGCCTGTGTATTCCACTTCACCTGCGCCGGCAACGATGCGGCCCACGCGATAGGTGGTCTCGCCCGCCTTGGCCAGGGCAGCTTCCACCTCGCAAGCGCGTTCGGGGTCGACAATCAAGACCATGCCAACACCCATGTTGAAGGTCTTGAGCGCCTGGCCCTCGGAGAGGTCGGCTGCCTCGCACACGTACTTCGCGATGGCGGGAACGGGCCATGTGCCCAAATCAACCTGCGCGTTCACCTGCGCGTTCAGCGCACGGTTGAGGTTCTCGGTGATGCCGCCGCCCGTGATGTGAGCAAGCGCGCGCACGGCTTGCGGGCACTCGGCGAGCACGGAGAGCACCTGTTTCACGTAGATGCGCGTCGGGGTGAGCAGCGCCTCGCCCACCGATTGACCGCCGAGCGCGTCCACGGGCGCGAGGAGATCCTCGGCGCTCTTCCCCTCCACGCACACCTTGCGCGCGAGCGAGTAACCGTTGGAATGCAGGCCCGACGACGCGAGTCCGATGAGCACATCGCCCTCGCGCACGCTTTCGGGATCGAGCATCTTCGGGCGATCGACCACGCCCACCGTAAAGCCGGACAGGTCGTAATCGTCAGGGTCCATAACACCTGGGTGCTCGGCCATCTCGCCGCCGATGAGCGCGCAGCCCGCCTGGCGGCAGCCCTCACCGATGCCCGCCACGACTTCGGCCACATGCTCGCGGCGCAGCTTGCCGATGGCGATGTAGTCGAGGAAGAACAGCGGCTCGGCACCGCAGGCGAGGATGTCGTTCACGCACATGGCGACAAGGTCGATTCCCACCGTGCCATGCTTGCCGATAAGCTGGGCCACCTTAAGCTTGGTGCCCACGCCATCGGTGCCCGACACGAGCAGCGGGTCTTCCATATCCTTCGCCGCCGCGATGGAGAACAGGCCGCCGAAGCCGCCGATGTCGCCCACAACCTCGGGGCGGTAGGTGGAATGCACGGTTTCCTTGATCGCATCGACCGCTCGCGCGCCCTCCGCCGTGTCAACGCCGGCCGCCGCGTAGGTGATTTCCTCGCTCACTTTTCGCTCCTTCTCGTAAAGTTTCCATCCTGCAAGCAATTACAGGGTGACCTGGGTTTTCTCAGCTTTCTCACTCTCGCGCGCGTACTCCGCGGCGAAATCCGCCTTGGTCATGAAGCTCTTCTTGGCCGTGGAAGGCGGAATCTCCACGGGGTAGTCGCCCGAGAAACACGCCTCGCAGAAGCCGGGTTCGCGCACGTCGGGAAGCGACTCGCGCAGGCCGGGCAGGCTGATGAACGCGAGCGAGTCGGCGCCCATCCACTCGCACATCTCCTCGTTGGTCATGTTCGCGGCGATGAGCTGGTCGCGCGTGTCGGTGTCGATGCCGTAGAAGCACGGCCAGAGCACCTCGGGGCTCACGATGCGCATGTGGACTTCGGTGGCGCCCGCCTGGCGCAGCATCTCGATGAGCTTTTTGGAAGTGTTGCCGCGCACGATGGAGTCGTCAATCACGACAAGGCGCTTGCCCGAGATGACGCTCGGCAGCGGGTTCAGCTTCAGGCGAATGCCCAGCTGGCGCATGGCCTGCGTCGGTTGGATGAACGTGCGGCCCACGTAGCGGTTCTTCACGATGCCGTCGGCGTAGGGAATGCCGCTTTCGAAGGCGAAGCCCATAGCCGAAGGGATCCCCGAGTCGGGCACGCCGAGCACCAGATCCGCGTCCGCCGGCGCCTCGCGCGCCAAAATGCGCCCCATGTTGCGTCTTGCCTGGTAGACCGACTGACCGTCCATCACCGAGTCGGGGCGGGCGAAGTACACGTACTCGAAGATGCAGCTCGCGCGGCGCCCGGCGGGCACGCCCTGCTCGGAGGTGACGCCGTCTTTGCTGAAACGCACGATCTCGCCCGGGTTCACGTCGCGCACGTATTCCGCACCCACGATATCAAGACCGCAGGTCTCGGAGGAAACGACCCAACCGCGATCATCCGGAAGCTTGCCCATGCACAGCGGGCGGATGCCGTTCGGATCGCGGAAAGCGTAGAGACAGTCGGGGCTCGCGAGCACCATGGCGTAGGCGCCCTTCAGGTGCTCCATGGCGAAGCGGATGCCTTCGCGCAGGTGATGCGTCTTTTTGGTGATGTCGCCAATCGCCTTCGCGGCCACCTCGGAGTCGGTTCCCGAGCGAAGTTGGATGCCGTCGTCGATCAGGCGGGCGCGCAGGCTGTTCGTGTTCACGAGCGTGCCGTTGTGCGCAAGGGCGATAAGCGTCTCGTCGATCGCCGAGATGTGAGGCTGGGCGGCTTCCCACGACGCCGCGGCGCCGGACGTGGAATAGCGCGCATGGCCGACCGCCACGAAGCCGGTGAGCGCAGCGAGGCTCGCCTCATCGAACACCTGCGTGACCAGGCCCAAGTCCTTGGAAGCCATAATGGTCTCGCCATCTCCCACGGCGATTCCCGCGCTTTCCTGACCGCGGTGCTGAAGCGCCTGCAGGCCGAAGCACGTCATGCGCGCGACGTCCTCACCAGGGGCGAAGACGCCGAATACAGCGCACTCCTCTTCGAGGCGGTCGGGGCGTTCGCCCGGCAGTATCGAAGTGCTCATGAAACGATCTCCTTTGCTGCATCGTCTATTGTCGCGGCCGCGTTGGGATCGACCATGCCAACCCCACCGTTGCCGCTGTTTGCGTTGTTCGTATTGTTCGAATTGTTCGCAACCGAACCTTCAGGCACCGTACCCGAAGTATTAACGGCGGCGTATTCAACCGGCACGCAGCACAGGACGTAGCGCGCGTCCGTGTTGCTGTCGCAGGTGGAAAACATGAAGAAGCGGGAAATTGCCGACGCATCGGGAGCCGCAGGGTCGCAATCGACGATGCTGCGGTTGATCTTGTCGGCGACGTAGGACGTGAAGGCGGCGTCGCTTTCGAACTTCGTCTGAACGATGGACTCCGACCCGCTGCAATGGACGAGCGACACCGACTGCAGGCGCCATGAGCCCTTTGGGGTGAGCAGATACACCGTGCGATGCTCGTTGAACTGCTCAGCGTCGGCGAAGTCGGCAATCGCGGCGAACATTTCCCCATTTTGCAGGTGATGACCCTGCACGATGTTGTTCTTGTCCGAGAAGTCAGCGGCGTTCGACGCGAGCAGGTACGGCGTGCCGTAGGTGGGCAGCCACCATCCGCCCGAATTGCCCTCGAAATCCACCGTAAGATATTTGCTGGGATCGGACTCGGGCGCATGGACGATGGGATAATTCACGTTCGTGCCCGGGATGCAGATCCACCCGACCGTGTCGGGGTTGATCGCGAGGAGGGCATCCCAGTCGACCGTCAGATCGGCGAGCGATATGCCAGACGCGTCAGAGAGGGAGGAATCGGAAAGAAACGCCTTGTCAGCCACGTCGTCATAGGATTTTTGACCCGCATGGTAAGTGAGCAGGATGCTTCCCAAGGCGAAAGCGGCAGCAAGAAACACTGCGATTGCCACGATGAGAATCGCGGTCCAAAGGCCGAAACGCCTTTTCCGCGCGGGAGCGATTGGGCGCGCAGGGGCGGTCGTGCGCGCATGCGTGCCGCCGCTGAACTGGGCTTCACCTCGCCCTCGACGATTCGTGGCCATACTTGCCTTTCCGTGGATTCCCCACCGCAGAGCCTGCGCCCCGCAATCCGTGTTTTCGCTGAAACCTCACTATAATAAGCGACGCCCCCGAGTGGGGGCGCCACAGGTGCTCGCATACGCAAATTTCATCGGCAAGCGTGCCCCGCAGGGAGAGGCCGCCGACTTGGCCCCACGCGCCGAAGAGGGCACGGGGCGACGCGATGCAGCTATTTCTTCTTAAGCTCGTCGATGAAGCCCTTCGCGATGCACGCGATGATGATGACGACGATGACGGCGACGATGCCGGCGATGATCCCCGGATTGTCGGGAATGAAGCTCAAGTCCATGGCGATCCTTCTTTCAAACACGACGCGAATGCGTCTGTCGGTTAAGCTCAATCTAAGCGGTATCCATAGTAACGCCATCCGCTCCTTCACGCAAGCTCCACAATTGGCGAAACGCCTTCTGTAAACAAATATTTACGCAGGTGAAAGCGCCGATTAACAGTTTGGTGCCAATCCCGAAAGCAAAGAGGGACGGCCTTTGGGCAGCTGAGTGCGCGACGCCTTCCTGCGCCCTTATCGATGCAACAGATAGGTGGTTATCAGCATTTCAGCAGGTCAAGAGAAATAATTCCACTTTTCCCCGAAAACCTATTGACC
Organism: uncultured Ellagibacter sp.; assembly: GCF_934617235.1. Classification (GTDB taxonomy): domain Bacteria; phylum Actinomycetota; class Coriobacteriia; order Coriobacteriales; family Eggerthellaceae; genus Ellagibacter. The sequence goes on along the minus strand of NZ_CAKTTZ010000047.1, from coordinate 13,306 downwards.
GAGTCGGCTCTACCACGTATAACTACCACCGCTATATGAATAAGCGAACGTAATCGCAATCGGTTTAGGAGATAACCACATGTCTGAAAAAGAGAACACCTACTCGTTTGAAACCCTGCAGATCCACGCCGGCCAGGAAAACCCCGACCCCGCCACCGATGCGCGCGCCGTGCCGATCTACCTGACGTCTTCCTTTGTGTTCAAGGATGCCGCGACCGCAGCGGGGCGCTTCGGCCTCACCGAGCCGGGCAACATCTATTCCCGCCTGACCAACCCCACCGTCTCCATCTTCGAGGAGCGCATCGCCGCGCTTGAAGGCGGCGTCGGGGCACTCGGCGTCGCCACTGGATCGGCCGCCATCACCATCGCCGTGCAGAACATCGCCACGGTGGGCGACCACATCGTCTCTTCCACCAACCTTTACGGAGGCACGCTCAACCTGTTCGAGCACACCCTTTCCGAGCAGGGGCTTTCCACCACATTCGTGAACCCGGCCGACCTCGACGCCGTCGAAGCCGCCATCCAGGACAACACCAAGCTCCTCTACGCGGAGACGCTTGGCAACCCGAACTCCGACGTGCTCGACATCGAGGGCTGGGCCGCCATCGCGCATAAGCACAACCTTCCGCTCGTCGTGGACGACACCTTCTCGACCCCCTACCTGCTGCGCCCGATCGAGCACGGCGCCGACGTGGTGGTCGCCTCCGCCACGAAGTTCATCGGCGGCCACGGCACGGCGATGGGCGGCGTGATCGTCGATGCGGGTAAGTTCGACTGGGCCGGCAACGCCGACAAGTTCCCGGGGGTCGCTAAGCCGAACCCGAGCTACCACGGCGTCGTGTTCACCGAAGCCGCAGGTGAGGCTGCCTATATCACCAAGGCGCGCGCCACGCTCCTGCGCGATCAGGGCGCAACGCTGTCGCCCTTCAACGCATTCATCCTGCTCCAGGGCCTAGAGACGCTCTCCCTGCGCGTCGAGCGCCATGTCGAGAATGCGCTCAAGGTGGTCGACTTCCTGAACAGCCATCCGCAGGTCGAGCGCGTGAACCACCCGTCGCTTTCGACCGGCCGCGCCAAGGAGCTCTATGACGAGTACTACCCCAACGGCGCCGCCTCGATTTTCACGTTCGAAATCAAGGGCACGGCCGAGACCGCCTGCAAGTTCACCGAGAGCCTGAAGCTGTTCAGCCTGCTCGCGAACGTGGCGGACGTGAAGAGCCTCGTCATCCACCCGGCGTCGACGACGCACTCGCAGCTGACCGAGAAGGAGCTTGAGGCCGCGGGCATCTCCCCCACGACGATCCGCTTGTCCATCGGCACCGAGAACATCAAGGACATCTTGGCCGACCTTAAGCAGGGCTTCGAAGCGGTGAAGTAATCGCGCGACGGTTAACTGCACGATAATCAGTTCGCGCGGTAGTTAGCTGAGCGATAGTTTGAACCCTAACGAATGAGGGCCGCCCGCAGTTCTAAGCTGCAGGCGGCTCCTTGTTTTGCATCGGGTGCGAAATGAGTTGCCGCAGGTTGTGCGGCGGGCGATGCATATGGTGCGGGCTACGGTTTGTTAATCGAGCGCGCCACCGCCCGCTCGCTGCGGGTCGCAGGTCGCTGCGGACAACGCCACGGGACATCCGCTCGCTCGTCTTCCCTATGCGCCCGCCCCGGGTTGCGCCCGCTCGCTTTCCCCTGCTCGCGCGCCTTCTAGCGGTTGTCCACCTTCTCGGGATAAAGGTCGTGGTGCGACAGGCGCTCCCAGGCCACGTCTTCCCAGCGCGTGCCCGGCTTGCCATAGTTGCAATACGGGTCGATGGAGATGCCCCCGCGCGGCAGAAACTTGCCCCAGACCTCGATATACTTCGGATCCATCAGCTTGATGAGGTCCTTCATGATGATGTTCACGCAGTCCTCGTGGAAGTCACCGTGGTTGCGGAAGCTGAACAGGTACAGCTTCAGGCTTTTGCTCTCCACCATGTGCTCGCCCGGCACGTAGGCGATGTAGATCGTGGCGAAGTCGGGCTGCCCGGTGATCGGGCACAAGCTGGTGAACTCGGGGCAGTTGAACTTCACGAAGTAGTCGTTGCCCGGGTGCTTGTTCTCGAAGGTTTCGAGCACGCTTGGGTCGTAAGTCTGCGGATAGCGCACGCCTTGGTTGCCCAAAAGCGACAGGTCGTCGGTCCCCCCGCGCTGCGGTTTGCCGTCCGCCTCGTTCGTCGCGTTCGCCACGTTCTCCATGTTCTTCGCGTTCGTTGCGTTTTGCGCGTTTGTCATGCTATTCCTCCCCTTCCTCGTTCGTCGCCGCCCGCTCGGCGTCAAGCTTGTCGAGCAGCGGATCGCGCATCCCATTCGCCTCGAACGCGCGGTTGCGATCGATGCAAGTCCCGCACACGCCGCACGGGTAGTCGCCGCCCTCATAGCAGCTCCAGGTGATTTCGTAGGGAACGCCCAGCTCAATGCCGCGAGCGACGATATCGGCCTTCGACATTTCCACAAACGGCGCGCAAAGATGGAGTTCGCCACCCGTCCCTTCCTCAATCGCACGATTCATCGCGTCGACGAACTCGCGCGAGCAATCGGGGTAAGCGTTGCCCGCCCAATCATCGTGGTGCGCACCGTAGTAAATCGCGCTGCACCCGAGCGAAAGCGCCATCGAGGCCGCCGCCGAGAGGAAAAGCCCGTTGCGGAAAGGGACGTAAGTGCTCACCGGCTTGCCATCGCTTTCGGCGAGCTGATCGGCGTAGCTCTCCTCGGGGACGTCCTGCGACGAGTGCGAAAGCAGGCTGCAATCGCTGTCGGCGAAGATGGCCCCCAAGTCCAAGAAGCGCTGCTCCACGCCGTAATGCGCGGCGACCGCCTTCGCGCTCTCGATTTCCTTACTGTGGCGCTGACCATAGGAAATAGAAAGCGCGTACACGTTTTCGGCGCTGTAGCGGGAAACCGCCATGGCAAGCAACGTGGTGGAATCCACGCCGCCCGAGCACAAAACGAGCGCCTTTTCTGCGATAGTGGCCACGAGGCTACACTCCCTTCTCGACACCCGGCCAGATGATCTTGTGCAGCTGCAACTGCACGGTGGCCCAGGTGAGGTTGTTCTCTTGCATGAAATCCACGATGCGCGCGGGGTCGAGGCGCCCGAACACGGGGCTTAAATACACCGGCACGCGATTGGGAAGCCCCAGCTCGCGCGATACTTCCAGCATACGGTCCAGGTCGCCTTCCCCGCCGCAGACAAACTTCACGGTATCGCGCGCATCGAGGAGCGTGAAGTTCTCGCGCAACATGCGACCCTCCATGCCGCTTGAGGGCAGCTTCCAATCCACCGTAAGCGTAAGGTGGCCGGGAAGCGACGCGCACTCGTCGCGCAACCTTGCGAGTTCATGCAGGTCAGTGGCGCCGTTCGTCTCGATTTCCACCCGAAGCCCGCGCTCAAGGGGGCCGAGCTCGGCGAGCAGCGCGCGCACCAGGCAGGGAAGCTCAGGCTGCAGCGCGGGCTCGCCGCCCGTGAGGGTCACGCACTCTACTCGCGTCTCGCGAACCCACGCGACAAGGTCAGCGGCCGATGCGCGCTCGGCACAATCCGCGGCGGCGGGCGCGTTTGCCCACATGGTGTCACAGTACGAACACGTCAGGTTGCATCCCGTGAAGCGGATGAAAGCGGCAAGTTTGCCCGCGGCGCGCCCTTCCCCATTCACACTGATGAAGCGCTCGGCAACGGGGAACAGGCGGTCTGCAACCGGTTGGAGGGACGCAGGTGTAGCCGACCCGTCCGTGATTGGGGAGCACGCGACAGTCGGCTCGCCCGCGAGATCGCACCCCGTCACGGCCGCGACCTGCGCGTCCGCGATTCCCTCGCCCACAGCCTGCGTCTGCAGCCCTGCGACCAACTCGCCCGCGACCTGCGCCTGCAAGTTCGCAACCTCACGACCCGATTCGCGCACGTCCGCAGCATCGCACCCCAGCACGACCTGCGCCTGCGAACCTGCGTTCGCCTCGTCTGGAGCCTGTGCCTGCGAACCTGCACTATCTCGATTGCTAGCCACGGTAGATCGCACAGTTGTTGGGGGTTTCGTACACGTCGACCTGCGACACGGGGAATCCCGCATCCGCAAGCTTCCCGTAAAAATAGCGGGCGAGGTTTTCCGCCGTCGTGCGGAAGGGAACGATCGAAAGCGAGAAGCCCTCGCGCTCAAGACACGCGAGCGTATCGGGAGCGAGCGACCCCTCTTCCACCACAAACGAGTGGTCGAAGCCCTCGGTCAAGTCGCGCAAAGCGCCCTTGAAGTCGGCGAAGTCAATCACCATGTCCTTGTGCGTGCCCTGCGTCTGAAGCTCCTCCTGCTCCAGATACGCGACCACGCGCCAGCGGTGACCGTGGAGATTCTCGCATTTGCCATGATAGTCGGTAAGGAAATGAGCGGCATCGAAGCTGCTTTCGGTCTTAAGCCCGTACATCGGCGCACCTTTCACGTAAGCGAAAACCACCGCAGGCAAACCCAGGTCGCAAGAACGCCAAGTAACGGTCGCGCGAGCCGCCGAACGCCAAATGCCGCAAACGACGATGACGCGGGCGCCATGCATTGCACACCACGAACATGCCGCGTGCGCCGCATGCGCCGCACGCGCAAGGCACTGGACGTCGCAAGCGCGTCCGCTCGACCAGAACAGCTTCGCACACAGCCGCAGGCACACCATCCGAGGTATCTGCAACCCGCAATAATCGCACGAGAGATACCAATGACAGCCTAAGCCGCTTGTTCTCGCATAACGCACCGAACGCCCTGGCATGACTCGCCAGCGACATTCGACGCTCCCTAGTTTTGTTTACCGACAGGAGGTTTTCGAACTGTCCATTATCTGTGGCAAGCAGTATAACGCATGAGCTCGATGGGCGAACCGAAGGCCAGATGATTCCACATAAGCATCCGACCTGGGCAAAGAGGGAACACCTGAAGCGAGCAACCATGCATGGCTCAACCGCCGCAAGAGATGGGGCAGCGCCGCTTTCCCCCTGCCCGTCGTCCACTCGACGGGCAAACCCAGACTCCCGAGGTAGCGCCCAGCGATCTCGGCGGCAACCGACGATAACACTTGGTAACTCTCGGCAACGGATTCGTTTCAAAAGGACGTTTCCGCCCTTAGCGCCGCTACCCTTAGCACAAAGCCGAACGGAGGAGCCGAAATGCCCGAAAACGCAACACCCACAGAAAGCCAGGTCGTGATTCCGGAGGTCCTTCCCATGGAAGGCGAATCGACGTTTGCAAAGAAGGCAAAGGGCGTAGCCCAGGTCGCTGCTGGAAGTGCGCTTACGGCGGCGGGCATTCCCATGCTCGTTCTCCCCGGACCGGGTGTTGCGGCAATCGTCGGCGGCGCGGCACTTGTGAGCAAGGGAAATCGTAATTACACGGGGCGCGCGGCAACTCCTTTGGAAGAGCGCCTCGACGAGGCGGCCTCCAAGGCGGCAGGTCTCGCCGCAGACGCCGCAAAACAAACAGCGGGCAAAGCGGGCGAAAAGGCGAAGGACGCCGCCCTTAAAACGGGAGCCATAGCGCGAGAAGCCGCCGAGATGGCAGCGACAAGCGCTCCCGAGGTCGCAAAAGGCTTCACTCAAGGAGCCACCACAGCCGCCCATGTCGTAAGCGGCGCCGCAAAAAGCGTTGCTTGTGAAGCGAAACCCCTGTTCACAAGCCTGAAAAGAGCTACAGGAGCGGTCCTCTCCTCAGCAAAGCAGGCAGCCCGAGGCGCCGCGAAGAGCAGCAAGTAACCGAACCGGGCATCCGGCGAGACCCCGCGCAGCGGTGGTGTCGGTGGCGGGGCGCGAGGCGGGCCCGCCTCGACGAAGCGAGCCGACCAAGCTGACCGCTCGGGTCGGTCGAACCAACAGGAGCAGCCCCTGGGCAGGTCAGGGCCACACCAGACCGAGTCGTGCTAGACTGAAGCGATTCGATTCGAAGGGACGACCAGAATGACGCAAGAGAACCAACGCAGTGCCGAGCCAACGCAGCAGGACGCCCGCGCAGGCAACATCGAACCAACGCCGCAGGACATCCGCGCAGCGCATGAACTCCTCGGCTTCATCGGCGAATGCCCGAGCATGTTCCACACAGCCACAGCAATCGGAAAACGCCTGACCGCGGCAGGATTTACCTACCTCCCCGAAACCCAGCCGTGGAGCATCGAGCAAGGCGGCGCATACTACACGACACGCAACAACTCGAGCGTCATCGCCTTCAAGGTCGCAACCTCGCTCGACAACTACCACTTCCAGATCACCGCATCGCACGGCGACTCACCCACTTTCAAGGTGAAATCGAATGCCGAGCTCGCAGGACCAGGGTCATCTCGAAGACTCAACGTAGAGGTGTACGGCGGCACTATCGACTACACGTGGTTCGATAGACCCCTCAACATTGCGGGCCGCGTGATGGTCCGAAACAGCAGCCGCGTGGAAAGCCGCCTGTACGAATCCACCAAACCGCTCGCGCTTATCCCCAGTATGCCGCCGCATATCCAACGCGACATCAACCAGCAGTTCTCCCCGAATCGTCAGGTCGACCTCTGCCCACTCTTCTCCGCGGGTGCGCTTGGGAAAACCCCTCTCGATGCCATAGTCGCTGATGAGCTGGGAATCACCGAGAGCGACATCGTCGCGCGCGACCTGTTCCTGGTCAACCGACAGCAACCGTGCATCTGGGGCGCAGCGGACGAGTTCGCCTCCGCTGCGAAGTTCGATGACTTGGCCTGCGGACACACTGCGCTCGAAGCCTTCCTCGCCGCCAAGAACGATCGCGCTATTACAGTTTTCGCGTGCTTCGACAACGAAGAGGTCGGCTCGAACACCAAGCAGGGCGCCATGTCGACGCTTCTTGCCGACACGCTTTCGCGCCTGAATGCGGCGCTGGGCTACTCCACCGAGGATCTGCGCTGCGCCATCGCGAAATCAATGCTTGTGAGCTGCGACAACGCACACGCCGTGAGCCCCAACCACCCCGAGCGGTTCGACGAGGGCAATCGCGTGTTCCTCAACCAGGGCATCGTGGTGAAGGAAGCAGCCAACCAGAAGTACTGCACCGACGCCTTCAGCCGCGCCGTGTTCTGCGCGATTTGCGACAACGCAGAAATCCCCTACCAGACCTTCGCAAACAGGAGCGACTCACCGGGCGGCTCCACGTTGGGGAATTTGTCGAATACCCAGGTGAGCATGCACGGCGTCGATGTCGGCCTGCCGCAGCTCGCCATGCATTCGAGCTTCGAGACGATCGGCGTGCGCGACGTAGCGCTCGCGACCCGCGCGCTTTTGGCATTCTACAACGCCGACCTGCGCATCGACGGCGCGGACTACGTCGAACTCGGATAGCAGGCGCCGCGGCGCGACCAGCCGCGGGCGAGCTGAGCCGCGCCCGCAGTTCATGCGCCTACGCCATCATCTTCGATTCTTCGACCTTTTCCACAAACCAGCCCATGAAACCCTCGAGCGGCTTGCGCAGGACAAGCCCAAGCAAAAGCGAAGGCAGCACGAACAGGAGCAGCATGCCCATCTCGGTAAAGAAATCGCCGTTATAGATGCCCATCATAGCCGCGCGCATGGCGTTGATGGTGTGCGTCGCCGGCATAAACGGGCTTGCAATCTGGAAGAACTCGGGCAGCACCTGCAACGGGTATGCGCCGCCGCCCGCTGTCACCTGTAAGATGAGGAACAAAACGGCGATCGCCTTGCCCAGGTTCGCAAACGCAAGCACCAAGGTGTAGATGAACAGCGAATACACCAGACCCGACACCCAGAAGCACACCATGAACAGCAGCGGATGGCTCACCTGCACGCCCAAGAACAGCATGTTGCCGAGCCCCACGCACGTGGTCTGCAGAAGCGAGAGCACCGCAACCACACAGTAGCGCCCGAAATAAAGCTCGCGGGGTTTGGGATTGTCGAGCTCGGCCAGTCCCCGCTTCGAGACCGCCGGCTTGATCGCCACCATCATGAGCAGCGAGCCGATCCACAGCGAAAGCGTCGTGTAAAGCGGCGCCATCTGCGAGCCGAAGTTGTCGGCCGGGAACAGCGCGTGACGGTCGAGCGCCACAGGCGTCGTTATAGCGGAGGCAAGCACCGCAGGATTCGAACCGATGACCTCGCGCAACTTCTCGACATTGCCACTTGCAAGCGCTGAGCGGAGGTTGCCGCTCAGAGTCGTGAGCTCGCTCGCCGTTGACGTAAGCTCGGTTTGCGCGTTGGCAAGCTTCGTCTTCGCGTCCGAGAGCTTCGTGGCGACGGAATCGGCATCTCCACTTAGGTCCCTACTTGCCGAGTTAAGCTTCGCGGCACTATCCTGAAGCGTGGAGACCATCCCCGACACCGATGCGGAAAGCTCATCCAAGCCGGGCTTGATGTTGTCGTTATAGTCTGTTTTCACATCGTTGAGGCTGTTCGCAGCTTTATCCGCCAACTCCTGAATCTCGGCACGCTGAGTGACGGCATCGCCGTAGCCCGCTTGAATGCCGTCAGCTGCCTTGTAAAGCGAATCCGTAAGCTGCTCAAGAAGCGACACCGTCTGCTTCAGCTGGGAAACCATGCTCTCAACAAGGGGGACGTACTGCGCATCGATGCTTCCTTGTATTCCCTCGAGCGCGCTGATGATCGAGTTCAAATCCCCGATCTCGGTCTCCACCACCGCCGCCTGGTTGCGCAAATGCTGCGCCGTGTCGTCGGTCAGCTCGCCCGTGCTGTCGTACACGTCGCTGATCTGCGCACTGATTCCCTTGTAGCTTTCGGCGGACGCGTCGATGGCCTGCGAAAGGGAATCGGCCGACGTCGAAAGCGCGCTTGCGATATCGGAAACGGTCGCGCCGCTGTCCTTCGCGATGTCGCCAACATTCGACGCCTCGTCCCTCGCCTGCCCGAGCAGCGTGCCAGACTGCGAAATGAGCGACTGCGACGAATCAATGAGCTGGGAATACATGCCCAGAACCGACGCCGCGCCCATCATTTGCCCCGCCATATTGTCCACATGGTCGGCAAGCGTCCCCACCGCGCCGCTCAAATCGGCATCCTGAGAATACTTCGAAAGCGACGACACGATAGAGAGCGCCACGTCGGAAAGCGTTTCGAGAAACACCTGATTCACCTGGTTCGACACCTGGTCAGCACCCTGATCGGTGACCTTCGGGGCGATGGCGTTCTTCTTCTCGTTGGCGTAGTAGATGATGCTCGCGTGCTCGACCTCGTCGGAGTAGAACGTCATCATATCGCGGCTAAAGCTTTTGGGAATCACCACAGCGGCGTAATAGCGCCCGGACTGCGCGCCGTCAATTGCGTCTTCCTCGGACGTAAACGTCCAATTGAGCTGGTCGTTTGCCCGAAGCGCGCTCACAACCTGGTCGCCAACGTTGATTTCGAGCGGAACGAGGTCGCTCTCGTAGCCCTCGTCGGTGTTCGCCACGGCGACGGTGAGGTTGCCCGTATTGCCGAACGCGTCCCAGCAGGCGATGACGTTGTACCACGTGAAAATCGACGGCAAGAACACGAGCCCGATCACGATAATCACCGTGATCGAGTTATTGAACAGGTGCTTCATGTCGGTCTTGAAGATGCGCCAGATATTCTTCATCTATCGCACCTCCCCGTTCTCTTCCGATTTCGAGCCAGACGCGGAAGGAGGCGCAAAACCTCCTGCGTCAGCGTCGCCTTCAGGCGCAGAATCGCTCACGGCAGCCTTGCCACCAGGCGCGGAATCGCCCGCGGCGGGGGTATCCCCTGCAGCAGGCGCGTTCCCGAACGCGTCGTTTGGTGCCGCGTGCGCCCCCGACGCTGCCTTCCCCTTGCGAACGGCGGCGTGGGCACCCGTGGAAGCCTTGTCGGCATCTGGGGCAGCATGCGCGCCTAAAGGAGCACAATCCGATCCGAGGATTGCGTGCGCACCCACAGGAGCCGCGTTGTCGTTGACGGCTTGAGAATCCATCGCCACCTGCGGTTTCACACTGCCTTCGGAAGGAGCACCCGCGGTATCAGCAGCACTCGAGGCACCCTCCAGGCCCTCCGTCTTCGCGCCCGCAGGATTCCCAGCGCCCGCAGTACCCGCAACACCCTCAGCGCCATTGTTCTCCGCATGCGCGGTCTTCCCGTGAGCGTGCCTGCCCACAACCGCCTTGCTTCCACGCGAAAGCAACTCGGCCATGAGCGCATCGAGCTCGGCGGCTTCCTTCTCGTCAAGCGCGCTTGTCCGCGAGGACACTTGGGCGGCGCGCCGCGACGACCCACCACCGGCAGACGCGCCCGCCACGGCAGGCTGCATAAACACCTTGCGCGCCGCGAACAGCGTGCGGACCTCGTCGTCGGTCATGGCGTTCAGCGACGCCTGGCGCTCGATGTTGTCGCGAATGAACTCGACCACCACCAAAAACGCGAGCACGAGCACGAGCCACACAAGCCACAGCGTCAAGACGACAACCTTCTCCATCGCCGTCACCGCAAACACGACGGCAACGATTGCAGGCACCGCAATGCCGACGATGAGCGCGCCGCGTTTCAAGCGCGGATACCAGCGGATAAACCGCGCAGCGTGGTCGGAAATGTGATGACGGAAATCCTCACGATCGGAAAGCACGCGCACGAGTTGGGCAACGCGGAAACGGCGCTCGGGCAAGTGCACTTCCTCGCCGTTAATAATGTCGGAGCGCTCGATTTCGCGCGCGAACAGGCGAATGAGGTTCGAGAAATACGGCCTTAAAGCCAGCCCGATCGCAAGGAAGATCGCGAAGAAGATTCCCAAATGCGCGATGAACGAGCCCCATTCGAGGCCGTAGAACCCGGCAATCGTCTCGCGCAAGGCATTAATGCCGTAGGTGAACGGGAAGAACGGGTAGATGAACTGGAAAAACGGCGATGTCATCTCGATGGGATAGAGGCCCGTGGCACCCGGAATCTGCACGAAGATCAAGATCACGCAGATACCCTTGCCGATGTGCTGGAGGGTGGTCGACAGCGTCAGCTGGATGGCCAGATACGTGAGCGACGCGATCACCGCCGTCAACAGGAACAGCACCACCGATTCGCATTGCACGCCGATGACGAGGCACCCAAGACAGCACACGATCGCCTGCAGCGACACCATCCCCCCGAAGAACAGATAGCGCGCGATGTAGCGCTGCGCGGCCGTGAGGTTCTCTATGCCCTCGTCGTCCACTTCGATTCGCATGATCACCATGAGCATGAACACGCCGATCCACAGCGACATGTTGATGAACAGCGGCGCCATGCCCGAGCCGTACGCATTCAGCGGGAAGAGGTACTCCGTCTTCACCTCGGTCGGCGACTGCATGAAGCTCGCCACCTTCTCGGCATCGATCGTCGAGCCGTCGCCGAAAAAGTCGGTGATCGCCGTCGAGGTCTTCAGCGCGACGAGGTCAGTCTTCACCGTGTCGATGCTCGCTTGCAAGTCGGCGAGCACGCCGTCGGTTTGGACGAGGGCGTCCTTGGCCGTGTCCAGCGTGCTGGAAAGCTGGTCGGTGAGCGAGATCGCCTGGCTGACGAGCACGCGCTGCGCCGATGCTGCTGCAGCCAAGTTCCCCACCGCAACGTTTAAGTTCCCCACGCCCGCGTTGATGGCGGGAAACGTCTCGGAAGAGAGCGTCCCGCGGTAGGAGTCCGCATTCGATATGGTGGTTTGCACGGCGGTGTTCACCGAATCGGACGCCGAAGCGACCGACGTTGCCACATTGCCCATGTCGGTGTTCATCTTGGAGAGTTCGGAGAGCGACTGCGACGCGTTCGTGTTCGCCTGCTTCAGGTGCTCAATCACCTGCTCGAGATTCGCCTTATTGGGATCGCTGTCGTCCATCTGGCCAACGAGCGCCTCCATCTGGACGATGACCGCCTGGCTCGCTGAAACCATGGCGTTGCCCTGCGCAATTGCGCCGTCGACGCGCCCCTGCGCCTCCGTCACCGAACCTGCAGCGCCGCCAATCGCCGTGTTCACCTTGGCCGCAGACTGGGAAAGGTACATCGATCCCGCGTCCATCGCGCCCATAAGGCCCGATGAGAGCTTTGAAACGTCCGTCTGCGTGGTGCCCATGAGCGATTGGACGATAAGCATCTGCCCGCTTATATCGTCAAGCACCTCGTCCGCATCGGAAAGCAGCGAGGCAGCATCGACAACCTTCGACTGCGACTGGTCGGCCGCGTCGCGAAGCCCCTGGACGGAATCGCGCGCGCCGGTGATGGACTGTTGCGCCTTGTCGACCCCGGCAAGGGCGTTCGTATGCGCATCATCGATCTTGCCCTGCGCGACGCCTATTTCCTCGCCAAGGGCGTCGGTCACCGTTTTCGCGACGGTGGCGACGAATGTCGAATTGATCGTGTTGTCGAGCGTGTTCGCGCCCGTGTCGGTGATCTTCGGCGACACGGGATTCATCTTCTCGTTCACGTAGTATTCAAGCTGAGGCTGCTGGAAATCGCCGGAAAGCAATGTGAGCAGGTCGGCGGAGAAGTCGCTCGGCAGCACGAACGCCGCATATGCCTGCCCCGATTTCACCGCCTCCATGGCGGTATCGTAATCGACGAAATCCCACCCGAGCTGGTCGTTTTCATGCAACTGCTCGACGACCATGTCGCCAAGGTTAAGCTCACCGGTAAGGTCGCTCGACGAGCCCTCGTCTTCGTTCACCACGCAAACGCGCAGGTTACCGGTGTTGCCGTAAGGATTCCAGAAGCCGACGACGTTGAACCACGTGTAGAGGGAAGGCAGGACGATAAGTGCAAGCACGACGACGATCGACGCCGGTGCTTTCAGAATGCGAAGGAAATCGCGTTTGAGAACGCGCAGGACGTTTTTCAAGCCCGCCCCTCCTTCTGTAGTTGAGATTGCATATGATTGGCGGCATTATGGCGCAGCTCCCCTAAGGAAAGCGCGTTTTTTTGCATTGTAAAGGGGAACGGGCGCGATACAAGCGCACAGATAATCAATTCCACAAGTGGGGCATAACTTTCAAAGAGCAAGAACTGCCGGGTACCTTGCGGGGTTGCCCTCCCCCTCTCCCACCATAGCCACAAGCAACCTGGAGACGTCACTACCTCGGGGCGCATGTACAAATATGCGCGAAGTGCGTACCCTTGGAAACACCCCCCATTAAACCAAAAGACTTCGCTCTGACGAACTGGGCTTATTCGTATAGCTGGAAACGGCAAACTAACTTACGCGCTAGCAAGGTACGCACTTCGCGCATATTTGTACATAGGAACGCCCAGCTCTATGTTAAACCACCGTTGACATGTCGGCGATCTGCCTGGTCCAGTAGACCATGGCGTCGCCGCATTCGAGGT
>NZ_CAKTTZ010000046.1 GCF_934617235.1 uncultured Ellagibacter sp. | reverse complement strand
CGTTCTCGAAGTCGTTCGCCGACGGGGCGAACCCCGCGTCCGGCGGCCTGCTCTCGAAGTTCAAGAGCGCCGGGACGGGAGCGGGCGAGGCGTTCTCTTCGGGGCTTTCCTCGTCGGCGAACGGTGACGCCCTCAAAGCCCTGCAAGCCCAGGCCGATACTGCGGCGGCGGACCTCAAATCGGCGATGGTCTCCGCCAAGACCGCGACGCTGTCCACCGAGGCGGCGCAAGCAAAGTACAACGAGACGCTCGCGAAGTACGGATCGAGCTCTTCGCAGGCGATTAGCGCGGAGCGAAACCTCATCCAGGCGAAGTACAACCAGGAGAGGGCGTCCGAAAACGCAAAGGAGGCCGAGGAGAAGCTCGCGTCCGCGCAGAGCAGGCTCGCCAACGCCTCCAAGCAGCCGAAATCGGCGCTAGGCGGGCTTGCCGGCACGGTCAAGAGCCTGTCGGGCGAGTTCAGGTCGGGCTCGGCTGCCGCGAGCGGCTTCAGCGCGAAGATGGCGGTCGTTGCCGGCGCGGTGGGTGGAGCGGCATCCGCAATCGGCACCAAGCTGTTCAGCGCGCTCTCGGGGCTCTCGGGTGAGATTGCGGGCGCGTCCGACTCCGCGCAGAAGTTCGCGAGCACGCTGAGCTTCGGCGACGTGGACTCCTCGACCATCGAGGCCCTGACGGCGTCGACGCAGAAGTACGCCGACGACACCATCTACGACCTCGGCGACATCAGGAACACGACGGCCCAGCTCGCGGCAAACGGCGTGGACGACTACGCCCAGCTCGCCGAGGCGGCGGGCAACCTCAACGCCGTCGCGGGCGGCAACGCCGACACCTTCAAGTCGGTCGCCATGGTCATGACGCAGACCGCGGGCGCGGGGAAGCTCACGACCGAGAACTGGAACCAGCTCGCCGACGCCATCCCCGGCGCGTCGGGCAAGCTCCAGGAGGCCATGAGGGAAAACGGCGCCTACACGGGCAACTTCCGCGACGCCATGGAGCATGGCGAGATATCCGCCGAGGAGTTCAACCAGGCGATCATGCAGCTCGGCATGACCGACGTCGCCAAGGAGGCCGCAACCTCGACGGCGACGATCGAGGGCGCGATGGGCAACTTGGAGGCGTCCGCCGTCTCGGCTGGGACGAAGGTGCTCGACGCCTTCAAGCCCATCATAACGGGCGGCATGTCCGCGGCGGGAGGGGTGATCGACGGCATCGGGGATTCCGTCGCCGACTTCCTCGCGAAGTGCGCGGACAACGGCGCGGTCCAGGCGCTCTCCGACGGCTTGTCGCTCCTCGGCGGGGCGGCGCTCGACGCGGCGGGGGCAGCGGGGAACCTCGCCGCCGCTGTCCTCGGCATCGAGCCGGGGGCGGGCGACGCGGCGGGGGCGGCGGACACGTTGAAGTCCGCGCTCGACGCCGCGCACCCCATCGTCCAGAAGATCGCCGACGGCGCGGCATGGCTGAAGGACAACGCCGCCAAGGCGGCCCCCGCCGTCCGCGCCCTCGCGGTCGGGTTCGTGGCCATGAAGGCCGCCTCCGCCGTCGCGGGCGCGGTCAAGTCGCTCTCGGGCACCTTGACCGCGGTGTCGGCCCTCTCGACGTTCGCCGCAGGCGGGCTCACCGCGATGGCGGGCGGCGAGACGGCGGCGGGCACGGCCGCCAGCCTGTCCGCGAGGCAGGTCCTCGCGCTCGGCGCGGCAGTGCTCCTGGTGGGCGCTGGCGTCGCTCTGGCGGCGGCGGGCATCCTGCTCTTGGCGACCGCCGCCATCCAGGTGGCTTCGGCGGGCCCGGGAGCCGCGGTCGCGATACTCGGCATGGTGGCCGTCGTCGCGGCCCTCGCGCTCGGAGTCGCGGCCCTTGGCACCGCCCTCACGGCGGGCGCGGTCGGCCTGGTCGCGTTCGGCGCGGCGGTGCTCATGGTGGGCGCGGGCATCCTGCTCGCCACGGCGGGCCTCGCCGCGCTCGCCCCGATGCTCCCCGTCGTCTCCGCCTACGGCGCATCCGCCGCGGTCGGCATAGCGGCGCTCGGCGCTGGGATGCTCGTCCTCGGCGCAGGCTCGCTCGTGGCGGCCGTCGGCATCGCTGCCCTCGCCGTGGGCGTCGTCGCAGCTGCTGCGGCGACGCTCGTCCTGAGCGCGGGCGTCCTGGTCCTCGCGGTCGGCATCGCGGCGCTCGCCGTCGGAGTCGGAGCCCTCGCGGCGGGCATGACGCTCATCGCGGCCTCGGTGCTGCTCGCGGCGAGCGGCTTCGAGGCGATGGGCTCGGCGCTCCCGACGGTCGCCGACTCCGCCCCCGGCGCTGCGGGCGGCGTCGCAGCCCTCGCGGCAGCGGCAACAGCCGCCGTGCCGGGGCTGCTCGCGGGCACTCCCGCTATGGAGGCCTTCGCGGGCGCATGCTCCTCGGCGTCGAGCTCCGTCGGCTCGATGGGGTCGGCGGTCGAGGCGGCCACGGAGGAGGCTCGCAGCGGCCTCGACCAGACGAAGATGGCCGCGCAGTCGATGGCGACGGCGGGGCAGTCCTCCTTCTCCGACTTCGCGAGCTCGGCCAGGAGCTCCTCCTCCGCCGCCGCCTCCGCGGTGTCGGCGGCCTGCGCTCTCATGAGCGCCACGGTGTCGTCGATGCGCCTGACCATCCCGAGGATGGAGGTGGGCGCGCTGCCGCACTTCCGCCTCGACGGCAGGTTCGACCCCGAGTCGGGGTCGGTCCCGTCCGTGGCGGTCGACTGGTACGCGAAGGGCGGCGTCTTCAGCTCGGCGTCGGTGATCGGCGTCGGCGAGGCGGGGCCCGAGGCGGTCGTGCCGCTGCGGCCGTCCGTGCTCCGGGGTATCGGCGAGGGCATCGAGGCGGACGGCGGCGGCTCCGAGGTGATCGCGTGGCTCTCGCGCAACCTCCCGGCGATCATCGCCGACTGCACCCCCGTCATGGGGGAGAAGGAGTTCGGCCGCAAGGTCAGGAAGGCGGCTGCCTATGCATAGGCTCTCCTACATATCGGGCACGGGCGGTGCCGAGGTGTCGCTCGACTGCCGCTCGGCGCTCGCCGGGACCGCCGCGGGCATCCGCGGCCGCGAGTGGGGGTACTCCATCGGGCACCTCTCGCTTGTGGGCGCGACGCGCAGCGCGCGCGAGTGCTCGATGAGCGTCGCGTTCCTCGACCGCTCGTCGGCCGACGAGCTGCGCAGGCTGGCGGACAGGGACATGGCCAAGGGCACGCCGGGGTCCCTGTCGCTGGACGGGTGGTCGCAGCGCGCCTACGTCACGAAGGCCGAGCCGTCCTCCATCTCGCGCGACCACGTGGCGATGAGCCTGACCGTCGTGCTCCTCGACGGCGTGTGGCGGCGAGGACACACGGTGCCCTTCGAACCGCTTACCGCGACCGAGGGCGACGGCGACTGGCTCGATCTGCCCTACGACCTGCCCTGCGACCTCGGCGTGCCGTCGGCGCGCAGCTACATCGACGTGGGCGAGTGGGGCGCGACCCCGCTGAAGTTCACGATCTACGGTCCCGCGGTCAATCCGTCGATACGCATCGACGGCAATTGGTACAGGGTCGACTTGACCATCTCCGAGGGCGGCTACCTCGTCGTCGACCCGCTCGCGGTTCCGCGCGCCGTGACCCTGGTCAACGCCGACGGCTCGACCGTCGACGCCTTCTCCAAGGCGCGCAGGGGCGAGGGCCTCGGCGGCGGCGAGTACATATTCCAGCCCGCATCGGCGGGCACCCACGAGGTCGAGTGGGACAAGTCCTTCGGCTTCGACTTGACGTGGTACGAGGAGGAGGGGGAGCCGCCATGGTCCTAGTGGTGCACGATTCCGAGCTGGGAGACGTGCGCGAGCTCTCTGACTTCTCGCTCGACCTCGCGTTCGGCAGCGACGAGAACGCCTTCACGCTCGAATGCGGCGCAGACGTCGCCCCGACCGAGGGCCAGCTCGTCTTCGTCGACGACAGCGAGTACGGCGGAGTCGTGGACGAGGCCAGCTTCGAGGCGGGGCGCGACGCGTCGGGCACCGTGACGTGCAAGGGCCGCACCTGGCACGGCATCCTGGCAGGCAAGCGGCTGCTCCCAGACGACGGCAGCGCCCACCTCAGCGTCGACGGGAAGGCGGGCGAGGTGCTCGCGTCGCTCGTCGAGCGTATGGGGCTACCAGGCCTCTTCTCGGCCGCTCCCGACAACACGGCGGTGAGCTTCGCCTTCGACCGCTTCTGCGACGGCTACAGCGGCCTCAGGGCGCTCGCGAAGGCGAACGGCCGCAAGGTCTCGATGCGCCGCAAGGACGGCAAGGTGGAGATTTCGCTGCCGCCTGCGGTGGACTACGCGAGCAAGGTCGATTCCGACCTTTTGGACTTCACGCTCACCTCGGTTCACCGATGCGTGAACCACCTGATCTGCGCAGGAACGGGCGAATTGGAGGAGCGCGCCGTCGTGCACTTCTACGCAGACGAGGCGGGCAACGTCTCGCACACGCAGAGCCTTTTCGGGGTCGACGAGATATCGGCGCTCTACGACTACAGCAACGCCGACGAGGAGAAGCTGGAGGAGGAGGGCCGCAAGAAGCTGCAAGAGTACCAGACGCAGGGCAGCGTCGAGGTGGAGGTGCACGACGACATCGACGTGGACGTGGGCGACGTGATCTCGGCGCGCGACAACGCGCACGGCCGCACCGTCACGGCGACCGTGGCGAAGAAGATCGTGAAGGTTTCGCGCGGCGTGCCCACGTACAGCTACGAGGTCGGCAGCGAGACCACCACCAAGACGAGCAGCAGCGGCACCGCCGAGAGCAGCGGGGGAGGGCATGCCTACCTGGCGGGCAAGGGCCTGACGCTGGATAACTACACGTTCAGTGCCGAGGTGGACGCCGAGGCGCTCGCGGCCGTGGAGTCCAAGGCCGACGCGGCGCGCAAGGCAGTCGGGGACCTTGCCGACGACAGCGTGGGCGAGGTCGCCGCCGCGTACCCCGTGACGGTCGACAAGAGCGAGCGGCGGGTCACCGTCGGCGTCGAGTGCGCCGGCTCCCGCGACGCGAACGCATGGTTCGCGTGAGAGAGAAAGGAAGACAATGGCAAACGGAAACCTCCCCACCGACGTCCCGTACGATGCGGCGAGCGCGACGTCGACCGGCCGCGTTCTCAGCGAGGACGCCGGGCGCGAGATGGCCGTGCAGACGAGGAGCAACTTCGCCGCAGGCATCGAGATAAGCGGCCTGCAGATCCAGCTCAAGAACGGGCAGTCGTCCCCGGCCATCATCGGCACGGCGACCATCCCGACGGCGAGCCAGGGCGCGGCGGGCGCGATGACGTCCGCCGACAAGGCGAAGCTGGACGGCGTGGAGGCGGGCGCGAACAACTACGCCCTTCCCTCCGCCGGCAAGGGGACGCTCGGCGGCGTGAAGACGACAAGCGACGTGACGAGCGCGGCCGGCTACACGCCCGCGCCCATCATCGACGGCGTGCCCTACTACAAGGACACGAACACGACCTACGCCGACGCGACCCAGAGCGCCCGCGGCCTCATGACGGCGGCGGACAAGAAGAAGCTGGACGGCGTGTCGGAGGGCGCGAACAACTACTCGCACCCTACGACCCCGGGCAACAAGCACATTCCGGCAGGCGGCTCGGCGGGCCAGGTCCTCGCGTGGGCGAGCGACGGCACGGCGCAATGGCGGGAGGAGAAGGACACCACCTACGCCGACTTCAAGGGCGCCACCGCGTCGGCGGCGGGCTCGCACGGCCTGGTGCCGGCACCGGCGATGGGCGCGGCGACGCGCTTTTTGCGCAGCGACGGCACGTGGCAGGTGCCGCCGTACCCGACCATCGACTCCGCGCTCTCTCCGACCAGCGCCAACCCCGTCCAGAACAAGGCCGTCAGCGCGGAGCTCGACAAGAAAGCGCCGCTGGCCTCGCCCCAGCTCACAGGCTCGCCGACCGCCCCGACGCCGACGGCGGGCAGCAACAACACGCAGCTCGCGACCACGGCCTTCGTGCAGAACGCGGTCAACGCCGCCGTCACCAGCGCCGCCGCCTACCAGGGAGCGGCGAACAGCTACACCGAGATCGTGAAGACGGCGTACAAGCCCGGCTGGTACTGGTTCGTGCGCACCGCCGGGGAGTACGCCGGGCAGCAGTGCGAGAGCGGCGACATGATCATCGCGAACAAGGAGAAGGGCGCCTCCGTCTCCGACAGCGACTTCGACGTCATCCAGAGCAACGTCGACTACGTGACCGCCAACGACGTCAAGGTCTGGTTCGCCTGATGGGCGGCTCGCGCGGCCTGATGGGGCGAGAGGCGTTCGCCAAGCTGCGCTCCATCGTCGACGAGCTTCTCTCGAAGAAGGTCGACGACACGGCGGCGGGCGTGAGCTCGGCGCTTAACAGGCTCGAGACGGGCTCGGGCACTCCATCGGACGCGGACTACTACATCAGCCAGGTCGTCGGCGGGGGAGCCTCCGCGACCTCGTACCACCGCCGCCCCGTGAGCGCGCTTTGGAGCTACATCAAGGCCAAGGCAGACGCGGTCTATGCGGCCAAGTCGCACGCCCATCCCGCGTTCGACGTGCAGTTCTCCCCGCGCCGCGCGAGCGCCGGCAGACTGATGCCCGTGCACCTCGGCGTCATGGGCGCCGGGCGGTGCCTGAGCGCGTTCCTGCCCGCCTCCGGCATCAAGGTCGAGTACTCGACCGACGGCGGGGCCACATGGCTTGACTACGGCGCGGGAGATGCGGACAGGCGCAGGCTCGCATCGATGCGCGACACCCGCATCTGGTACAAGCTCGGCGGCCCCGACGCCTCGGGCGCGTACGGAGACATGCTGCGCATCACCTACGAGCCGTCCGACGGGCGGTACGGGCTCGCGAGGAGCACCCTCGTGTGGGCCTCGACGATGGGCGGCAGCAACCTGACGTGCGTCGTCGAGACGTCGACGGTGGGCGCGAAGGGGACGTGGGTCGATCGCGACTTGCGCGTGGAGATGGGCGGGTGGCCCGGGCCGAACGTCGTCGACCTGCCGCCGCTCACCTTCGGAGGCTACGAGAACCAGACGTCGAACACGTACGGATGGCGCTTCACGTTCGGCAAGAAGGCGGACGCGCCGGGGAAGGTGCAGCGCGTGGGCTCCATCGACATCTACGGCGACAGCGTGTGGAACGCCGCGAACGAGATGATGCGGACGGGGCACCTTTACACGTGGGACGACGAGGGCAGCGGGCACTTCATCGGGTCGGCGGACAGCGCGACGGAGGCCAACAAGCTCAAGACGGCCCGCAAGATAACCTTCACGGGAGCGGCGACGGGCGGCGCGACGTTCGACGGGTCCGCCGACATAACCGTCAACCTTGCGGCTAGCGCGTCGGCCGCCGGCTTCCTGGCGGCGCATCCGGTCGGCGCCGTCTACATGACGGCGATACACACCAACCCGGGGACGCTGTACGGCGGCACCTGGGTCGAAAGGCCCTCCGTGGGCGCATTCCTCTACGAAAGGACGGCATGACATGGCATTCGAGGCTGTGGACGCGTGCTTCGGCACGCCGCACATCTCCAGCGACGACCTGGCGGCGCTCAACGAGGCCACCATCGGCAAGCGCGACTGCGTGATGAAGTGGGGCGACGACTTCAAGGCGGTCATGACGAACGCGAACACGTGTCTCATCGGCACGGGCGTGGGCATGGTGGGCGGCAAGAGGTTCTGGAACCAGGCGGCCGTCAGCCTGACCGTCCAGAGCGGCACGCAGGGCCAGAAGCGCAACGACCTCGTGGTGGCGCGGTACGCCAAGACGGGCGCGGGCATCGAGTCCATCACGCCAGTCGTGATCAAGGGCACGCCCACCACGGACACCGCCGCCGACCCGGAGGCGACGGCGAACGACCTCAAGCTCTGGCGCATCCCGCTCGACGGCATCAACGCCGGCGCGCCCGTGAAGCTCTTCGATACGGTGGCGCCGCTGTCCGCGCTCGGGCAGACAAGCTACTCCGTGAGCTCGTCCGACGCGCGCATCTCGGTCGACGTGTGCACGGCCTGCGGCGGCCTCGTCTTCATGGCGGGACGCATCAACGCCTACGAGCCGGGCTGGCTGAGCGCGACCCTGACGGGGTGCCCGAAGGCCAAGTACCAGGCTGGCGTCGTCTTCGGCCGCAACTCGGTCTGGAAGGCACCCGTCATGTCGGGCACGCTCGGGCGCGAGAACGACATGATCGTGCAGGTGACCGAGGCCGTCAGCGAGAACGAGATCTGGTCCGTCACGTACCTCAGGGCTTAGGTGGGGCGCGTGATAGAGCTGGAACTGTCGACCCTCGTCGTGCCGGCGCTCTCCGCGGTGCTGTCGGCGATCGCGGGGGTGTGCGGCGTGTACGTGGCGGTCAGCAAGCAGCTCGCGGCGAGCGCCGAGAGCCAGAGGGCCATGATGGCCGACATAGCGGAGATCAAGAGCGACCTCGCCGACGTCCGCGACGAGCTGCGCACGCACGGGGAGAAGCTCGCGGGGCTGTCGGAGAAGACGGACGGCCTTGCGGGGAAGGTCGAGAAGCACAACTCGGTCGTGGAGCGTACTTTCAAGCTGGAGAACGACGCCGCGACCGCGTGGAGGCGGCACGACGAGCTCGCGCAGCGCGTCGACCGCCTGGAGAACATCAAGATAGGGGGCTCGGAATGAGCATCAACTGGAAGATCAGGCTCAAGAACAAGACGTTTTGGCTGGCATTGATTCCCGCGGTCCTGCTGCTCGTGCAGCAGGTGGCGGCGCTCTTCGGCGTCGCCCTCGACTTCGGCGAGCTTCAGGAACAGCTGGTGGCCATAGTCGGCAGCGTCTTCGCGCTGCTCGCGATTATGGGCGTCGTCGCCGACCCGACCACCGTCGGCGTGGCGGACAGCATCCAGGCTCTCGGCTACGACGAGCCGAAGGACGACTTCTCCGGCGCGAAGGAGGAGCGATGATCTGTCTTGCCGAGGAGAGCGAAAGCGACCTCATGAGGGAGTTCGTCGAGGCGGGGCGAGGCACCGGCGACGGCCCCGATGACGAGCACGCAGTGAAGGAGGTCGAGTATGCCGACAGCGAACGACGTTCTGTACTGCGCCCAGCAGTGGATCGGGTACAGCCGATGGACTGATCCCGAAGAGGGCACGGTGTTTGGGCGTTGGTACGCCAAGAAGGTAGGCGATTCCTACTTCGGCACGTCCGGCGTTCCCTATTGCGCCATGTTCACCAGCTATTGCCTCGACTGGGCAGGCGTCTCGGCGGCTGGCATTCCCGGCGCCTACGTCCCGTGGATCCTTTCTGCCAACGCCGATGCCGGGCGGCTCGTCCGCAACGAAGATGCCGAGCCTGGTGACCTCGTCATGTTCGACTGGCAAGGTGACGGTGTGGCAGACCACATCGGCATCGTCGAGGAGAACCATCCCGACGGGAGTTGGATGCAGACCATCGAGGGCAACACGTCTCCCGGCAACGGAGGCTCCCAGAGCAATGGAGGCGGCGTCTACCGACGTGCCCGCAGCTACGGCTCCATCATCGGAGTCGTGCGACCTTACTACGAGACCGAAGAGGAGGAAGACATGCTGACCGAGCATCAGGACAAGCTTTTGGCCACTATCTACGAGCAGGTGACTGGCACCTACGACCCGACAGGTCGCGGCGTGGAGCTATGCGACCACGACCATATCAAGTGGATCGGGAAGCAGTGCGCCGACAACGCCGACTACATCAAGGCGGTCGACGCGAAGCTCGACAAGCTCATCGAGAAGCTGGGGTAGAGCTCTGACAAGCTCTGACAGGCTCTGACAGACTATGACATAGACTAGAGCCCAGACTAGGCTAGTCTATAGCCAGAACCAGCAAGCCTCGCGCGCCTGGGGTCACCCACGGCGCGCGGGGCTTTTCGCGCCTTGGTGGGTTATCGAAATTGAAAAATTGCGTCATGATGTTTGACTCAAAAAACCATTCTATGCATAATGAGGGCGGCGAATAAACATTCCTCCGTGTCTGTTCATCGCTCCGATAACCCCCTAGCAGTAAGCCTCTCTAACATCTGAGACGTGCCGAGCCTAGGGGGGTTTTATATTCAGGCTCTATCTTTACAGGAGGGCGGATGGCAAGGATGGCGATTCTCGTCGATGGGGGATTCTACCTCAAGCGGTCGAAATCTCTCAAAGGGGTAAAAACTCCGTCGGCAAGGGCTGAGGAGCTGGTCCAGTACTGCAAAAAGCATACTGAGCACGAGGGTGCGGACCTCTATCGAATCTTCTACTACGATTGCGACCCGATAGGGAAGAAGGCCTTTCACCCGTTTCTCCGCAGGACGATCGACTTGAGCAAATCCGATGATTTCAAGTGGAAAACCGAGTTCTTCAAGGAGCTTGCGAAAAAGAGGAAGCTTGCAATAAGGAAGGGCGAAGCATTGGAGGGTTCATGCGAATACGTCATGAACCGCTCGGCAATGAAAGATATCGCTACTGGGAAACGCGACGCCGACAGCTTAACGGAGAAGGACTTCTGCCTCGACGTACAGCAGAAGGGCGTTGACGTTAGGATTGGGCTCGATGTTGCACTTATTGCTCACGAGAAATTTGCCGATCAAATCGTCCTTATTACTGGTGATAGCGATTTTGTTCCGGCTGCAAAATATGCTAGGCGTCATGGGATAGATTTCATCATTGATCCGATGTGGCATAATTTCAGGGATGGCCTTGGCATCCATGTTGACGGTATGTATACGCCATGGGCAAACCCGAAAAGGCATAAAACAGTATGATAATTCCGGATAGTGCGATATTTCTCGCATAGCGATCACCAAGGTTCGCCTGAGGTTCGCACAGAATCGAGAATCAGGCGGCAAACGGGAACGCAATCGCGATTTCATGCCCGTTGAACAGGAGTTTCGGTTCTTCTTGGGTATCATCTGGGGAGCCATTTTGAAACTGTGAAACCTGCTCATTGAGCAGGTTTTTTATTATCCAATATCGCGAGCGTGGAACATCTTTACCCAAACGGCGTATGAAGTTTTCTTGACTGCTGCGCTTTCGGGTACAATAGTCAACATGCATACGGGCCTGTAGCTCAACGGTGGAGCAGGGGACTCATAATCCTTTGGTTCTCGGTTCGAATCCGGGTGGGCCCACCACAAAAAGCAAAGCGCCGTCGAGCTCTCTCAACGGCGCTTTTTCATGCAGCGTCTCTCTTGCGCTTAGGCGGTGTAAACCATTCCCATGGCCTCGCAAACCTCGCCAAGCGTCTCATTAGCAATCTCGTTCGCGCGGCGGTTGCCATCTGCCAGGATGTCGGCGATATACGCCGGGTCCTGCATAAGCTCCTCGCGGCGTGCGCGAATGGGGGCGAGGTAGTCATTCGCGCTTTGGGTGACGTACTTCTTAAGCGTGCCCGAGCCGCCGTCGCCGATCTCCTCCGCGATTTCAACCTCCGTGCGTCCGGTGCAAAGTGCTGCCGTGGTAAGCAGGGCGGACACGCCGGGTCGGTTGTCGGGGTCGAAGGTGATGTTGCGGTCGGAGTCGGTTTGCGATTTCTTGATAAGCTTCGCGGTTTCCTCCGCGGTTGCCGAGAGGCTGATGGCGTTGCCGTAGCTCTTCGACATCTTGCGGCCGTCAAGGCCGGGAATCAGCACTGCATCGGTCAGAAGTCCGTCGGGCTCGGGGAAGACCTGCGCATAGCGCTCGTTGAAGCGGCGTGCGATCTGGCGCGTCTGCTCGATATGCGGCAGCTGATCCTTGCCGACGGGCACGATGTTGCCCTTGCAGAACAGGATGTCGCAGGCCTGGTGCACGGGGTAGGTCAAAAGCAGGCCCGTGAGCGCGTGCCCTGACGCTTCCTGCTCGGCCTTCACCGTGGGGTTGCGCTCAAGCTCGGCTTCGGTGCAAAGCGAGAGGAACGGCAGCATAAGCTGGTTTAGGGCAGGGATGTGCGAGTGCGTGAAGATGATGGTCTTTTCCGGGTCGATGCCGCAAGCCAGGTAGTCAATCACCATATTGCGCACGTTGTCGGCGATGTTCGCGGTCGTATCGCGGTCGGTGATCACCTGATAGTCGGCGATGACGACGCGGGTGGGGACACCCAGGTTCTGCAGCGCCACGCGCTCTCTGATCGTGCCGAAGTAATGTCCTAGATGAAGGCGGCCTGTGGGTCGGTCACCGGTCAACATGAGGTATTTCTCGGGGTGTTCGGCCAGGTCGGCGCGAATTTCATCGCTGCGCTTCTTCGATGCGAGGAAGCTGTCTTCGTTGCTCATGGGTATCTTCTCTCCCTTAATACGTTCTATGCGGAAATGCATGCTCCGAAAGTATACCGTATCCGAGCTTATGAAAATGTTGAAATTACCCCTTGCGCGTCTTTGCTGTAAGCGCTATCATGAATCCTCGCATCAGGAACATATTTCGATGCAACACGAAATGGTCGCTTGGCTCAGCGGGAGAGCATCGCCTTCACACGGCGGGGGTCACAGGTTCAAATCCTGTAGCGACCACCATGATTATCAAAGGCCGGAAGTCAAAAAGCTTCCGGCCTTTTTCATTCTTTACCCCTCCGACATTTGTCCTGCGCGTGTAAAATGCCTCCCAGTGACAATTTCCAGAGAAGGAGAGCTTCGTGGCGAAAAACGACAAACCGGTACCTACTATGGGAGCCGAGGACAGCCCCGACGCAATTTATGATGCGACCACGCTCGGCAAGCCCAAGATGCTCGTCTTCGGCCTGCAGCACATGTTCGCGATGTTCGGCGCTACTATCTTGGTCCCGGTGCTCACGGGTCTTTCCGTTTCCGCCACGCTCCTGTTCGCAGGTTTGGGCACGCTTTTGTTCCACTTCCTCTCGAAGGGGAAGGTGCCGGCGTTCCTCGGCTCGTCGTTCGCTTTCATTGCGGGCTATGCCGCCATCGCCCCGAATGGCGAGGCCGAGCTTTTGCCCTACGCCTGCTTGGGCGTCGCGTGTGCGGGCCTTCTGTACCTTGTTCTCTCCGCGCTTTTCCGCGGTTTCGGCGCGCTTCGCGTGATGAAGTTCTTCCCGCCCGTGGTCACCGGCCCGATCGTCATTTCGATCGGCCTTATCCTTTCGAGCTCGGCCATCGCGAACGCCTCGACGAACTGGCTTGTCGCCGTCGTCGCGATTGGCGTGATCATCGTCGCGAACATCTGGGGTCGCGGCATGGTGAAGATCATCCCGATCCTGCTCGGCGTGCTCGTTTCCTATGCGCTTGCGGTTGCGCTTGGCGAAGTGGATTTCTCGGGCGTCGCCGCCGCTCCTTGGATCGGGTTCCCCGTCGCCTTCGAGAACACGGTCTTCGGGCTTTCAAGCAACTTCGACGCGGGGCTTGCCATTACCGCCGTCATCACGATTATGCCGCTCGCGCTTGCGACCATGATCGAGCACATCGGCGACATCTCGGCAATCAGCTCTACGGTGAATCGCAACTTCATCGCCGAGCCGGGTCTTCATCGCACGCTTCTGGGCGACGGCCTGGCCACTATCATCGCCTCGCTTTTCGGCGCGCCGGCGAACACCACGTATGGCGAGAACACGGGCGTGCTCGCGCTCACCAAGGTATTCGACCCTCGCGTCATCCGCATCGCCGCGGTCTTTGCGATCTGCTTCTCGTTCTGCCCGAAGTTCGCAGCGGTGATCGAGGCCATGCCCGCCTGCGTCATCGGTGGCGTGTCCCTCGTTTTGTACGGCATGATCTCGGCTGTTGGCGTGCGCAACCTCGTCGAGAACAAGGTTGACTTCATGAAGAGCCGCAACGTGCTCGTCGCGGCGCTCATTCTCGTGCTCTCTATCGGCATCGCCTACTCCACGGCGGGTGCGATCGTGTTCGCCGTTGGCGGAATCACGATTTCGCTTTCCGGCCTTGCCGTGGGCTCGCTTGCCGGCATCGTGCTGAACGCGGTGCTGCCCGGGAAAGACGAGTACGCTTTCGGGGACACGCCCGCTCCGCGCTCCGATGAGCCCGAGATGCGCTTTCCTCTTGAGGGCGATCTGCCCAAGAACCCGAAAGAGGCGTAGTTTCTAGATTAAAAAAGCGTTCTACCTCGGAATTTGTCGGCATTGTGCATTTATCGCCGCATCGTGACGTTTGGGGGATTTCCCCCTTGCATCACGGTGCGGCGGTTGTATACTAGCGCCAGTTCAAAACCAAATACGACGAAATGCGTTGACGAGGAAAGTAAGGACGAACCCATCTCTCAGAGAGCCGGCGGTTGCTGCGAGCCGGTGGTGGGCGGCCCCGAATGCCACCTCCGAGCAGTTCGGCGCGAACGTTTTGCGCGAGATGCGGATGACCTCCGCAATCGCGTGAGGCAAGTAGCCTGAATCGGTGACTCCGTTATCGGTCCGCGGTCTATTCCGTTGTACCCAAGAGGTCCTGGTGCAGGTACTTGCAGCCAGGATTTTTTTATGGGCGGTGACGCCCGAAGGGAGGACACGGAACATGCAGCTTCGCAGCGATGCCATCAAGGTGGGTGCGGCGCGCGCCCCGCATCGCAGCCTGCTCAAGGCTGACGGGATCACCGACGAGGAGATGGGTCGCCCGCTCATCGCCGTAGTTAACTCCCGCAACGACATCATCCCCGGCCACAACAACCTCGACAAGATCTGCGAGGCGGTAAAGGCGGGCATCTACCTCGCGGGCGGCGTTCCGTTCGAGGTTTCCACCATCGGCGTGTGCGACGGCATCGCCATGAACCATGAGGGCATGCACTACTCGCTCGTATCCCGCGAGGTCATTGCCGACAGCCTGGAATGCGCGGTCGAGGGCCATGCGTTCGACGGCATCGTGTGCATCCCGAACTGCGACAAGATCGTCCCGGGCATGATCTTGGGCGCCCTGCGCGTGAACATCCCCACTGTGTTCGTCTCGGGCGGTCCGATGCTTCCCGGCCATGAGCCCGGTTGCACAGGTGGCCCCACGACTGACCTGAACACGCTTTTCGATGGCGCGGGCAAGGTTTCTGCGGGTACCATGACCGAAGAGGAGCTCAAGTATTACGAGAACACCGCGTGCCCAACGTGCGGAAGCTGTTCGGGCATGTTCACGGCGAACTCGATGAACTGCCTGTGCGAGGCTTTGGGCATAGCGCTTCCCGGCAACGGTACCATCCCTGCCGTATACTCCGAGCGCCTGCGCCTCGCCAAGCATGCGGGCATGAAGGTGATGGAGCTGCTCGAGCGCGGCATCAATTTCCGCGACCTCATCTCGGCGGCGGCCATCCACAACGCCATGGAATGCGATATGGCTTTCGGCGGCTCTACCAACACGGTGCTCCATCTGACGGCAATCGCGCAGGAGGCGGGGCATCCCATCACGATGGACGACTGGGACGCGGCGAGCGCCCGCACCCCGCACCTGGTGAAGCTGCAGCCCTCCGGCCCGCGCCCGCTTATCGACCTGTACGCCGTGGGCGGTGTGCCGGTCGTCATGCACGAGCTCAGCGAGCTGGGTCTTCTCGACGATTCCACCCTCACCTGCATGGGCCCGCTTCCCGAGTACATCAAGAAGTGCACAAAGCCTGCCGATGGCGAGGTATGTCGCACGCACGACAACCCCTTCTCGAAGGTCGGTGCCCTGCGCGTGCTCCATGGAAACGTTGCGCCTGATGGCGGCATCGTGAAGAAGTCGGCGGTCGACCCCTCGATGCTCACGCACACGGGTCCCGCGCGCTGCTTCAATTCCGAAGAGGAAGCCTGCGCGGCAATTTTCGCAGGGGAAATCAAGGCGGGCGACGTCGTCGTCATCCGCTATGAAGGTCCTGCTGGCGGCCCTGGCATGCGCGAGATGCTCACGCCGACATCCGCCATCGTGGGCATGGGGCTTTCCAAGTCCGTGGCGCTTATCACCGACGGCCGTTTCTCCGGCGCCTCGAAGGGCCCCTGCGTTGGTCATGTGAGCCCTGAGGCTGCGGCGGGCGGTCCTATCGCGCTTATCGAAGACGGCGACGAGATCACGGTCGACATCGAGGGGGGCGAGATCAACCTCCATGTCGACGACGAGGAGCTTGCCCGTCGCCGCGCCGCATTCGTCGCACCTGCTCCGAAGCACAACCATGGCGTTCTCGCCAAATACGCAAAGCTCGTCTCATCGGCCGATAAGGGGGCGTATGTCTCGTGAGTAACACCGTAAAGAACAAGAAACCGCAGATGGGCGCGCCCTTGGGTCTTGGCAGTAAGACCGAGAAGCAGGGCAAGCGCATGAACGGCGCCGAGGCCATCATCGCCTCGCTCGAGGCTGAAGGCGTCGACTTGGTCTTCGGTTACCCCGGCGGCCAGGCAATCAAGATCTATGACGCGCTCTACGATAGCAAGCAGATCACGCATATCCTCGCTCGCCACGAGCAGGGTGCGGTCCATGAGGCCGACGGCTATGCGCGCGCGACCGGGCGCCCCGGCGTGGCAATCGTCACGTCGGGTCCTGGCGCCACGAACACGGTGACGGGAATCGCTACGGCCTACATGGACTCCGTGCCGCTCGTCGTCATCACCGGCCAGGTGCCGCGCGGCGTCATCGGTACTGACTCGTTCCAGGAATCCGACATCGTAGGCATCACGATGCCGATCGTCAAGCATTCGTTTTTGCTGCAGTCTGCCGAAGAGCTCACGACGACCTTCCGCGAGGCCTTCCATATCGCCTCGACCGGTCGCCCCGGCCCCGTGCTTATCGACGTGCCCTCCGACATCCAAAGCGAGCAGATCGTCTTCAACTACCCCGACGAGGTGAATCTGCCCTCGTATCGCCCCACGTACAAGGGCAATGCCAAGCAGATCAAGCAGGCGGTCGGCGTGATCGAGAACGCAAGCAAGCCGATTCTCTATGTCGGCGGCGGCGCGATCGCGTCGGGCGCCACTGAAGAGCTCGTGAAGCTTTCGACCATGATGCAGATTCCCGTGGTGACGACGCTCATGGGCAAAGGCGCCTTCCCGGCGTCGCATCCGATGAACTTAGGTCCCGTCGGCATGCACGGTTCGAAGTTCGCGAACCTGGCGATGACGGAATCCGACCTGATCATTGCGGCAGGAGCGCGCTTCTCCGATCGCGTGACGGGCAAGCTCTCCGAGTTCGCACCCCATGCGAAGGTCATCCACATCGACATCGATCCGGCCGAAATCGGCAAGATTCGCGAGGCGCAGGTGCCGATCGTCGGCGATTTGAAGGGCGTCGTCGCGGGCATCGTGAACACGATTGAGAAAGAGGGTTGCACGCCGCGCACCGAGGCGTGGAACACGCAGATCGCCGAATGGCGCGAGCGCTATCCATTCTATGATGCACAAATCACTGAGAATCCTGACGAGATTGTCCCCGAAGTCGCCATGCAGAAGCTCTCCGCCAAGCTCGACGCGCACAATTCCGTCGTCGTGACCGAGGTTGGCCAGCATCAGATGTGGGCCGCGCAGTTCATCGATCGCGAGGAGCCGCGCAGCTTCATCTCCTCGGGCGGCTTGGGCACGATGGGATTCGGGTTCCCCGCGTCTATCGGTGCTGCGTTCGGGCGCCCGGGCGCACAGGTGATCTGCATCGCGGGCGACGGGTCGTTCCAGATGAACAGCCAGGAAATGGCGACTGCCGCCATCCACAACGTGCCGGTCAAGGTCGTCATCTTGGACAACCGCGCGCTTGGCATGGTGCATCAGTGGCAGAAGCTCTTCTACAACGAGCGCTATTCGTTCACCGAGCTCGATGCGAACCCGGATTTCGTGAAGCTTGCCGACGCATACAGCTGGCAGGCCGAACGCGTGACCGACCCCGGCAAGCTCGACGAGGCCTACGACCGTATGCTCGCATGCGAAGGCCCCTTCCTTCTCGATGTGGCCATTTCCGACCAGCAGAACGTGTTCCCGATGGTCGCTCCCGGCAAGGCGATGAACGATGTCATGGGCGCGATCGATGTGGCGGTTGGCGCGGTGCGTACTGACGTGCCGGGCGAGCCTGCGCCGGTGGTGCGCGAGAAGTCGCCTTGCGCGAAGATCGATGCGCAGTTCGGCGGGCGTTGGGAGGCCGATCCTGAGGACAAAGGCTCGCATCAGGGTGAGGAATCGGATGCGGAAGGCAACGCTGAAGAGGAAGGGGATGTTCGATGAAGCATATCCTGTCTATCCTGGTTGAGAACAAGCCGGGCGTGCTCTCCCGCGTGACGGGCCTCATCTCGCGGCGCGGGTTCAACATCGACTCGCTGTCGGTGGGTCCGACCGAAGACCCCACGATGTCGCGTATCACCATCATCGTGAAGGCCGACGATGTGGCCTACGAGCAGATCACCAAGCAGCTACATAAGCTGGTGAGCGTCTATAAGATCAGCGACCTTACGAAAGAATCCGCCATCGAGCGCGAGCTTGTGCTCTTCAAGGTGAACGCGTCGCCCGAGCGGCGAAACGAGATCATCGAGATCACGAACGTCTTCCGCGCGAAGATCGTCGATGTGGGCAAAAGCTCGCTCACGATTGAGGCCACGGGCGACGAGAGCAAGCTCAAGGGCATGGAAGATCTCTTCCGCGCCTATGGCATCAAGGAGATCACGCGCACGGGCAAAATCGCCATGAGCCGCAACTCCAAGGAAGTTTGATGCTCAATTTCTTCCCGCAGATAAGTGGCCCCTGCGTTCGGCTTCGCCGTGCTCGGGGTCGAACAGCACTCAGCTGTTCGATGAGCCGCAACTCTAAGGAAGTCTAGGGAGCAAACCTTTACTTCATCAGGGTATTTCCGCGCGAGCGGTTGCCATAAAGACAGGTAAAACCAGCCAAAAAGAAAGGACAAACTACCATGGCTGTGACAATCTATTACGAAGAGGACGTCAACCCGAAGATCATCCAAGGCAAGAAGATCGCCATCATCGGCTACGGCTCGCAGGGCCATGCCCATGCGCTGAACCTCATGGATTCGGGCTGCGACGTGCGCGTCGGCCTTCGTGAAGGCTCCAAGTCCGCCGAGAAGGCTCGCGAGGCTGGCCTTAAGGTCGTCGACATGGACACCGCTGCCGAGGAAGCCGATGTCATTATGATCCTCACCCCGGACGAGACGCAGCCGAAGGTCTACGAGGAGCACATCAAAGATCACCTGAAGGCTGGCGACACCCTCGCGTTCGCCCATGGCTTTAACATCCACTACGGCTACATCAAGGCTCCCGAGGACGTGAACGTCATCATGTGCGCTCCTAAGGGCCCGGGCCACATCGTCCGTCGCCAGTACACCGAGGGTTCCGGCGTGCCCGACCTCGCGTGCGTGGCGCAGGACGCGACCGGCGATGCGTGGGATATCGCGATGTCGTACTGCTGGGGCGTCGGCGGTGCTCGCTCCGGCATCATCAAGGCGACCTTCGCTCAGGAAACCGAGGAAGACCTCTTCGGTGAGCAGGCGGTTCTTTGCGGCGGCCTCGTCGAGCTCGTCAAGGCCGGCTTCGAGACGCTGGTTGACGCCGGCTATCCGCCCGAGCTCGCGTACTTCGAGTGCTATCACGAGATGAAGATGATCGTCGACT
>NZ_CAKTTZ010000045.1 GCF_934617235.1 uncultured Ellagibacter sp. | reverse complement strand
TTTGAATATTACCAGCTCATTCTTGGTTTTTGACAGGCTTATGTCACATTGAA
This sequence comes from uncultured Ellagibacter sp., assembly GCF_934617235.1. Lineage (GTDB taxonomy): Bacteria > Actinomycetota > Coriobacteriia > Coriobacteriales > Eggerthellaceae > Ellagibacter. The sequence continues at coordinate 19,438 of NZ_CAKTTZ010000045.1, read as the reverse complement.
CGTACTTTGAGATGTCAATCTAGGTGCCTGATTAGAGGCCTGACTAGTTGGTGGCCGGCGTGACAACCTGAGAAACCCGAGGGCGCTTCAAGAACGAGGCCTATGAAAGCTTTGGTGAATCGGTTGTTATCCCCACGTTGACGTTGCTGATCCTGCAGTATTGATTGCTCCACCGCCAAACAAGGTTTGGAGACTATCGGTTTGTGCGGCTTCGAGGACGGCTGGCATTACAAGTGCTAGTGAGATGATATTGAGTACAAGTGCTATAGAGCAGATTATGAGTGCAATTGCACCAGGCTTCGCAACCTGCATTACCTTTTCCGTAAAGACTTGATCTTGAGGTTGCTGACGAATCAGGACATTGATCCGCGACCGAGCGATCAGTGAACAAATCAGGCCTGCAGTGCTTAATAGCACTCCGCCTATGATGAGCGATACGGGGCCCGCGATATTTGCGAACATGATCAGTTTTCTTGTTGATGCGAGCTTCCGCTCGTTTTCTTCTTTGTTATGCAACGTCTTCCTCAATTTGGTATTTAAGCTGTTGAACTGCGCTTTTAATAAGGAGGCTCTAAGAGCCTTTCTAAGGCCCTGTCATTGGCTCCTTGGATACTTGCGCTATGGAAAACTAGCTAGTCTTGAACCCCGCTGCTTCCGAAACCCGAATTACCGCGTTCGGTTTCATCTAATGACGCCCTACATTCGAAATTTGCATTCTCGACTTTCATGATGACGAGTTGGGCGATGCGGTTTCCGCGTTGTGCATGGAAGGTTTCCTCGGGATCAAGGTTTATCAGGGTGACTTTCAGTTCTCCACGGTAATCGCTGTCGATGAGTCCGGGAGTGTTAACAATCGAAATACCGTGTTTTACGGCAAGCCCGCTTCTTGGCATAACGAAACCGGCATAGCCACGCGGCAGTGCGATTGCTATTCCAGTTGGAACAAGCTTTCGCTCGAATGGCTTGAGTGAGAACGCTTCAGCTGAGCGCAGGTCAACGCCTGCATCTCCTTCATAAGCGTAGCGCGGGATCTCGAGCGTTTCATCAAGGCGCTTTATAGGGACGAGCAACTGTTCAGCCATGGCTATCGCAACTCCTCAAGTGCTTCAGCAAACTCTTCGATATTCTGGAAGTCTTTGTATACACTCGCGAATCTGACATAGGCAACATCATCGAGCTTCGCGAGTCGTTTCAACGCCATATCTCCGAGCTCTTTTGATTTGATTTCAGAGCGAGAAGTATTGCGCAGTTCGGTTTCGATGCTGTCAATCAACGCATCGACTTGTTCCTTTGAGATCGGTCTTTTTGCGCAGGCAATAAGAAGGCCCCGGAATAACTTGCTTCGATCGTACGCCTCGGAAGAACCGTCGACTTTGACAACGACGAGTGGGTTGTCCCCCAAACGCTCATACGTCGTGAATCGCCGCTGGCATTGGAGACATTCTCGACGTCTGCGGATTGATGTTCCATCATCTGATGGTCGGGAATCCACTACTTTGGATTCGAGGTAACCGCAAGAGGGACAGCGCATGTGTATGCTCCTTTAAGCTTCGTTATTATTAAAGGTATCATACAATATGCGATATCTCTTATGCGTTTGATCAGGATGTCAGCACAATTGATGACGTTGCCCTCGTCAATGCTTTCCTTATAGGAAGAACAGGAGAAACGAGGCAATCGTCATTACAAGGCCGCAGGCAATTGCTTGAGGGGCTTCAACTTTGCGTTTCGAAACGCCACGCAAGCTGCCTTCTTTCAGGCTTCGAACCATTTTGCGATTCTCGAAAGGCGTAGTAAAAAGCGCCGTGAGCTGAGAGTAATCCGAAGGCTGAGACATTGCGCTGTTCTGTTCGAAGGGCGCGCTTCCAAACTCGTTTTGCGCAATTGCAGGGAATTCGATGATGGTCCCAGCTTGGTATTGTTCGGTTGAGCTGGGCTTTAGAGCGGCAGATCCTTGTACTGGGTAGCTGGTTTCGAAATTTCCCATCTTTGTGCCTCCTCGCTCTTGCGTAGAACCTTTGTTCGCGTTTATAATAAATCGAACAAAGGTTCACGTCAATAATTATTTCAAACATTTGTTCGATTTATTGAAAGGACGCACTATGGCTGCCAAAGTGACGAAGCGCCAACAAGCTGTTCTTGATTGCATCGAGGATTGCATTCGGGAAAAGGGCTACGGACCGACGGTTCGCGAGGTGTGCCATGCGCTGGGACTTTCCTCCCCTTCTACGGTCCATGTGCACCTTAAGGCACTTGAAGAAAAAGGCCTCATCAAACGAGATCCGTTGAAGTCGCGTTCAATATCGCTCACCTATCCCCTTGAAGGATCCTCTACGCCCTTGCCTTCCGCTGCCGATGTGGTCCAGCCGAGTTTCAGCAAGATAGTCAATGTGCCGCTTGTGGGCGATGTTGCTGCAGGCGTGCCGATTCTCGCTGAGGAGAACATCACCGATACGATTTCTCTTCCTACCGATATCGTTGGCGATGCTCCATCGTTTCTTTTGTCCGTGCGTGGCGAGTCGATGATCGAGGCGGGAATCAACGACGGAGACTATGTGGTCGTCAAAGAGCAGCCGGTGGCCAATAACGGTGATATTGTTGTTGCCATCATCGACGATGGTGCGACAGTGAAGCGCTTCTTTAAGGAGAAAGATCATATCCGACTTCAGCCGGAAAACTCCTCAATGGAACCGATCATCACCACGAACTGCTCTATTGCGGGCAAGGTTGTTGCGGTTTTTCGTCGTCTCTAAGGTACGGCTCAAAGGAGCTGACGTAGCTCTTCGGGACGAACATCGTGAGTGAGGTTCCCTGCTCTTCATGGCTTTCGCTCACGATATGACAGCGCTCGTGGGCCTTTGCTACGAGCGCTCCTTTCTCGTAAGGAATTAAGACGCTCATATGGGTGTCGGCAGATGATGCCGCTTGAGCGATTCTCTTGATGAGCTCGTCGATTCCCTCCCCTGTTTTTGCAGAGATGAGAATTGCCTGGGGATGGCGACCTCTGATTGCGGCAGCTTCTTCCTTGCTTAGGACATCGCATTTATTGAAGACTTCGATGCGAGGAATTGATTGGGCTTTAATTTGCTCAAGCGTCTCTTCGACTGCTTCTCGTTGGCTGTCGCGCTCGCTCGATGCTGCATCGATAACGTGAAGAATGAGGTTTGCGCCAGTGATCTCATCGAGAGTTGATTTGAACGCTTCGATCAAAGTCGTCGGTAGTTTTTGAATGAAGCCGACCGTGTCGGTGACCGTTATCTCGCGTCCTTCCGGCAGCTCGAATTTCCTGGTAGTGGAATCAAGTGTCGCGAACAACTTGTCGTAACTAAGCACATCGGCATTGCAAAGGCGATTGATTAAGCTTGACTTACCTGCATTGGTATAACCAGCAAGTGCAACGCGGAACATGCCGCTCGCATAACGTTCCTCTCGCTGCAATGAACGAACGTTGGAGAGGTGGGCAAGCTCGCGCTTAATGGAAGTAATTCGTTTGCGAACCATCCTTCGGTCGACTTCAAGCTGGCTTTCGCCTTCGCCGAAGCGCGACCCGACGCCGCCGCCCATACGGTTCGAAGCAAGGTGAGCCCACATACCGCGAAGCCGAGGGTAGAGATACTGATTCTGTGCGAGTCGCACCTGAAGCCGACCTTCTTTCGAGGTGGCGTGAAGCGCGAAAATGTCGAGGATAAGCGCAGTCCGATCGATGATCTTAATGCTCTTGTCGATCGTCTTCTCGAGGTTCGATTGTTGTGATGGCGTGAGCTCGTCGTCGAATATTACCAGGTCAGCTGAATATGAGCGTGCAAGCTGTGCGATTTCTTCCGCTTTGCCGGTTCCCACGAAGGTGCGCGGATTGGGAGATTCGAGCTTCTGGGTCGTTCGTGCTACCGTGTCGGCGCCGGCGGTGTCCGCAAGGCGTTCGAGTTCGGCAAGCGAGGACTCAAGCGACCATTTTTGATTCGGGCGATCGACCCCAACGAGGATCGCGCGTTCTCGCTGCTCTTCGAATGTGGTGCGCGCTCCCTTTGTGAGAACCGTTGCAAATTCTTCCATGCTTACAGTGAAACCGTGCCTTCAAACGCCTCGGTGGCGGGACCTGTCATCATGACGTGGTCGTCTTCGGTCCATAGGATATGAAGCACGCCACCGCGAAGGATAAGGTCGTTCTCGCGACCGGCACGCTCGGTCAATGCGGCGGCAACGCACGTAGCGCATGCTCCCGTACCGCATGCGAGGGTTTCACCGCAGCCTCGTTCGTAGACGCGCATCTCAATGCCCTTTTCGCTTATGTGGGCAAACTCAATATTGGCTTTTTCGGGGAAGATAGGATTCGATTCGTAGAAAGCACCGATCTTCTCGAGGTCAAGCGTAGCGAGCTCCTTCGGCGCTCCCGTAAAAAGGTCGTCAGGCAGAACGTCGAAGTCCTCAATGAACGTAATGGCGTGAGGGTTGCCCATGGAAACGCAGGTGAAGGAGAAAGGACCCCAGGGGGACTCGATTGCGACATCCTTTGCATAGGGGGTGCCCAGCGGCGACGTTGCATTGGCTTGTGCATTTACAGGGACTTCTTGCGGGTCGAGAATAGGATGTCCCATGTCGACCGTTGCCTGAGTCATCTTGTCCTGCTCGTCAACGGTGAAGCTGATCGGCTTCGGCCCCGCGAGGGTATCAGCAATAAACGAACCGTCGCTCGCCTGCACGTAACCACGATCGACAAGAAACTTCGCGAAGCAGCGCACGCCATTGCCGCACATTTGGGCGAGTGTTCCGTCCGAGTTGATGTAGTGCATGTATGCCGCGCATTCCGGACGCTCGGAAGGACGGACAAGGATGACGCCGTCAGCACCGATGCCGAAATGCCTGTCGCATAACCAAGAAACCTGAGATGTGGTGAGTTCAATCTCGTTGGACAGATCATCCACGAAAACGAAGTCGTTACCAGCTCCATTGAGTTTGATGAATGAAAGCTCCATGAGTGCATATCCTCTTTCTGTTGACTTAGGCGCTCATTGTACCAAGTGAATGTTGCGCTTGTATTGCAATCGTCTCAGCGTCACCCGAATTCGCATCAATCCATGTAATTCGCGTATCTTTCCGAAACCACGTGCGCTGGCGTTTTGCGTAGCGGCGCGTAGCTGTCTTTATTTGCTCGATTGCCTCATCAAGAGATATGACCCCATCGAGTGCTGAGACAATTTCCTTGTAACCAATTGCTTGTGGTGCAGTGATGCCTTCGCGAAAGCCAGCGCTGAGGAGCCGTTCGACTTCTTGGACGAGGCCTTCTTCGATCATCTTGTCGACGCGTCGATTAATTCGATCATTCAGGATTGCCGGATCGACGGCAAGGCCGATAAAGCGTGCGGGGACGGCTTGCGCGATAGTTGCGAGCTTTTCCTTTTGGGATGCGTACGTCGCGCCTTCTTCGAGAAGCTCGAACGCACGAATGACGCGTCGTACATTGTTTGGATGGATAACGGCAGCACTTTCCGGGTCGCGTTCACGAAGTCGCTCCCATAGTTCCTCGGCGCCATGTTCGTTAAAATAAGCAGTCCACTCGTCACGTATCGGATTGTCGACCTGCTCCCCTTTCGGGAACTCATATGCATCGATCGCGGCGCGAACGTAAAGGCCGGTTCCTCCGACGAGAAGGGCCTGCTTTCCGCGGCTATCAATATCGGCGAAGCATTCTCTTGCATAGTGCTGAAATACAGCCGCAGAGTATGCATCGCCTGGATTGACCAGGTCAAAACCAAAATGGGAAACAAGACGCTCCGCCTCGGGAAGTTTTCCGGTGCCGATGTTCATGCCGCGATAGATTTGCATGGAGTCAGCACTTACCACTTCCCCATCGAGTTTGCGCGCAAGGAGCTGTGCTACGTCGGTTTTCCCTGACGCTGTTGGTCCGACAATGCAGATGACCGGTCGTTTGAATTCCAGATTGATGGCTATGTCTCCGGGTTCGTCCTTCATGGTGATTACAGTGAGTCGCTCGTGTCGACGACGTGACCCGAAAGATACCATGTTTTCGCCTCTTCGATTTTCACATTCACGAAGGTGCCGGCAAGTTCGTCTGCCGATGCATCTTGTGGTAAAAGGGCGTGGACCGTTTGGTTCTTCGGACTTTTACCTGCGAGCATGTGCTCATCGCGCTTCGAGGTACCTTCCACAAGAACGGGAACAATGGTGCCGGCATCAGGTTGATTGAGGTCGTAGGCGCGTTTTTGCACGAGGTCGACAAGGCGGTCGAATCGCTCTTGGATCACTTCTCGTGGCGTAGGGTCCTCGATCTCAGCGGCTGGCGTACCTGCTCGTTTCGAATAGATAAAGGTGAACACCTGGTGATAGCCCACTTCTTCCACGAGGCGGTACGTGTCTTCGAAATCTTTTGCGGTTTCGCCGGGGAAGCCGACGATGATGTCGGTCGACAGGGCGATATCGGGCTGTACCTTGCGAATCTTATCGATCAAGCGCAGGTAATGATCGCGAGAATAGCGCCTGTTCATTGCCGCGAGGATCGCATTCGAACCCGATTGGACGGGTAGATGGAGTGCGGGCATGAGCGATTCGAGCGACCCGAACTTCTCGATGACTTCATCGGTGAGGTCTTTGGGGTGGCTCGTTGCGAATCGAAGGCGCGCGATTCCAGTTTGGTCGACGGCGTCAAGCACATCGGCGAAGCGCGGCTTTCCGTACAGATCGCGTCCGTAAGAGTTCACGTTTTGGCCGAGGAGTGTGATCTCTTTCACACCCGAAGCGACGTAGCGCTCGGCTTCTGCAACGATATCCTCAAGCGTTCGTGACTTTTCGCGACCACGCACGTAAGGGACGATGCAGTACGAGCAGAAATTGTTGCAGCCGATGGTGATGGGCAACCATGCTGACCAGGAATGCTCTCGGCTGGTAGGGAGCTCGGTCGGGAATTCCGACGATGCGGCGAGCACCTCCACTTGCTTCCCCTGCCCCTCAATCGTCGCCTCGAGCAATCGAGGGAGTGAGCCAAGGTTATGCGTACCGAAAACGACATCGAGATGCGGAAGCGCTTCGGTGAGTTTCTCCCCATCACGCTGGCCGATGCATCCTCCAACTGCAATGATTCGCTTCGAAAGCGGTGAATCGCTTCGAAGCGGGATGTTCTTCATGGAAGCGACCTGCCCATAGAGGCGGGTGTCGGCAGCTTCGCGAACGCAGCAGGTCATAAAAATGACAATATCGGAATCCTCGACGGTGTCTACCATCAAGGCGCCGAGTGCTTCAAGCATTCCGGCGATGCGCTCCGAGTCGTGCTTGTTCATTTGGCATCCAAAGGTATGGATGCAGAAAGTGAGCCCATTAATGGGTGAATGCATGTTGTATCAGTGCTCCAAATTGGTGGTGTTCGTTTCTGCGGACGCAATTGGCGAGATTGCGACACGTGGCTCGACGGTGAATCGGATTGCGGTACGGTATTCGCCATCGATGACGATGTCGGCGAATGAGGGAGCGCAAACAATTTCGATTCCTACGGGAGAAAGGAATCCTCGCGAGATGGCGATAGCCTTGACGGCTTGGTTGACGGCGCCAGCCCCAACCGCCTGGATCTCGACATGCGATCCGTCTTTTATCATGCCGGCAATCGCTCCCGCAACGGATGCGGGAGATGATTTCGACGACACTTTCAGGCAGCCGATAGACGGCTGCGAATCCGATGCGGTTGTCACGTGCGTTTCCTTGTCGTTTCGTAGTGTGTTTCAGTGGTGGTTTTCTGGCTACGGAAACAAATGATAGCAATTCACCTTGTACGTGGCAACCTGCGGAAACGGCTATCTTTGCTTATCGAAGCGAATAGTGATCTCAATCTTTTGGGAACCCACCTTCACCTCGGGTGCGCCAAGGGGCTCGAGGTAATATCGATCGGCAATATCGAGAAATGCTTGCTCGCAGGATTTCGAGAGAAGCGCTTTGTCGTCATTGCAAAGGCGCAGCGACCGAGCATCATGGGAGATGGCCTTCGGGCTGGTTTTCGTTGCGGGCTCTGGATTTTTTTCCTTAGCGGGAAGTGCTTGCGTCCTCACCATTTCCGCCAGGGAAACGATAGGCTTGATTTCCTCGTTCAAGATTCGACGGGCCGATCGTTCGGAAAGGGAAAGCCCCAATTCTTCTGCAATCTCCGCGAAGCTTGCTGGGTCGGACGCCGTGCAAAGACGCTTGCATACGGCCAGTTCGTTGGGATCCTTGGTGAAGGCTCTCACTGCTGGAGAGGTCGTTGCTGCTCCAAATTCATAAAGCGTTGCCGCTATTTCGGTAGCAGATCCCCAATAGACTGTACAGGACTTTCGAGATTCAAGAGCGAACTCCGTGGCGGTGCGAACGATGTTTTTTGGCCCACGCATCGAGTAGCCCCCGGTCTCTGTCGCCTCAAAGGTGGGAAAGGTCGATTGATCGGCGCGCTCGGGCAGCTTCGTGAGGTCGGTCTCAACGTAAAACGCGCTCCCCAAATCCTTATTCGACGTAAGTACCTTAGCCTGCATTGAGTTGACTTTAATGGAATAGAGCGCCATTCCCCTGCCGTGCACCCCCCATTTGTCCATATGAACAGTATCGAGCTTGGATGTGACGCGCGGTTCGAAAATGCGCTCATGAAGCGCAGGGGGGATGCCATCTCCGTCGTCGATCATGGTGAGCTTTCGGACGTCTCCGTCTCGCCCGACTGCAAGGAAGATCGTACGAGCATGCGCATCTCTTGCGTTGCGGAGGAGCTCGATAACGATGTCTTCAGTTGAACGGATATCGTGAGCGGCTTGTCGTCGCTCCGCCTCGGAGGTGCGAAGACGAACGAAGCCATCCCCTAAATCGTCTTCGATTCGGAGATGGCTTTCGTCGCAAACGGAATCAACGAATTGTTCGAGATCCGAAGTGCTCATATGCTATTTTGCGATTCCGATAGCACGGCTTTCGCGAATGACCACAACCTTGACCTGGCCCGGGTACTGCATCTCGCTTTCAATGCGATGAGCGATGTCATGGGCCAAGACGACGGTTTGCGCCTCGTCGACGACTTCAGGTTCGACCATGACGCGGACTTCGCGACCTGCTTGGATAGCGTAGGTGCGCTCTACGCCCTTGTAAGAGTTTGCAATCTCTTCGAGTTTTTCAAGGCGCTTAACGTAGGCGTCGAGCGTTTCCTTGCGAGCACCGGGGCGCGCGGCGGAGACAGCGTCTGCAGCCTGGACGAGCACGTCAAGCACGCTATTCGGCTCAACGTCGTTGTGGTGCGCTTCGATTGCGTGGACGATTTCGGGACGCTCGCCGAAGCGGCGGGCGAGATCTGCACCGATGACTGCGTGGCTGCCTTCGACCTCGTGATCGACTGCCTTACCGAGGTCATGCAACAGTCCTGCTCGTTTTGCGGGAACCGGGTCGAGCCCAAGCTCTGAAGCCATAACACCCGAGAGATACGCGACCTCAAGGGAATGATTAAGAACATTTTGGCCATACGAGGTGCGATAGCGAAGTCGACCCAAAGTTTTCACGAGCTCGGGATGCAAGTCGTGAATACCCGTGTCGAATGCCGCCTGCTCGCCTGCCTCACGTACGCGCTGGTTGACGTATTGCTCTGCCTTGCCGAACATCTCTTCGATTCGTGCAGGGTGAATACGGCCATCTGCGATGAGATTTTCCATGGTGACGCGGCCGATTTCACGACGAACAGGGTCGAAGCACGAAATCGTAACGCATTCAGGTGTGTCGTCAATGATGAGGTTCGTGCCCGTAAGCTGCTCGAAGGAGCGGATGTTTCGGCCTTCTCGTCCGATGATGCGGCCCTTTAGGTCGTCCGACGGGATATGGATCGTCGACACCGTGTTCTCGGCAGAATGATCGGCTGCAACGCGCTGGATGGCGAGGCTTAAGATCATGCGGGATTTCTTGTCGGCCTCGGCTTTCGCCTGAGCCTCCGCGTCGCGGATAATTGCTGCCGACTCGTGCGCCACCTCATCCTTGAGAGACATGAGCAGCTCGTTTTTCGCTTCGTCGGGTGTCATACCTGCAATGCGCTCGAGACGCTGAGCTGCTTGTTGCTCAACTTGTTCGACGTTGCGCTCGCGGCGCTCGACCTGACCCTGCAGCGAGGAAATTTGATGCTCTCTCGCATCGAGCGATTCGACGCGGCGGTCAAGAGATTCCTCACGCTGGGAAATGCGATTCTCCGCTGCGCGCACCTCTTTCATGCGCTCTTTGTTTTCGGCTTCAGCTTCCTGTTTGAGTTTGAGAGCTTGATCCTTTGCTTCGAGAACTGCTTCCTTTCGCATGGTCTCGGCTTGTCGTTTTGCGTCGGCAATCATGTCGTCAGCCTCTTGTGCTGCTTTCTTGGTCGAGGCGTTGATTACGTAGCGGGTGATGACGAAGCCGAGAGCTATGCCGATGATCGCTCCGATGATAAGCCATGCAAAGCTGGGCATATGCTCCCCCTTCCCTGTTTGAGTTCCAATAGTCGTGGCATAAAAAACCCGACATTGCTGGGCAATGCCGGGCTAAAGCGAAACGCGTACGTCAAAAGGAGCGTCATATGAGGTTATCGTTATATATGAAATCCCTTACGGGACGCAAATCACTTATGCCTCCTTACATAATAGAGTAAGTTTGCTGGTCATATAACCCCCATGGGTAAAAAATGCGAAAATGCCTTCCCTAGTCGGCGAAATTACCACTTTCAGATGTCTCTCGGGCTTCATACCATCTTCTGGCAGCGGTGGAGGCAACATCGCTGCTGTACCCTTTTTGAACCAGCTTTCGATATGCTCCGTCGCGAAGGTTTTTCGAGTGTGGTGGCTTGCGGTTCAGAAAGGAGATAGCACGTTCGAGCTCATCGTCGCCGTAGCGCTCGTAAGCGAGTCCCCACGCTTCTTCGGAAGGTGAGGCGATATCGAGCTGTTCGAGAGCTCGTTCGATACCTCGGCGCCCTTTCCCCTGAGCAAGCTGGGTTCGCATGTATACCTCGGCGTATCGGCTGTCGTCAACGATGTGAACTTCGATTGCCCGTTCCATAGCGTTCGATACAGCTTCTTCGCCGAAGCCGTCTTTAAGAAGGCGTTCGAAAAGCTTTTTGCTCGCCTGCTCTCGAATGCTCGCGAGTTTCAAGATTTTCTTGAATGCTTTTGCCTCTTCCTCCGCAAGGGTGGTGTTCGCGAATGCGGAGGAGGCTTCGATTTCTCGGATATTCTGCTTGAGCTGCTCTAAGTCGATGAGCGTTGCCATGAGTCGCTATTTTTTCTTTGGCTTCGCAACGGGAGTGACAGCGTCGGCTTCTTCGGGAGTGCGGGTCGGAATAGGAATCTCGAAAGCTTCGCGAACTTTGTTCTCGAGCTCTTCCCTCATTTCAGGGTTCTGCCTTAACGTAGCTTTTGCGGCTTCGCGGCCTTGTCCAAGACGCTCTTCGCCGTAGGTATACCATGCGCCGCTCTTCTTCGCTACGCCGCATTCAACCGCCATATCGACAATGCATCCTTCGCGTGAAATGCCCTCACCGTACATAAGGTCGAACTCGGCTTGACGGAACGGAGGCGCAACCTTGTTCTTCACGACCTTTGCGCGCACACGGTTGCCGACGACTTCGCCGTCTTTCTTAATGCTGTCGATGCGTCGGATGTCGATTCGAACGCTCGAGAAGAACTTCAAGGCGCGACCGCCCGTAGTCGTTTCGGGGTTGCCGAACATCACGCCGATTTTTTCACGCAGCTGGTTGATGAAAATGCAGGTCGTGTTTGATTTTGAAAGTGAGCCTGCAAGCTTTCTCAGCGCTTGCGACATAAGGCGTGCCTGAAGGCCAACTGTGGTTTCGCCCATTTCGCCTTCGATTTCGGCGCGGGGAACGAGAGCTGCGACGGAGTCGACGACGACGGCGTCGATGGCGCCGGAGCGTACGAGCATGTCGCAGATCTCGAGCGCCTGCTCGCCCGTGTCGGGCTGGGAGATGAGCACCTCGTCGATGTCGACTCCGAGCCTTGCGGCGTATACCGGGTCGAGGGCGTGTTCGGCGTCGATGAAGGCAACAACGCCGCCCATCGCCTGCGCTTCGGCGAGAATCTGCAGAGCCAGCGTCGTTTTACCCGATGATTCGGGACCGTAGATTTCGATGATGCGTCCTCGGGGGACACCGCCGATTCCCAGTGCGGCATCAAGCGGGAGAGCGCCGGTCGGAATGACACCGATGTTGAGGTGTTCGCCCCCCTCGCCAAGTTTCATGATCGAGCCCCGACCGAATTTCTGCTCGATTTGATCGGTCGTGATCTTGAGCATCTTGGCTTTTTCGTCGTTCATTCCTTCTCCTCCGATTACGGCGATTTCATCCATGTCATAGCTCCTCATTATACGAACATACGTTTGTTAGTCAAGGCTCGTGGTTGAACTTGCCTCGAGGGAATCGTAACGTCGCAATCTGGCGGAGCTTTTACGGGAACCTTCCCGATTCCTGGCAGGTTATCTGCAGAAAATCATGCGGAATGCGTTGAAAGTGCGTCCTCGATCATGCGCAAGGCCTCGCGAACTGTCGCGTTGCGCACTTCCTTGCGATTGCCGTCGAAGTGAAAACAAGTTGTCTTGCAGGCATTTTGCGTAGAAAGCGCAGCCCATACCGTGCCGACGGGCTTGCCCGGTTCCTCTCCTCCCGGCCCCGCAATCCCTGTCACTGCGACGGCAATATCGGTGCCGAGATTCTTGCGAACCCCTTCGGCCATTTGACGCGCGACGCCTTCGCAGACAGCGCCCTCGGTTTCAAGAAGCGTTTCGTCTACGCCAAGTTCGCGATGCTTGATTTCATTCACGTAGCTTACGATGCCGCCGCGTACAACCTGGGAGCTTCCGGGAATTGCGGTGAGAGTACCTGCGATGAGGCCGCCGGTAAGGCTCTCAGCACAGCCGACCGTCTTCCCGTTTTTGCTTGCGATCTCGATGATGCGGCGAGCGATGTCTTCATTCGACTCGTCAGCTCCGCTCTTTGCTTTTTCGCACTCGTGCTGCATGGCGGCTTTTTCTTTGCTCGTGGTGAAGCCGAGAAGGTGGCGTGCCTTGGCAAAGTAGTCCATCATCGAGATGATTGTGAGGGCAAGCGCGACGATCATGGCGAGCCATGAGAGCACGTAGAGAGGGTTATCAAGCGGGTTTCCGCTGGTCGCAGGAAGGATGGAGTCTTTCACGATGAACAGTACGATTGCGATTATCTGCGCGACAGTCTTCGCTTTTCCGTACCAGCTTGCGGCAATGACGACGCCTTTGTCGGCGGCGACCATGCGGATGCCCGATACGATGAACTCGCGCGCTAAGATAATAAGCACCGGCCACGACGGCAGGACCTTCAGCTCCACGAGTGCGAGCAATGCGGCACAGACAAGGATTTTGTCTGCGAGCGGATCCATAAACTTGCCGAAGTTCGTTACTTCCCCACGGGTGCGGGCGAGATACCCGTCAAGCCAGTCGGTGCAAGAGATCAAAATGAAGATAAGAGCTGCAATCAGGCTTTTCGTTGTTGATGAAACGCTCTCTATGCTAAACCAGTCGGGCCATGGCGTGATGAGCGCGATGACGAACACCGGCACGAGGCAGATGCGGACAAGCGTGATGATGTTGGAAATCGTCCACAGCTTCTCGGTCTCCCCCGGCTTCAACTCGGTCGGCATTACTCCGCCTCCATTTCGTAGAGCAGCGTGTCGGCGATGCGGACGTGCACGATGTCGCCCACGTTCCCAGCGCTGATATACGTCTCGCCATCGACGTCGGGCGCCTGGCACATCGCACGGCCGAAAAGCTGCCCATCCTCTTCCCTTCCTTCGACGAGCACATCCATCTCGCGACCGATGCGCTGAGCGATACGGGGCGTGCACGAGGCGTCGGCGAGATCGCGCAAGGTCTGCGCGCGCTCGGCTTTGACGTCCTCGTCAATTTGATCGGGTAAATCGTAGGCTGCCGTTCCCTCCTCGCGGGAATAGGCGAACACGCCGATGTAGTCGAAAAGCCCTTCGGAGACGAAGTCGCAGAGCTCTTCGAATTGTTCTTCCGTTTCGCCAGGGAAACCTGCAATCAGCGTCGTGCGCAACGTGACCTCGGGTACTGTCGCGCGGATGTGTTCGGCGAGAGCCAGGTACTTCTCGCGGGACCCGGCACGGTTCATGTCGTGCAGGAGCGCCTTGTCGACATGCTGAAGCGGGATGTCGAAGTAGGAGCAGATATTGTCATGCGAAGCCACGGTTTGAAGGAGCTCGTCGGTGATGCCTTCGGGCTGGATATACATCACGCGGAACCATGTCGAAGGATAGCGCTCGGCAAGTTCGCCCATGAGCGCAGCAAGCGTCGAGGGCTCCTTAAAGTCCTGTCCCCAGCGCCCGGTATCCTGCGCGATAAGCACGATTTCCCGAGTGCCCTTTGCGACGTGGGCGGCTACCTCGCGTTCGATATCTTGGAGCGCGAAGGAATGATAACGCCCGCGAATGAAGGGAATGGCGCAATAAGAACAGAAACGGTCGCAGCCGTCGGAGATCTTCACGTATGCGGAAACGCTGACTGGCTCATCCTCGCGTACGGCTTCGCCCGATGCGCTCGATACGTTCGCGTTGGACTCGGAATTAAGGCTTGCATTCTTAAGCGAACCGCCGAACAGGGCATCGAGAATCGCACCGAGATCGTCCTCCTTGCTGCAGGGCACGAATGCGTCTGCCTCGGTCAATTCGACTTCCAAATCGTCGCCGTAGCGTGCAGGCATGCAGCCAGCCACGATGAGCTTGGCACCCCCCGATGCAACGTTTTCCATTCCTGCTGCTTCGAAAATCGCCTCGAGGCTTTCCTCGGTGGCACTTTGGATAAAGGAGCAGGTATTGATTACCACTGCATCAGCGTTTTCGGGGTCCTGTTCAATGCGATAGCCTGCCGCCTTCGCCTTTGCTCGCATCTTCTCGGAGTCAACTTCATTTTTGGCGCAGCCCAACGTGATGAAGGCGACAGAGCGCCCCCCGTTTTGCGAAACTTCAAATGTCATGAACGCGAATCCCTAGCGATAGTTCGTGTATTGCAGCGGTTGGCCGTAGTCCTGGTTTTTCAGGAAGGCGATGACCTCCTGAAGCGTGTCGCGCGATGCCGAGGAAACGCGCAGCTTGTCACCCTCGATTGTCGCCTTGCACTTCAACTTCAGGTTGCGGATGTCCTTGCTGATCTTGCTCGCGGTTTCCTTGTCGATGCCGTCGACGATCGTTGCGGACAGGCGCACGCTTTGTCCGGTGGCGGCTTGCGGTTCCCCCCACTTCACGGCCGTGAGCTCGATCCCTCGCTTCACGAGTTTGCTTCCGATCACATCTTTTACCTGACGCGCGACGAAATCGGCTGGCGCATGGATGCCAAGAGTCTTGTTCTGTTTGTCGAGCGTAATCTCAGCGCCCGAATCCTTCAGGTCGTAACGCTGCGAGATCTCACGTTTTGCCTGCTGATACGCGTTGTCGACTTCTTGGATGTCGACGGTCGACACGATGTCGAAGCTTGATTCTTTTGCCATGTGAAACTCCTTTTCAGGTTATTCGGACGTTCTGGTTGAGCTCTTCGTCGAGCTTGAGCTGCTTGATGAAGATGAGTTCGAGCTTTGCTGCGATGTTGTCGAAGAAGTTGAAGACGGCGTCGACGATTTCGTGGAGTCGCTTGTGCTCGAGGACGTAGAGCCGTGCTCTTGCTGCCACTTCGCGAGGATTTGCGAGAAGTCGACGGTGTAGTCGTACATGCCGTTGCTATTCTCGGACAGATCGACTTTCTCCCCGTCAACCGTCACTTCGACGGCACTTGACGCATCGGAGATGAAACGAAGCTTCGAGGTGACGTCGAAGGACTTCTCCGCAGGTCCCGTAATCGTTTCGGCGACAGTTGCCGCGTTGGAATCTCCTTCGTAGATTTCCACATAAGCGCTCTTGCCCGATGCGATCTTATAAGTGAAGGTCGCTTTCGTCGGCGCCGTGGAAGTCTGTTGCGTTTGCGTGTCGCTGCTTGTTGTGTCCTCGCTCTGCGCTTGCTTGTTCGAGGTATCGGATAAGCCGGTGATGGGCACCGTCGGCGTTTCTTGGGCCGGTTTAGATTCTTTGCCGCCGAAAACGAAAACGCAGATGATGATTACGATAACAGCAATCACTCCGATGCCGATGAGCAGCGGTAGCTTAGGTTTCGGCTGGGAGACGCTTTGCGGAGCCGCGTAGAGGTTCGTGTATTGTGGACTACCCGGAGAAAGGGGCCTGCGCGACGTGTGGACATGATCGGTATGGCGCGTCGAGGATCGCCCGTCGTGACGATCGTCGAGCAACAGACGCCCCGATGGCCTTCTCGACGAATCGTCGCCCTGCCTCGATCCTGTTCTGCGCGCAGTTTGCGTCTGACCGTTTCGCGATGATCTTTGGGACCTCATGTTCGGCACGCGGGACGAGTCGTTTTTCATCTTCCCCGTCTCATAGGCGTTTGCCGCTTCAAGGTACATCCGCGTGATAGAAGTCTGGTTAACGCCGACGATACGGGCATAGGTGGCGACCATATTCTTCGCGTAACCGCGAGGCGGCATGCGCGAGAAGTCGTTGTTTTCGATTGCTCGAATGATGTCGGCGCGCACGCGCATCTGCCGGGCGACGGATTGAATATCCATGCCTCGACGTTCGCGCGCTTCCCTGAGCACAGCGCCGAATGTCGTATTGTTAGCCACCTTCTACTCCTTTGCGGCGTCGTTCGCTTCGAATGCCTTCAGCGTCTCGAGTTCCATTGCATCGACGAGTACCTCGCGCGGCTTGCTGCCGTTCGGAGGACCGACGACGCCGTGTTCCTCAAGCATATCCATTATACGACCTGCTCGCGAATAGCCTACCTTGAAGCGCCGTTGAATGTTCGAGGTCGATCCAAGCCCCGACGACACGACAAGTTCCGCCGCATCCCACAAAAGCGGATCGTCTTCTTTCACTGTACCGCCTGAGCCATCGGGTGCCTGCGAGAGATTCGTTACGAGGTTGGTCTTCAGAATCTCGGAGTGGTACTCAGGCTGACCTTGTTCCTTCAAGGCGTCGACGACGGCGTTGATCTCGTCTTCGGACACATAACACCCCTGGATGCGCTGCGGTTTCGCGTATTCGGGCTTGCTGAAAAGCATGTCTCCCAAGCCGATGAGGTTCTCAGCGCCCGGAGTGTCCAAAACGACGCGCGAGTCGATGCCCGATGCCACGTTGAAGGCGATGCGGTTCGTGATATTCGCTTTGATAAGGCCCGTCACCACGTTGGTAGAGGGGCGCTGCGTCGCGACAATGAGATGGATGCCGGCAGCACGCGCAAGCTGGGCTATGCGACTGATGGAGAATTCCACTTCCTTGCCGACGTTCATCATGAGGTCGGCAAGCTCGTCGATGATGATCACGATATACGGAAGTTGCTGCGCGAGTTCGTCGGGGACGGGTTCTTCGGTTTCTTCTGCGTTTTCGAGCGCTGTGTGCACCTTCGCGTTGTACTGCCCGATGTTTCTCGCGCCGACTTTCGAAAATACCTTCAATCGGCGTTCCATTTCGGCGACGCCCCAGGCCAGAGCGCTTGCCGCCTCTTTTGCCTCGGTCACAACCGGGACATAGAGATGCGGAATGCCGTTGTAGGGCGTGAATTCCACGCGCTTCGGGTCGATCATGATGAAGCGGACTTCGGCGGGCGTTGCGCGCATGAGGATCGACATGATCATAGCGTTAATCGAGACGGATTTACCGGAGCCGGTCGTGCCGCCGATGAGAAGATGCGGCATCTTCGCGAGGTCGGTGATGATCGACGTTCCTTCGACGTCTTTTCCGATTGCCATGAGAAGAGGTCCGCCATCGGCATCTTTAAGCACATCGCCGAGGTAGACGGTTTGGCGCGTTTTGTTCGGAACCTCGATGCCGACGTAGTTCGTCCCGGGAATCGGCGCGAAGATGCGCACGCCCGGTGCGGCGAGCGCGAGGGCGATGTCGTCGGAGAGCGCGGTGACGCGGCTCACGCGCACGCCGGCAGGCAGATCGACCTTGAAGAGCGTGACCGTGGGACCGGCGACCCAACCGACGACGCTTGCGAGAATATGGAAATCCTCGAGTGTCTCCTGGAGACGAGCTGCCGTATCCTGTAATTCGATTTCAGAAGCGCGATCTTTCTCGGGGTCGTTGGAATACGACAGAAGGTCCATCGAAGGGAGCGTGAAACCCTCGAGGGGTGTCGGTGCACTTGCGGGTAACTTGGGGCGGGAACTCTTTTTGGCCGTCGGGTTTGCTGAAGCGGCCTTGTCGGTATCGGCCTTCTTGCCGAGTTTGCGCGTAAGCGCCGTTGATGCGCCCTCGATCGGTTCGATCCTGCGCGTTTGGAGCGAATCAAGCTGCTCGCCTGCTTCTTCGAGCTTATTCGCTTCGGTTGCCTCGCGCTCTGCTTGGCGGGCAGCTTTGCGCTCGGCCCGCCCAATTGCCCGAGTCTTCGCAGAGGACGCCGTGGTTCCTGCAATCGATTCGGGGGTTGCCAAGGGATGGGCGGCGATAACGCGCGTTTCGGCTGAGCCGTCGACTTCGGGGGTCGCTTGATCGGCAGCATTGGCTCGATTCGAATTGCGCAGGATCCTCGCGAACGGGAGGCTTGAGCCGCCCTCTTCGTTTTTGCGTTCAGCGTGGTTCTCGCGAATCCTCTCGATGAGCTTTGAGATGGAAAGTCCGATGACGCAAAGTCCCGCCACGGCGATGCCGATGACGATCACCATGGAAATGACCTGACCAAAGAGCGTAATGCCAAGCCAAGCGATCCCTGCCCCGATGTAGCCTCCGCGAACCGTGAGCTCCTGCTCGTTAAAGAGGATGCCCGCGGGATCTGCCCCTTCGGGCAAGGGCGTTGCAAGCGCGAAGATGGCGAGAAGCGCTACGAAAACGAGCGCAAGCCCCACTGCAACACGGGTGGGCACGCGTTCGGCCTCGAAGCGGACAAGAAAGGTGATTCCCACTGCGAGCAGGAACAACGGAAGGATATAGGCGCCGATTCCGAGCGTAAGGTGAAGTGCGCTCGATATGAACGAGGTTACGATCGCATCAGAGCGCATGACCGCCGCAATGAAAAGCACCACAGCGGCTACGGCAAAGGCAATGCCGACGATGTCGCGTTTGGCGTATTCGTCGATGAGCTTGCGGGAATCCCGCTCGGCTTCCGCAGCCTTCTGAGCGCGGGGATTGCGCCCTTTTCGTGTGCCCGGCTTCCCCGATGCCGCACTTTGAGAGCGCCGATTTCCGGCGTTGCTTCCTGACGACGTAGATGGCTTCCGGGCCACATTTGCTCCTAACTGGTTCGTTTGATGCTGCGTATAGGCGAAGCTTGCCTCCGCGGCATTTTGAGCGCGGAGGCGTTATTGCGATTAGATCTCAAGCAGGTTGGCGATCACCATGGGACGCTGCTTGGTGCGCTCCCACAGCAAGGA
>NZ_CAKTTZ010000044.1 GCF_934617235.1 uncultured Ellagibacter sp. | reverse complement strand
GGGTGGGTGAAGGGATTCGAACCCTCGACCTCCAGAGCCACAATCTGGCGCCCTAACCAACTAGGCCACACCCACCGTGGCGCAAGTTGATATATTAGGGCAAAACAACCTGCAGTGCAAGATAAATTTCTAAATATTTTGCCTTTCACAAAATAACGGTTGCCACCTGGCGTTTTACCACGACAGAAGCTCGTAGCCGTCGTCGGTCACCACAAGCTGCACTTCCCACTGCGCCGAAGGCTTGCCGTCCGCTGTGCGGATAGTCCAGCCGTTGGGGTCGGACATGTCGATATCGTGCTCGCCCGCGTTGATCATCGGCTCGATGGTGAAACACATGCCCGGCACGAGCACCGGGCCCGTTCCCGCTTCGGCGACGTGGCTCACGAACGGGTCCTCGTGGAACTCGAGGCCGATGCCGTGGCCGCCGAACTCCTCGACGACCGAGAAGCCGTTCGCATGCGCGTGCGCGGAGACCGCAGCTCCCACATCGCCCAAGTGCCCCCACGGCTTCACCGCGGCCAAGCCCGCCTCGAGCGCCTCCTTCGTGACGCGCACGAGCTTCTGCTTCTCCTCGTCGACCTCGCCGATCATGAACATGCGCGAGGAGTCGGAGAAGTAGCCGTCGAGGATCGTGGAGCAGTCCACGTTCACGATATCGCCCTCTTTGAGCACGTCGCCCTCGGAGGGGATGCCGTGGCAGACGACTTCGTTGATGGACGTGCACACGCTGTTGGGATACCCCTCGAAGTTGAGGTCGGCCGGCGTGCCGCCGTGCTCGACGGTGTAGTCGTAGATCCACTTGTCGATCTCGGCGGTGTTCACGCCCGCCTTGATGTGCTCGGCCACGTAATCGAGCACGCCGATGTTGATGGCGGCCGACTTCTTGATGCCCTCGATGTCGGCGGCGGTCTTCAGAAGCGAGCGATGGGGCACCTCTTCGCCCTGCTCGTAGAGCTCCTGCAAACGCTCGTCCAGGTTGAGGTGGCACTTCTTGTATTTCTTCCCGCTGCCGCACCAGCACTCGTCGTTGCGGCCAGGGGACTTCATTCCGTCGAACATGCTCTGCCTTTCTACAGGGCGCCTCGCTCAGGCGCCGTTTTGTGTCGCCCTCCATTGTAGCCTTTGGGGAATACGGGAGATATGGAGAGTTCAAGCAAGATTCTCTCCCCATGCAACATATTACTGGCTCGAAACGTGTTAGAGGTGAGACCGGTCGTAAGCGAAACAATTTAAAGCCGTGGCTCCCTATGCGGCTATCATCAAAGAAGCAAGGGAAGGAGACGATTGAAAAGGACAGTGAACCATACCCTTGAGCAGACGATCGAGGCTTGGGGTTCCATGGTCTACCGCATTGCGTTCGCATATTGCGGCAACGCGCACGACGCAAGCGATGTGTTCCAAAACACATTCCTGAAGCGACACCTTCACAGCGGCACCTTCACCGACACCGATCACGAAAAGGCATGGCTCATTCGCGTGGCAATCAACTGTTCGAATGACATCCTGCGGCAGCGAGAAAATCGTTTGGCTGAACCGCTCGAAAGCCCCGCTGCAGAAGCTAAGGCAGCGTCAGACTCGCTGCAGCAATTTGAATCGGAAAGCGGAACGGCAGCGCAGGACGTAATGCTCGAACGTGCACTTGCGGCGCTGTCGCCGAAACAACGAGCCGTGGTGCACCTGTTCTACTACGAGGGATACTCAACAACCGAGATCGCCGGAATCATCGGAGACGCACCCGCCACCGTACGCTCCCACCTACATCGTGCCCGCAAAGCACTGCGCATCGAACTGGAGGACACGCAATGAACGAACACGACTTTTTCACCCGCTATGCCGAACTCATGAAAAGCATAGAGCCCAGCGAGGAGCTCGTCGCCGCGACGCTCGCCCGCGCGAAGGAGCAGACCGCGCACTCGGGACGCAAGACACGATTCCGCAAGCCGTATGCAATTGCCGCCTGCTTCGTGGCGGGAGCGCTAATCGTCGGTGGCGTCGGATACGCTGTCGTGGCAGCGGGAGGAGCCATCCCTTCGCCGCAGTCAGCAACACAGGCAGCTGCTCACGGCTTCACCGTTCGCGCCTGGGCGAGCGATGGCGGGACTATCTTCCCTACCGAAGACGGGCAGATTGTCTTCGACCGCACGCACTCCCAATGGACGCAAACTGGCGAAGCCGAAGGGTACTTCACCGGATGCACGTTCACCGTGGAAGGCGAGGGCATTGCCCGCGTGCAGGCGAACGTATCCTCAGGTGAGCTGTACCGGCAAGACGTCACGACGATTTCCCAGACCAGCGACCCAGTCGCCTTCAATCGCGCCGTCAATTGGGACGATCGTTTTCGCGGACTCGACGGTACACTTTCGAGCTGCGACTCGGTAATCGTCGTAAAATGGGACGCCGAGGAAGGCAGAGACCTGAACGGCGAGGAGCCGCGAAGCAACCAGGAAATCCAAGCAGCCCTGTTAAAGCGTTACGGATCGGTAATCGACCTCGCACTTGCAGACGCACCCGGCATCGCAGATGGCGCGACGTGCTTCGGCCTGTTCAACCCAGATGCTGAAAGTGACCCCTTATCGCTTTTCGACGGCGCCGCACTCACCGTAACGGCCACTTTCGAAGACGGAAGCACATCAACCCAAGTCATCACGCTACATGAAGCGATGTTCCGCGTAGAACCTCGCTATACCGACAACTCAACTTACTTCGATATGACCTCCGAAATCACAAGCCGCATCGTCGACGCGGACCTGGTCAAAACGCATGCTGTCACCCCTGTCGAAAACGCCGACGGGACCTACTCGCTCGCATCGGTATATGGCGAGATTGTTTCCACCACCAGCGACCCCTTCCCCAGCAGCGACGAAACAGCCAACGAGTTCGCGAGAACGTTGATGCCGAACAGCGTCGATGAAGATGTCAGCTTGGTCGACGAGACTGAACCCATAGAGGTGAACACGAACGACCTGGTAATCATGGACCCCAACGATGCAGTTGCGGCGCAAAAAATCGCCATGTCAAGTGACAAGTACGGCAACCCGGATGTGTCCCTTATCGACTGCGACTCTGTTGTCGTCCATGCACCGACCGTCGTGTTCGGAAACGAACCGCCGCTCGGCCGAGCAAAGAGCGAGTTCGCTTACTTGTGCGGGTTTGGAGGCGATTCGTCTTATGCCGACAAATGGCTCAAGCAACGCTTTGGTATAACGTTCAACGACGACGGAACACTTGCCACGGACGGGTTCACCTTCGCAACAATCACGGTCGACGTCGAGAACACCGGCGGCGCCGACGAAGACTTCGTCGGCGGATGCGAAAACCTTGCTACCCTCGTGGTAATCAGCGATGAGGGCAGCGTGTCTCGCATCTCGCGCACATCCTACGAACTCGTCGAAGAGGTAGCGGCGCCATCGCGAGCCGACGATTACGTGGGCACACTTTATACAGCACCCGCAAATAGCCATGTGACCTGCACATTCGCCTATGCGATTCCTTCACACTTCGCGACGGACGGAAACGTGTATGTCATGGTGAGCGGCAAGCTCTTCCCCGTTAACGCGTAAAGAGCGCGACGGACAGGCGGTTGAAGGGGATATACTTGGCTTCATGAAGAAGTGGGGGGTTCTTGGGGTCTTGGGCGCTTGGTCCCTTGGGGTTCCAGGAACCCTCGACGAGTCTGGGGCCCCTCAGGGTCCCAGAGCCTTGGGGCCGCGACGGCGGGTCTCTTGGGGTCTCTTGGGGTCTCTTGGGGTCTCTTGAGTTTCTCGGGTCCTCCGAGGGTTATCCGGCTCGCCGCCTCACGTTTATGCACATAGGGAGATTTGCATGAAAATCGCTGTGAGCGCATGTCTTTTGGGCGAGGCGTGCCGTTATGACGGGCGCTCGAAGCCCTGCGCGCGCGTGCAGGAGCTTGCTGCGGGCGGACACGAGCTTGTCCCCATCTGCCCCGAAGTGGCGGGCGGCCTCTCCACGCCGCGCACACCATGCGAGATAGTGCGCGCGCCATGGATGGATGGCGGCGAGGAACGTACTGACGGCAGCATGCCGAGCCCTCTCTCAAGCGCAATCAATCGTGAGGAGAAGGAATGCTCGGACGGGGCGGAACATGGGCAGGGCGACTCAGCGTCGCACGGCAGCGAAGCAAGCATAACAGGCTGGCATTCTTGGGCAATCGTTGACTCGAACGGAGCCGATCGCACAGCCGCTTACGCCCGCGGCGCGCAAATCGAGCTCGCGCGCGCGAAGGAAGCGGGCTGCGAGCTGGCGATTCTCAAGGCGAAAAGCCCCTCTTGCGGATCGGGGAAAGTCTATGACGGCACGTTCTCGGGAACCCTGATTCCCGGATGGGGTATCGCAGCCGCCGCGTTCCGCGATGCAAGCATCCCCGTAATCGACGAAACCGCCGACTTCCGCTGCCTGTCGAACATCGAGGGCTGACGAAGGCGGACGCCATCAAGTCGAAGCGACAATCCGAAGACCATTTATCGAGAAAGACCAACGAACCGAAGTCAGCCCGCCAGACTCGCCCGCCAAGCGGTTCTAGCCGGTCGATCGAGGCTGGCACGAGCTCCGCCGACCGGCAAGCAGGGCCAGCGCCCCCTCGCCACTTCTACTCGATGGGGCCCAAAAGGTCGACCAAGTCGTCGCGGGAAAGCGAGGCGAGCGACACGCCGGACGCGCCGACGACCTGGTCGGCCAAGTCGCTTTTCGCCTCCTGAAGTGCGAGGATGCGCTCCTCGATCGTACCTTTCGCGATCACGCGCTCGACGCTCACCACATGCGTCTGCCCGATACGGTGCGCGCGGTCGGTCGCCTGATCCTGCGCCGCAGCATTCCACCAGGGATCGGCGTGGATGACGACCGACGCGCCCGTGAGGTTGAGTCCCGTGCCGCCCGCCTTGAGCGAAATCAGAAACACGGGCGTGTCGTCGGCATTGAAGCGGTTCACCAGTTCGAGCCGCTCCTCCTTAGGCGTTGCGCCCGTGATCGTGAAGTAGCGCACACCAGCCGCATCGAGCCTGTCGGCAATAAGCGATAAGAAGCTTGTGAACTGGGAGAACACGAGTGCTTTCTCGCCGCCGCCCATCGCGGAGTCCACCAAATCGCAAATCGCGTCGAGCTTCGCCGCGGGCCCCTTGTAGTTCTCGTAGAGCAATCTCGGGTCGCAGCACAGCTGGCGCAGGCGGGTGAGCTCGGCTAAAATCTGCACCTTGCTCTTGTTGAACTCCGCATCCGACATGCCGCTCTTGCGCCCGCCATTCTTAGCTGCCTTATCATTCTTCTGGTGCGTGAGCTCTTCACGAAGACGCTGTTCATGGGCGGAATACAGCTTCAATTGCTCGCCAATCATGGGCGCGTACACCACGCTTTCGAGCTTCTCGGGCAAGTCAGAGAGCACCTGCGTTTTCAGGCGGCGCAGCATAAACGGACCCACGAGCGCCTGCAACCTGCGCGCAGTGTCCTCGTCGCCGCCGACAATCGGCAGCTCGAAACGCTCGCGGAAACGCGCGTAGGGGCCAAGCAGCCCCGGCATCAAGAAATCGAAGATGCTCCAAAGCTCCGAGAGGCGGTTCTCCATCGGGGTGCCCGTGAGCGCGAAGCGATGCTCCGCCTCGATGCGCTTCACCGCACGCGTGACGAGGGCCGCAGGGTTCTTCACGTATTGCGCCTCGTCAAGCGCGCACAGGAAGAAGCGCTCCCCCACCCAATCGTGAATATCGATGCGAAGCAGGTCATACGATGTCACGAGCACGTCGCACGGGTCGCTCGCGGCAGAACCGTCGGGCGCGGGAAGCGAGAGCGCCCTGATGCGGCGCCGGTCGGCCTTCGGCCCTGCCACAGCGCGAACCGTGAGCTCAGGCGCGAAGCGGGCGAATTCCTGCAGCCAGTTGTACACAAGCGACGCCGGGCACACGATAAGGCTCGGCCCCACACCCCGCGCCTTATCGCGACGGGCGAGCAGAAGCGAAATCAGCTGAAGCGACTTGCCAAGGCCCATTTCATCAGCAAGAATGCCACCGAAACCCGCATCACAGCGCGCGGAAAGCCAGCGGAAGCCTTCCTCCTGATAGGGGCGCAGCACACTTGAAAGCTGCTTAGGCGGCGTGTAGCTTTGCTCATCGACCGAGCGGAAGTTGTCCACGTAGCTCTTAAAGGAGCGATCGCGGTCGAGGTCTTTCTCCTCGTCGAGGTAAAACGCGCGGTAACTCGGCAGCTCGACCTTGCCGCTCGCAAGTTCCTTTAGAGAGATTCCCAGGTCAGACGCGATGCGGTCGAGCTCGGCCAAGTCCAAATCCTCGAGCGAGAGGTACGCGCCGCCCTTGAGCTTGTGGTAATGCTTGCGCTTGCGATAGCTCGACAGCAGCGCGGCAAGCTCGTCGGATTCCAAATCGCCCGCACTCACCGTGAGATCGATCAGATTGCCCGCAAGCGACACCCCCATGGAGATGCGCGGCTTGCCGTCGCGGATGAGGCGGTCAAAAGCGGGCGTGGTGAAGACCTCGCCGAGCGCGCGGAACTCGGGCATGCCGCCGAAAAGCAGGTTACCCACCGCGTCGTCGTCGGCATTCGGGATAATCGGGTCGCCCAAGCCGAAGTAGCGCTCGATAAGCGTCGTTGCACGCGCTTCGAGACGCGCGTCACGCAAGGGCCCCAGCTCTTCGGCGCGTTCAGTTTTGCTTTCGACGACGATTCCGCGCGCAGCAGACGCGGCGCGGGCACGGCGAACGGGCCCGCTTATGGACGCAGGGCCAGACGCATCAACGAGATGGGCCTCCTCGCCGGCCAAGACGTAGCGAAAGTCGCCATAGGTCGCCACCGCCTCCACGCGCACGCCCGCGCGCACCTTGTCGAAGTAGAAGGAAATCTCGCCGGGCACGGGGCGAAAGCGCTCCACCTCGGGAGGCACATTCATGTGCAATGTCTTCTCCACCTGGGGCAACACAGCCGAACAGAAGAGCGGCATGTCCTCCTTCGAAATGAAAAGACGCACTTCGGAACCTTCGTATACCATGCGCAGGAAGTCGGCGCAACGCGAGAACTCCGGTGAGCAGCGATACACGACGTCGCCCATCCAGGCGTACATGCGGCGGCCCTGCGCAGCGAGCACAACATCGGTGCCTCGCTTGATGCAGTAACCGTCCTCGGTGGATTTCTCAAGCGATACCTTGATTTCGGGGTCAGCGTGCACGATGCGCGCCTCGGTGACCGTGCGCGTGCCGATGTCGGTACCGCGAATGGTGAACGACCCCCCGTCAAGTGCATCGAGCAGTTCGACCACTTCCGCCTGCGAAAGGTTGATATCGCGCCCGACATCGGGGGTCAGCGCAACACCCCAGTGAACTGCCGTCGCACTTCGCTCGCGCAGGGAGACGGCGCGGTCAAGGAATTCCGCCACACGACGACCGCGCTCAGTGAGAAGCGCAGGGGCATGCGTGAACGCGAGCTTTTTCCCGTAGGAATAGCGCTCGCCCGTACGCATGCGCGCCACGAAGTCGGAGATGCTCTTCATAACGTAGGACGATGTGGGACTTGCCACCTTGAAGCTCGCCGACCACAGCCGATAACCGTACGTGAGCGTGCATTCGAGGTCGATCGAGCCTTCCATGTCGCTGTCGTCGACGGCTTGCTCGCCGCGGCGCATGAGTTCGGTGATGCAGGGCGATGTCGTCACGCGGCGCTTCGGGGTGAAGCCCATGAATTTCTCCGGCGCGCGTGAAAAGGAGAGCGCGAGCGCGGCGCAATGCTTGCACAGCCCGTCGTACTCGACAACCGCAGGGCAGGTGCACGACCAGTCCTCGATGGTCTTCTCGTCAGGCGACAGATAGACCGATGACCGATAGTGATCGTCCCACCCACTTGAGCTTGCGACCTGGGCAGACAGCACCGTCTCCCCCACCTCGTAGCGCACGCGCTTCGTCAAGATATTGCGATCGCTCGCGGCTATCTTCTCGGCGCGGGCAAATGTACGCGAATTGCAATTAGCGGCTATTTCATGTTCCGAAATCACATGTCTCCTTTTTTCGTAACCGCTAGTGTAGCACGGCGATGCAAGCGCAGACAATTGTCCCCGCCGCTTGCGAAGACGAGCGCACGAACGGAGCGGCGGGCGCGAGCGCGGGCGAGGGCGAGGGCGCGGGCGGACGTGCGTGGCGAGCTTGCGGGCGGGAAAGTCAGGCGCGCGAAGACAGCGTGGGGCGGTACAATCAAGCGAACGGATGAGGGAGGCAACATGGCCATAGAGGAAAACATCGCGGCGTACAAGCCGGAAAACGAGCAGGAAGAAGTCGACAAGCAAGTGATACTTTCAGTGCTCGGCACGCGCGAGAACGCGTTTTCCCGCGAGGCGCTCGCGCATATGGCGTGCTCCGTCTGGGTCGTAAGTCCTGATTGCACGCAGACGCTGCTCGTATTTCACAACATCTACGGCTCGTGGTCGTGGATCGGGGGTCACGCCGACGGCGAGCGCGACCTTGCAGCCGTCGCCCTGCGCGAGCTTCAGGAAGAGACGGGCGTGTCGCATGCGCGCTTAGTGCCGCTTCCCGCGGGAAACATCTACTCGCTTGAGGTGCTCACGGTCGACGGACACGAGAAACGTGGGAAGTACGTCGGATCGCATCTGCATTTGAACGTGACGTATCTCGCTGTGGCCTCCCCCGACGAGCCCATCCGCATAAAGCCTGATGAGAACAGCGGTGTGAAATGGGTGCCCACCGAAGACGCCGTCGCTCTTTCAACCGAGCCGTGGATTCGCGAGCGCATCTACCGCAAGCTGATCGACAAGCTGGACGACCCCGTCGTTCGCGCGGCGATCGAGGAGATTGGAAGCAAGAAAATCATTCGCTAGAACGAAGGGTTTTTCTTTCGGGGTTCGCTTGATAACCGTTCGTTTTTCCGAATAGTTTTGTTACAATGTCTGCGCAACCGAACTGCCGAACAAGGAGGCGTACATGCTTACGACGCATCAAGCCGCGCAGCTTCTCGGTGTGAGCGATCGAAGGGTTCAGGCGCTCGTCCGCGATGGCGCCATCGCAGCGCAAAAGGTGTCGGGTGTTTGGCTCATCAGCGAAGATTCCATCAAAGAGAGAATCGCCACCGTCAGCAAAAAAGGCGGCCGACCGGCGCGAGGCCGGGGAAAAAGCGAAACCGAATTCACACTCATGAACAGAGGGCATGAGATCGTGCAGGTCATTTATGACAGTCGGCGCAAAGAGTTCACCTATATAAACCCCGAAATCGATAAGACGCACTCGCCAATCGGTCTTTTCGATAGTGCGGGAAACATGCTCGCCGACTTCAATTCCTGGTGGCGAGGAAGGGGAATTCCCCAAACGAGACATCGGCTGGATGCTCTACTAGAAGAAGCGGGGGCTGACCTCCCCCAAGAGCTCATCCAACGAAATCTGGGGCTTTCCCTATCCGATCAATATTGGATTCGCCCGAACAGTTCGACCCTTGCGTGGGAAGACGTCAATTTTTTCAACAACGACTTCAACCAGGTGTCCCTCATCACGGAAGAGTATGCCGCTGATGGCAAAACTGCTGTAGCGAAACCGGACAACACCTCAGATGGGAATCTGGAAAAGCGTTGGGTTTGCCGCAACGGAAAGCGACTCCTTCTGAAAGGAGGCACGCAATATGGTCAGGAACCATACAATGAAGTGGTAGCGACCGCGCTGCATAGGCGTCTCCTCAAACGCGGCGACTACGTCCCATACGGTATCGAGGGAGAGGGAGCGACTGCGTTGAGCCGCTGTACGATCTTTCTAACCGACGAGGAGGAGTTCATTCCCGCCCTTTACGTGGAACGCCATCTCGAACGAGATGCCCGCTTAAATGATTACGAGCACTATCTCGCGTGCTGCGAGGCGCTTGGAGTCCACGCTGCGGCAAGCTCGCTCGACCGCATGATCGTGTGCGACGACATTATCGCCAACCATGACCGGCATCATCGCAATTTCGGACTCATCAGGAACGTGGAGTCTCTCGAATGCCGCCCTGCGCCAATATTTGACTCTGGCTCGTCTCTTTGGTGCGATGTCCCAACTTCGCAG
Organism: uncultured Ellagibacter sp.; assembly: GCF_934617235.1. GTDB lineage: Bacteria > Actinomycetota > Coriobacteriia > Coriobacteriales > Eggerthellaceae > Ellagibacter. The sequence continues at coordinate 9,624 of NZ_CAKTTZ010000044.1, read as the reverse complement.
CTTGCCGCCGGTGAGCACAGTTTTGAAAGCAAGCAGTTTTATGCGAGTCCCGCAAAGCAGATGCTCCTTGTTCAAGATATGACCTGGCTCGATGCTAGAAAACTCGACGGTTTTGTCGAAGAGGCCCTTAGCATCCTGGCAAAAAACGAAGCGCTCACGGCAAGGCTCCCCTTTATCAAGGCGTCACTCGAGTGGCGAGTCAGCAGAATGATCAACATCGCGGAATGGAATTAGCGAGAAAAGCGCGGGACCTAAGCTTTCAATCTACCCTGCGCACTGCAATTTGTCAGAGAGCGCAGCTCTTTCCCGACTCCCCCCACAGGCAAAAGCTGCGCTCAGCACAAAGCAATTAACTAGAACGCCTCGAAGCGGGCGCGGCGTTGTTCTACCAGGTCATCGGCGGAAACACTTGAAAGCTCGGCGAGCTCGCAGCGCACATAGTCGCGCACCACGTCGACCGCCGCATCGGGGTTTTCATGCGCAGGAGCGGGACCTTCGGAAAGTACGTCGTCCACAATGCCCATCTCGTGCGCCTCGGCTGCGCTCATCTTCATGACGGCAGCAGCCTCGGGCGCGCGAGTGCGGTCCTTCCACAAGATGGACGCGAAGCCCTCGGGTGACAACACGGAGTACACCGCATGTTCCTGCATGGCTACGCGGTTCGCCACGGCAAGCGCGAGCGCACCGCCCGATCCGCCCTCGCCGAGAAGCACGCTTACGATAGGCACCTTCATTCCCGCCATGGCGAGCAGGTTGTCCGCAATGGCGTTGCCCTGCCCGCGCTCCTCTGCCTCCATGCCGCAGAATGCACCCTGCGTGTCGACGAAGCACACGATGGGGCGCCCGAACTTCTCGGCCTCGCGCATGAGGCGCAGGCTCTTGCGATACCCCTCAGGCTGAGGGCAGCCAAAATTGCGCTTGATACGATCTTTCAGGTCGACGCCCTTTTCCTCGGCAATCACCGTGACCGCCTGGTTGCCGATCCAGCCGACGCCCGCGACGATCGCGCCGTCATCGCCGAATCCGCGATCGCCGTGAAGCTCGATGAACCCGTCGACGATATGGTCGATATAGTAGCGTGACGTGGGCCTATGCACGTTGCGCGCAAGCTGCACGCTTTCCCAAGCGCTCGAGGTTTGAGCGCCCGAGGAGCTTTGTCCATCGGCCTCGGCGACAGGCACGGCGGCGGGAGCACCCGCAGTGGGCGCGCACGCAGCAGCCTTCCCCTCCGAGAAGCCCTCGGCATGAGCGTCAGCAACGACACGACGGCGATCCGCCTCGCGCTCGATCTGCTTCGCCTTGCCGCCGAACCATCCGAACACGGTCTCGGCAAGCGATGCGGAGAACGAGTTGTCTTCCCCATCGTCGCGCAGCAGCTCCTCGTCGACGGGGAGCAAACCGTAAGTAACCTTATTATAGGTGTCAGTGCCGTGCTCAAGGTTCGACATGACCGAATCATACGTGACGATCATGCGCTCCTCGCCTGCAACAGGCTCGCCCTGCGCGCGCGTCGCGTAATGCAGCGCAAGCAGCTGAGCAAGCGTCGCACGCAGGTCGCAGCGCGATACGACAGCATCGATAAGCCCATGCGAGAGCGCGAATTCAGCGGTTTGGAAGCCCTTGGGAAGCTCTTGCTTAATGGTGTCGCGGATCACACGCTGGCCCGCGAAGCCGATGAGCGCATGGGGCTCCGCGAGGATGATGTCGCCTTGCATGGCAAACGATGCGGTGACGCCGCCCGTCGTCGGGTCGGTGATGACCGAGATGTAGGGCAAGCCGCGCTCCGCCAGGCGGGAAAGCGCGCAGGACACCTTCGCCATCTGCATGAGCGAGGCAAGCCCCTCCTGCATGCGCGCGCCGCCCGAAGCGGTGAAGGCGACAACAGGCAGCCCCTCGTCGGCAGCACGACGCACGAGGCGCGCCATCTTCTCTCCGACAGCAGTGCCCATCGACCCCATAAGGAAGGTGGACTCCATAACCGCGAACGCCGTGCGGATACCGGCAATGCTTCCCGCGCCCGTGCGTATTCCCTCGTCAAGACCCGTTTTCTCGCGAAGAGCCGAGAGCTTTTCGGTGTAACCGGGGAACTCGAGTGGATCGGGCTCGGGCATGTGGGCATCCCACTCCTCGAAACTGCCGGAGTCGAGCAGGTCGGCGATGCGCTCGTCTGAGGTCATGCGGAAATAGCCACCGCACGTCGGGCACACGTAGTGCGAGGCGGCGAGGCTTTCCTCGGCGAACTTCAAGCCGCAATGGGGGCAGGCGCGCCATTTATCGACCGCGGGCGCCGCCTTCTCCGTGGTGCACAGCACCCAGCCGAGCGCCGGAGTGTCGTTTTTCAGCGGGCGAAAGACGTTCACGCCGCGCGAGATAGCACGCGAAAGGAAGCCATCGACCTCGCCGAGCGGCTGCGACTCGTCGCACAAGAGCACCGTACTCGCACCGCATTCTGCGGCGGCGTCGAGCACGGCATGGGCGTTGCAGAACAGGGCTTCGGAGTACTTCTCGCCCAGACACACCGTTCCCGCTGCCTGGCGCAAGTACGGCTCGAAGCGCTTGTCGGTGGTGTAGGGCAGCCACACCGAGAAGCCAGCGTCCGTCGCAGCTTGCACGTATTGCCTGGCCATGCGGCCGCGCGACATGAGCAGCACGCGGGGACGAGCGTCCTTGGCGCCGTTGCCATCGACCAGGGAGTATGCGCTCGCGTCGCCCGAGGGAACGACGTTGTATCCCGATGAGTCCGCCGCATCGACGGCATTGGGGGCGAGCACGCCCTCGGCTGCCGCCTCCTCAGCGATGCGCGAAAGGCGATACGCCACGCCCGCCTCGGGCGCCTCGGCCTGCGCCTGTTTCGGCACCGAAGCTTCGGGGGCGAACGACCCGTCCGCGTCGAAGCTCACATACCCTTGCTTTGCAATCTTCATGCCAACCCTCTTTGACTGCTTATTATCCCTGGTAATCCTGGTAAACGAATTATTCGCCGGATTTTGCGAGCACGTACTTCTGCGTGGCCGTGGCGCAAACCGTGTCTCCGACGCGCGCCTCGACATCGGCCACGACCATGCGGCTCGACGATTTCACGATGGTTGCCGTAAGCGTGAGCACGTCGCCCGGCAGCACCTGGTTGCGGAACTTCGCCTTGTCGATGCCCGCGAAGAAACCGAGCACGCCCTCGTCCGCGCGGTCGACGAGCGCGCAAAACGATGCGGCCTGGGCAAGCGCCTCCATGATGATGACACCCGGCAGCACCGGATGCGTCGGGAAGTGGCCGCGAAACAGCGGCAGGTCGGGATCGACGTCGAGTTCAGCCACAATCGACTCACCCGGCGTGCATTCCACCACGCGCGTCATCCACACAAAGGGGTCGCGATGCGGGAGCACCCGCTCGATGTCCTCGCGACCGCAGGGAAACTGAATATCCATCAAGAAGAGCCTTCCTCTCTTGCAACCGCGCGTCTTAAGCCCGCAGCCGCATATGCGCGACGCACAATCTGCATGCTCGCCGAACTGCTGCATACGAGCTCGTAAACCCGCAGGTCATTAGGACGATAGTACCAACGGACTCCGGCGGGCGCAGCGAGCGCGGGGCTTTTACGTACAAGGTACGCGAAGAGCACCGAAGCGCGCACCCGCACCGTCGGGACGCAAAGCGTCGCTCTCTTAGCGAGCGCGTTTAGTCCGTCGCATCCTCGTACGGCGAAATCGCGAGGCACGCGTTGTGGCCACCGAAGCCGAGCGAGTTCGACAGCGCCACCTTCTGTTTGTAGTTCTCAAGCGGCTCGGTGAGCACGTTCGCGGGAGCCTCGGGATCGGGCGTTTCGAAGCCAGCCGTCGGCGGCACGCAATCGTTCGCGACGGAAAGCGCGCAGACGATCGCTTCGACCGCACCTGCCGCGCCGAGCGTATGGCCCGTCGTGCCCTTGACCGAGCACACGGGGACCTTCATGCCCGCCTCTTCGCCGCACAGCTCGCGCAGCGCTTTGGACTCAGTGAGCTCGTTGGCGTGAGTGCCCGTGCCATGCGCATTGAAATGTCCCAGGTCAGCGGGGGTGAACCCGCCTTCCTCGAGCGCGATGCGCATCGCACGCACGACGCCTTCGCCCTCGGGATCGGGGGCGGTCATGTGATAGGCGTCGCCAGTCGATCCGAAGCCGGTGATTTCCGCTAAGGGCTTCGCGCCGCGCGCCAGAGCATGCTCGAGCGACTCCAAAATCACCGCGCCCGCGCCTTCTGCAGCGACGAAGCCTTCGCGGTTGAGGTCGAAGGGGCGAGAAGCGCGCGTAGGATCTTCCTCGCGCGAAAGAGCGCCGAGGTTCGAGAATCCCGCGACGCAAATGGGGTTCACGCTTTCCTCCGCGCCGCCGGCAAGCGCCACATCGGTGTAACCGTGACGGATGTCGCGCACCGCCTGGCCGATGCAGTGGGCACCCGTCGCGCAAGCGGTGACAACGTTGATGCACTCGCCCTTCATGCCGTAGCGAATTGCAAGGTTACCTGCGGCGATGTTGCCGATCATCGTAGGCACGAACAGCGGGCTCACACGCTTAGGGCCCTTCTCGAACAGCGTTTTAAAGCCGCTCTCGAGCTCGTCGATGCCGCCGATGCCGCTGCCGAAGACGACAGACACGCGCGAAGCGTCCTCGTCTTCCATGGAAAGGCCCGCCTGCGCGACCGCCTCGTCAGCAGCGACAATGGCGTACTGCACGAAGCGCTCGAAACGGCGCGCCTCCTTCTTCGTGAGGCCATGCTCGGTAGCGTCGAAGCCGGTGATCTCGCCGGCGTTGTGCACCTCGTATTCGGTCGTGTCGAAGCGCTCGATCGGGTGGATGCAGCACTCGCGGCCCATGACCGCCTTCCAAAGCGCCTCCACGCCGACGCCCGCAGGCGTAATCGCGCCCATGCCGGTGATGACGACGCGATTCGACCCGTCAGGTCGCTTAGTATTCACGGTTGCCTCGCTCATAGTGCCATACCTCCGTCAATGCAGATAACCTGACCTGTAATGTAGCCTGCCTCGTCGCTGGCCAGGAATTTCACCAAATTAGCCACGTCTTCGGGCTTGCCGAGGCGCCCGCACGCGATTCGCGAGGAAATCGCCTCGCGCTGCTTGTCGGAAAGCGCGTCGGTCATGTCGGTCTCGATAAACCCAGGGGCCACAGCGTTCACCGTGACGTTGCGCGGCGCAAGCTCACGCGAGAGCGACTTCGTGATGCCGATCACGCCCGCCTTCGATGCCGCGTAGTTCGCCTGGCCGGCATTGCCCGCCACGCCCACGACGCTCGAGATGTTGACGATGCGGCCCGAACGCTGCTTCATCATGATCTTCGTCGCCGCCTTGCAACAGTTAAACGTGCCCTTCAGGTTCACGTCGATGACCGCGTCGAAGTCCTCTTCCTTCATGCGCGCCACAAGGCCGTCGCGCGTGATGCCCGCGTTGTTCACGAGCACGTCGAGACGGCCGAAGGCGGCATGCGCGGACTCCACGAGCGTTTGCGCCTCTTCTGCGGAGGCAACGTTCGCCACGAGAGCGAGCGACTTCACACCGTAGGTGGCGGAAATCTCCGCGGCGAGCTCCTGCGCTGCGGGAAGACTTCTCTCGCTTGAGCAGTTGACGCATACGTTCATGCCCGCCTCGGCGAGCGAAAGGGCAATCGCGCGCCCGATGCCGCGGCCCGATCCGGTGACGAGCGCTCCCTTGCGCTCGGGTTTAGCCTGTTCAGTCATGGGGTTTCCTCACTTCCCGATTCGTTGACGAGGAGTTGTTCTAGCTCGCATCGCCCGCGAGCGACGCAAGCGCTGCGTCGAAGCTCGCGCGATCCTGCACGCACGTGCGCACCGCCTTGCGATCGATTCGCTTGACGAGATTCTCAAGCACGCCGCCGAAGCCGACCTCCCAAAACGTCGTGTTGCCCTGCGCCTCGAGGGCCTCGACGCTTTGCCGGAAGCGCACCGGATGCGTGAGATGATCTGCGAGATGCTCGCGCGCAGTGGCAGCGGAAAGTGGCGCCGCATCGACGTTGCAGATAAGCGGCACGGAAGGCTCGCTGAATGTGACGCCCGCCAGGTAATCGGCGAGCTTTGCGGCCGCATCTGCCATAAGCGAGCTGTGGAAGGCGCCCGATGTGGCGAGGCGCGCGAAACGCTTACCATCAGCTGCCCATGCCTCTTCCGCGCGGGCAACTGCGTCGGGCGCGCCCGAAATGACAATTTGACCAGGGCTGTTGTAGTTCGCAGGAACGAGCACATCACCCTGAGCGCACGAGTCGCACACGGCACGGACGGCGTCTTCGTCAGCCTTGAGGAGCGCGCTCATGGCACCCGCATGGGCGCTCGATGCCTCCGCCATGTATTCAGCGCGCACCTTCACGAAACGATAGGTGTCCTCCTCGGAGAGCATGCCGGACACGGCGAGCGCGGATACCTGGCCAAGCGAGAATCCGAGCACAGCGGCCGGCTCGACGTCGCGAGCCATGAGGGCGCGGGCAATACCGACAGAGAGCACGCACAGCGCAGGCTGGGCGTAGCGTGTGTCGTTGAGCTTTTCAGGGGACGCCGTGGCCACCAAATCGGCGAGGTCGTAGCCGAGCACGTCTGAAGCGCACTCGAAAGAAGCAGCCACCTCGGGGACATCCATCAAGTCGGCGCCCATGCCAGGCTTTTGCGACCCTTGGCCAGAGAACAGGAAAACAGGGTTCATGCGATCGATACCTTCTTCTCGCGCTTACAGGCCCAAACGGCGACGGACGGCGTTTGCGTCGGCCATCTGTTGGAGCGTGCATCCGCCAAGCGCCTCCGCTTCGCTCATAAGCTCGGCGATAACCTCTTTCGCGCTCTTGCGCTCGTTGACCACTGCCGCTATCTGGCCGGACATGATAGTGCCATTATCGACATCGCCCTCGACGGCACGACGCAGCGAGCCCACATACATGCGCTCGAGCTCATCGCCGTTCTTCGCGAGGTCGCCTTCGAGCTTTTTCACCGAGCGGGAGAACTTGTTCTTGAGGCAGCGCACCGGGTGTCCCGATCCACGGCCAGTGACGATCGTGTCGGAATCCTTCGCTGCGAGGATTTTCTCCTTGTATGCGTCAGCCACGGTGCACTCATCCACCGTGAGGAAGCGCGTACCCATCTGCACGCCTTCGGCACCAAGAGCGAATACGGCGGCGATACCACGGCCATCGGCGATGCCACCTGCCCCGATAACGGGGATGGAAACCGCATCGGTCACCGACGGCAGAAGCGCCATCGTGGTAAGTTCGCCCACGTGGCCGCCCGATTCGGTGCCTTCCGCCACAACCGCGTCGGCGCCAAGGCGCTCCATACGAACCGCAAGGGCGGTCGAGGCGACGACGGGAATGACTTTGATGCCCGCGGCCTTCCACATTTCCATGTAGTTCGCGGGGCTGCCGGCACCCGTGGTGACCACGTCTATCTCCAGGTCGACGAGCAACTTCGCGAGCTCGGCGGCGTTGGGGTCCATGAGCATAACGTTCGCGCCAAGCGGCTTCGACGTGATCTTGCGCGCGGCTTCCACCTGGTCACGCACCCAGTCAAGCGGCGCTCCCCCGCAGGCGATGATGCCGAGGCCGCCCGCCTCGCTGACTGCGCCCGCGAGGCTTGCATCGGCAATGCGCGCCATGGCGCCCTGAATGATAGGCACCTCGATGCCCAAAAGCTCGGTTACACGTGTTTTCACGTTCTTATTTCCTTTCCAAAACTGGGAATATCCCAGTTCGAAACCGCTTGAGCGCGGCAATTCGTCACTTTGCGTCAGCAGTTTATAGTAAATTTGAGCCCATTCGAATGCAAGCGCAGAGCGCCCCCTTCACGAGAAGAGCGGCGTGTAGGCTTATGGGGGTCGACTTGTTTTCACACTTATTTACAGGTGTATAAGTAACGTTCATGTCGATTCAATTTTACTCCACATTATTCTCGAATTTGGGGAGATATTTGACGCGTGGAGATATCTCACGGGAAGGCCCTCGGGCTCGCGGAGCGAATTTGCCCCCTCGAGGGCTTCTTTCCCAAATTCTCGAAGTCGTGGACAAAAATGGGCGATATGTGAGCCGTTCGGAGGCGGGGGAAGTAATCGGCGGACTCGTCGCGGATGTTTCCCCAAGTCAGAAATTTCAACATGAAGTATGCCGCCTGCAACTCCTCACATATCGCCATTTTTTGTCCACGACGGAGCAGTTTTCGGGATGAAGTCCCAAACTCTGCGGCGGCGGCGGGCAAGGCAAGGGTCGGTCGATTCATCTCGCCCGAGTGAGACAGGGGTCGGGTGGTTCGTCTCGCCCGAACCGCAAAAAAGGCGGGCCCTTGCGCGGAAACGCAGGGTCCGCCTCGGTTCTAACGTCAATGCGGACAGGCGTGCCTTGCGCGTCATAAGCGCAGGGCACGCCCTTCGCAGTGCGGAAGCTTACTTCAGAATGCCCAGGTCGAAGGCACGCATGAGCACGGTGGCCGCGCGCTCGCGGGCTGCATTCTCGCCGGGGGCGAGGCGCTTGCCTGCGGGCTCGTCGTATCCCTCGACAAGCCCCTTGTCGACAGCCCACTTGAGGTAGCCAGCCGACCACTCGCTCGCGTCGGCGCCGTCGACGAAGGCGGACAGGTCGGAGCCGGCCGCCTCGAGCTCGCCGGGCGCGGCGCCGAGGCGCCCCAAGATCGTGACCAGCTGCTCGAAGGTCACGGGCTCCTCCGCCGCGAAGTCGAGCGTGCCGCCCGGGCGCTCGATGCCGGTGATCGCGCCCTCAGCATATGCCCAGTTGGCGGCCGCAGTGTAGAACATGCCGTCGGCGGAGCCGATGATATCGATCGTGTTCTTCGCAGTCGCGGGGTCGTAGGAGGCCGCCTCGCCCGGGCAGGCGTTGCGCCAGAGGATCGTGGCGAGCTCGCCGCGGGTGAGCGCGTTGCCCACGCCGAAGATCGTCGTGCCCTCGTAGCCCTTCATGAGGCCGCGGCTCGCGACGAAGTCGACGCTGGGCGCGTACCAGGAGGCGTAGTCAACGTCAGTGAACACGGGCGCAGGCGGGTAGAACACCTCGAGCGCACCTTCGGCTCCCCCAATAATCTCGTACTTGCTGCCCCAGTTGTTCTCTTCCACCTTGAGCTTGGCAATCGGGACGATTCGGTAGGCTCCTGCCTTGTTGCACGCCTCTTCGGCACTCACCACGTTGCCGTCAGCATCGATCAGCTGGTAGTCATAGGCATTTTCGAGCACCTCATCCGCCGAATCACCGTCAGCAAATGCCGAGTACACCTTGCCGTTGCGAACGAAATCGAGATAGGTCACCGCAATGTCAGGAAGCGGATCGCCAACCGTGATCCTCGCGCTGCTGGGCTGGGGCTCGAGGGGCCGCTTGACGACGTTGCCGCTGACGACCGCGCCAGCATCATCGGGCGACACCGACTGAGTTGTCCCTCCGACGGTATCGGACAAGTACGTCACATCAATACGCGCTTGCCCCTCCCCGTTTGCCTTGAACGTCACGGTCGAGTTGCTATCCGAGTCGGACTGGCCGACAACCGCGAGCACGTTGGAATCGCCGCTTGTCCAGGTCCAGCTGAAGTTCGCCCCAGGGTTGTCCAGCGTCTTCGTGAAGTCGACAACCTCGCCGTAAACCC
>NZ_CAKTTZ010000043.1 GCF_934617235.1 uncultured Ellagibacter sp. | reverse complement strand
CGGCGCAAGGAGATATATTACGCGACCCTCCGCCTGCCGTCAAGAACTTTTTTCAAAAAGTTTTGAGCGGGTTTGAAGTGCCGCTTTCCTTCTTCCAACTCGTTCGCTCTGAAAGAAGAAACCCACGCTCTCCTCAAACGCGGGTTTCTTATTATAGCTATTCGGTTTTACTGCCGCAAGACCTTTTTTTACACAAGCTTGATGAATTTGCGCTTGCCAACCTGCAGGACGCAATCCTTCAGCTTCTCGGGCTCGACGTTGTACGCCTTAGGAGCAACCGCCTCGCCGCCGAGCTTCACGCCGCCGCCATCGATGAGACGGCGCGCTTCGCCAACACTCTGCGCGAGGCCCGCGTCGTGGATGATCTTCGCGAGATAGACGAGCCCCTCTTCGTTGGGCGTGAGGTCGGGCGTGTACTCGGCGATGTCATCGGGGACGTCATGCTTCTTGAACACGAGGTCGAACTGCTCCTCGGCCGCGTTTGCCTGAGCTTCGTCGTAGTAAGCGGCAACGATGTTGCGGGCAAGGGCGCGCTTTACTTTATTAGGATGGAGCTCGTCGTTGGCCAAGCCCGCCTCGATCGCGTCGATTTCTGCAACCGACTCGGTCGACGCAAGGCGATAGTACTTCACCATAAGCTCGTCGGGAATGGACATGACCTTGCCGAACATGTCAGACGGCTCGTCGGTGAGGCCGATGTAGTTGCCGTAGCTCTTCGACATCTTCTTCACGCCGTCGGTGCCCTCGAGCAGCGGGAGCGTCAGGCACACCTGCGGCTCCATACCAAGCTTCTCCATAAGTTCGCGCCCGGCAAGCAGATTGAAGAGCTGGTCGGTGCCGCCGAGCTCGACGTCGGCCTTGATGACGACCGAGTCGTAAGCCTGCATCACGGGGTACATGAACTCGTGGAGGCTGATCGGCAGGTTCGAGGTATAGCGGTTATGGAAGTCATCGCGCTCGAGAATGCGCGCAACCGTGAACTGCGCCATGAGTTTCAGAAGCTCTTCCATGTTGAGCGAGAGGATCCACTCGGAGTTGTAGCGAAGCGTCGTCTTCTCGGGATCGAGAATCTTGAATGCCTGGTTGACATAGGTTTCCGCATTCACCTTGATCTGCTCGCGGGAAAGTTGCGGGCGGGTCGAGTTGCGTCCGGACGGGTCGCCGATCAGCGCGGTGCCGTTGCCGATGATGAGCGTGACCTCGTGGCCGAGGTCCTGGAACTGGCGCAGCTTGCGCAACGGAACGGCATGGCCGATATGGATGTCGGGAGCCGTTGGGTCGACGCCGAGCTTGATGTTGAGGGGTTTGCCGCGCTTGAGCTTTTCAAGCAGAGCGCTTTCCGGCACGATTTGCGCCGTGCCAGAGGAAATGATGTGAAGCTGTTCTTCAGGTGTGAGCATCGAAATGTCCTTCATACAACGGATTTGCACAAGTGATTCTATCACATAGGCTGCATGAGCCCCGAATCTACTGAACGCCGCGGAAGAGGTGGCCTGTGGTAGCGCTTGTGATCTTGGCGACCGAGTTGCCGTCGGACTGCGCGATACGCAGCGCGCGAATCGCCCGGCCAACCGCCTGTGCCGCCTGCTCGCCGTTCATGAGCGTCGTGTCGACCATGAACGAGGTGACGCCCGCCGCCATGAGCTCGGGAAGCGAGGCCACCAGGTCGAGCTCGACGCTGTTGTAGAGATGGCTGCGACCAAGCGCGTCGGTGATGACGGGGAAGTCGAAGTCCTTGCGATCCTTCAGGTAATGCGGGCTGCGCCGACGGCGGCATTCTCCGCAATCCTCGCTGCACGGACCCTGGCTCATGAGAAGGCAGTGCTCGGTAATCATGAGCTCTTGCGCACCCGAGATGAAAAGACCCAGCTCAACCGGGGTATCACGAGACAGCTCGCGAATCTGGTCGAGCGATAGCTCGGGAGAGAGCCACACGCGAACGGCGCCCATACGGGCAACCTCGTCAAGCGCAAGCCTGTTCGTGACAGGCAGATGCGGGCCGACCTCGAAGGGAATCCCGATCTCGGCGGCCATCTGCATAGCGCCGAGGCTTTCCACAAAGACGGGGCGTCCCGACGTTGCATAACGCCATGGGTCGAAATCGAGCTTCGCCTCACGCGAGAGCCCGACCTCATCATGATCGACGACGGGCATGGCGAGAAGACACTGCTTGGGGTAGCCCGCCTGCTCGACCGTAGCCGTGAGCTGGCCCGCGACCACCGCTTCGCCGCGCCCGTAGTTCAATGCCGGGACATATACCATATGAGCGCCCGTGCGCTTAGCGGCCCGCGCGCACACGGGGTTCGTCGTCCATGCGCCGATGCGCGCGCCGCTCGGGCGGATCGCGGGAAGCTCCTCGCGATCCTCGGTACGGGGAAGACGACGCGCATGGTAGGCAGCCAAAGCGTTCTCGGTCAGATTATCGAGCGCTTCGGCGCGAACGCGATGCAGCTGGGAGAAGCCGATGCCGACCCCCTCGTCGAGCTCGACATCGAGATGCGTGAGAACATACGGGGTCGAGCCCAAGCGATCGATGTGGGCGCGAACGTCCTGTTCGGAAACTGCTTTCGTGCGCGCGGGCTCGACTTCGTCCCCGCTTGCCACGCCGCGAACCTCGGCGAGGTCGTCCTGCGCCGCACAAGCAAAGGAGAAGGAAACCTCGAGCGGCTCGCCGATACGCAGGCGAACCGTGCCCTCGACCTCTACGCGCGGCTCGAGGGAATCGTCCTCGAACGCCTCCTTTGCGCTGCGAACGCGGAACACGCGATCGCCCGCACGCACGCCCTTCACGCGCGCGTCGAGAGCGATGCGGGCGCGCCCCTTCTTGTCGAAGGAGAGGTCGGACACCGTTTGGGCGGCATGCCCCTTTCCCGTCCAGAATTCGAGGACATCACCGATCGAGAGCTCGTGCTCGGCGGAGATGGTCGCTGCGCCGTTGCGCGCTTCTGCCACGCGGCCGATAAAGGCGCCCCGATTGTTCGGACGCTGATAGCTCATGATGTCGTTTCCGCGCTGACCTTCGAGATACGCCGTGGTGAATCCGCGGGAGAAGGCTTCCTCAAGCGTGCGGCGCTCGTCCTCTGTCGGACGGGCGGTGGAAATTGAACCCTCCTGCGCGTACACCCGGTCGAGCACGCGGCGATACACCGACACGACTGCCGACACGTAATCGGCCGACTTCATGCGCCCCTCGATCTTAAGCGACGCGACATCGGCGCGAGCCAAGTCGGGAAGCAGGTCGACCGAGCAGAGGTCCTTCGGGGAAAGAAGATGGTCGCCAGGCGCCGAAAGGGGGTTTCGCTGGGCGGCGTTGTGCAGTTCGTAGGGCAAGCGGCACGCCTGTGCGCACAAGCCGCGATTGGCCGAGCGGCCCCCGATCAGAGAGGACATAAGGCACTGGCCGGAATAGCAGATGCACAGCGCGCCGTGACCGAACGCCTCGACTTCGACGCCAGCTTCTGCACCAACCTGTACGAGATGGGCGATTTCTTCTAAGGAAAGCTCGCGGGCGAGCGTGACGCGCTTGGCGCCCATGCGGGCAGCGGCGCGAATGCCAGCAGCGTTGCACGTGTTCATCTGCGTGGAAATATGCAAGCGGATATCGGGGAGCGCTCGCGCGATCTCGCTCGCGAGGCCGATGTCCTGGATGATGAGCGCATCGGCACCCGCGCGCCACACCTGACGAGCGCATTCGAGCGCGCGGCCCACCTCTCCCGGCAGCACGACGATGTTGAGCGTGACATAGATTTTCACGCCGCGTAAATGTGCGTAATCGCACGCCTCCTTGAGTGTGGCGATAGTGAAATTATCGGCCCCGCGGCGCGCGTTAAACGACTCGAGCCCGAGATATACCGCATCTGCGCCGGCACGCACGGCAGCGTGGAGGGCGCTCATGTTGCCCGCAGGCGCCAAAAGTTCCATATTCCGCATAAGGTTGGTGTCTCCTCGTCTGAAAGACCAGATGGTCGGTTCATGGTAGTATAGACGAATCATGAGAGTAAGGAGAAAACACCGTGAAATGCGCACCCATGCTCCAGCATGGGGAGTACTCGTTGCGGCGTTTTCGCTTATCCTCATCGTCGGGCTCGGAGCCTTCGGCGTGGGGCGCATCGTGGACGCATGGGTCGGCGATCTGCCCGACGTGCACGACCCGAACGCCTTCACCTACAGCGCCAAGACGCGCATCTACGCGAACGACCGCACCACGCTTTTGGCGGAGTTCTTCTTACAAGACCAAGAGCCCATCGAGAAAGACCAGGTGAGCGACTATGTGTTGCAAGGCACGGTCGCAACGGAGGACGCCCGATTCTACGAGCATGAAGGCGTGGACTTCTACGGTATCGGCCGCGCGCTCGTGAACAACATGAAGGGCGGCAGCCTCGAGGGCGCATCTACCATCACGCAGCAGCTCGTACGCAACACGCTCCTTTCAAGTGAGGCGAACGATATCTCGTTTCGCCGCAAAGTGCGCGAGGCAGAACTCGCCATCGAGATGGAGCAGGCCTATTCCAAAGACGACATCTTGCTCATGTACCTGAACACGATCAACTACGGGTCGGGGTGCTACGGAATCGAAGCCGCGGCGCAGCATTACTTCTCCAAGAGCGCGATCGACCTCACCATTGCGGAGGCGGCGACGCTTGTGGGCATTCCCCAGTCGCCGACGTACAACAACCCCGAGGATTATCCCGAGAACTGCACGAAGCGGCGCAACGTGGTGCTCGACCGCATGCTTTCCTATGGGACGATCACCCAGGAAGAACACGATAGCGCCGTCGAGGAGGAACTCGCCTTAGACGTCGAGGTTCTCGCCGAGGATGGCATCTACGCCTATCCGTATTTCACGAGCTACGTGCGGCAGCAGCTCCTCGATCAGCTTTCGTTCGAGGAAGTCTTCGACGGCGGGCTTACGGTCTACACCACGATCGACCCGACGCTTCAGGGCTATGCGGAGGAAGCGGCAGCGGAAGTGTACGACGATATGGCGAGGACCGGCGATAGCGACGTGAGTCTTTCGCTGACGTGCATCGACCCGCATACCGGCTACGTGCTTGCCATGATCGGCGGGAAAGACTGGTCGGACAGCCAGTTCAACCTCGCGACGAGCGCATCGGGGCGCCAGGCCGGCTCATCGTTCAAGGTGTTCACTCTGGCCGCCGCCATCGAGCAGGGCATCAGCCCGAAAACGGTCATCGACTGCTCCACGGGGTTCGTGAACGCGGCATGGAGCAAGCCTGTCACCAACTACGCGGGCGCAAACTATGGGTACCTTTCCATTGAGCGGATGACCTGGGTTTCCGCCAATACCGGCTTCGCACGCCTTGTCACCGATCCCGATGGCGTGACGCCGGAAAGCCTGCTCGACATGGCAGCGCGCCTCGGCGTGACGGGCGACGCAAAATACGGCTACGGCGCCTATCCCGCCCTCACGCTCGGTGCCGCTCAGACGAACACGCTGCGCATGGCGAGTGCCTACGGGGCCTTCGCGACCGGGGGCATTCGCCATGCCGACACCTGCATCACCGAGGTGATTGCACAAGACGGCACGACCCTTATCGACAACACGAACGTCCCCGGCGAGCAGGTGCTTTCCCCTGAAGTTGCCGGGGAGGTGACCCGCGTGCTGCAAGGCGTGGTCACCCAGGGAACCGGCCGCGGGTCGGCACTGTCGTCGGGCCAGGTGAGCGCGGGCAAGACAGGCACGTCGCAGGAGCATCGCGACCTGTGGTTCTGCGGCTATACCCCGCAGCTTTCCTGTGCGGTTTGGACCGGCGCCGCGCAGGAGCGGGAAATGTGGGAAGCCCCCTGGTGCAAGGACGCCTGGAGAATCTTCATGTCGCTTGCCCTGCAAGGCCGCGAGAGGGAGGCCTTCCCCACTGCCGCCGAGCCGAAGTTCGACAGCGCCTTCAACAAGAAGCAGTCGATCTACAGCGAAGATGCCGCGAAGGACACCATTGCGCAGCTTTCAGGCGCGAGCCTGGCCGAAGTGCAGGCGGCGCTGGGAAGCAACCTCACCATCGTGGAAACCTACAGCTCCACCGTAGCTGCAGGGTCGATAGTGAAGATCGAGTTCGCGAACGGGGTCTACACCGCCTATGTGTCGATCGGTCCTGACCCGAACGCGGGCAGCGATAGCGGCGGCGGCGCGGACTCGGGCGAGGAGCCACCAGGCGGAGGCGAAGGCCCCGTGGGTCCGCCCAATGACGGCGGGCAACCGGGCGGCGAAGGCGGCGAGCCTGCTCCGTAGGGGCCTTGGAATCCGCGCAGCAGCTGAAGAAGGCGGTGCTACTCGGTGCAAGGCCGCCACAGCAGCCGCTCCCCCACAACCTGGCCGGAAGCATTCTACCAGCATAAGCGAGAAACACGAAGGCGGCGGCCCGCATGATGCAGGTCGCCGCCTTCGAAGGTTATCGTTCTTTTCTTGAGAGTACAGAGCGCGCGAAAGTGAACGAGCCTCCAGGGTGAACTGCCCCAGAAGCCCTCACTCTCGAGAGGGACCGAGCCGTTAGTCCTTCCCAGCCGCCGCCTCGTCGGCCGCCTTCAGCTTGCCGATTCCCGCGTTGTAGGCATCCTGAATCGCCTGCAGACGAGAGTCGTACGTCGACCAATCGAAGGGTTCGGACGCAGTTGCGCCGTCGATCTCCGTGTAAAGCTGGATATAGGAATTAAGCGCATCCTTCAGGCTGTTCGCGCCGTCAACATAGCCAGCTGCGACATCCTTCAAGGGCTCGGGAGCCTCAAGAGCAGACAGGTCGTCGAGCACCTTGAATGCATTGTCCGCCTGAGTGCGCATGGTAACCACATCTCCACGCGAAACGGCGTCGACGAAATCGGAGAGGCGTGAATCAAGGTCGTCCATCTTCTGGTTGACCTGAGTCATGTACTCGCGGTTTTCCGATTGCTGGTCGTTTGCCTGGGTGGCCGCCTGCTGCATGCAGCCAGACAGAGCAACAGCAAGCATCGCGCTCACGCAAACAGCGGCGAGCGTACGGATGAATGAAGGTCGGGTCATGTGTTCTCCCATCGATGCGCGACGAGGAGAACCCGCCGCGCGATTGTACGAATCGTGCAAACTCTACTCTATCGGAACCGGTTCGGTCGTGCCACCGGTACCCCCGCCGGAACCACCTCCGGAATCACCACCGGTCGTTCCTCCGCTGGAGCCACCCCCCGTCGTGCCACCGGTGCCGCCAGTCGTTCCACCGCCAGACTCACTACCGGTTCCGTTGCCTTCGCCCGTAGTGCCTTGGTGATTCCCCGTGCCAGTCCCGTTTGCGGTCGTCGAATCCCCGTCGGTCTTCTTGTCCTTGTCCTCGTCCTCATCGTCGGTTGAGCTGTAGTAACCGCCGATGTGGTACTTGGTGTCCTCGTAGTTGCTCTTGTACTGGGGATCGCCCGCTTTCGGGAAATCCTCAGTCGGCTTGCCCTTGAGCACGACATTCATGAAGTCGGGGAACGTGCTCGCCGCAGACATTCCGCTCGGCACGCGCTGTGCATGGCTGTAGTCGCTACGATCGCCGAACCAGATCGCCACGGAAAGCTGCGGGGTAATGCCGCAGAACCAGCTGTCCATGTAATTCTCCGACGTTCCCGTCTTGCCCGCCGAAACCTGCCCGTTCGAGAGCGCCGCAGCCTGACCAGTGCCCTTCGTGATGACGCCCTTCATGACCTCGGTTGCCGCGTGGGCCACTTCTGCGGAAATAGCCCGCACACCCTTCGGTGACGAATTGTCAACCACGATGGAGTCGTTGCGGTCGACGATGCGCTCGACGCATTCGGGGTCGTAGTGGGTACCGCCGTTCGCGATGGTCGCATAGGCGTTCGCCATCTCAAGCGGCGTCACCGACTCGGAACCGAGCGTGAGCGACCCCGTTGCGGTAAGCGGCGAGGTGATGCCCATGCGCTTGGCAACGTCGACCACCTTGTCGGGGCCAATCGAAAGGATAAGGCGCGCAAACGCCGTGTTCGACGAAACCGCGAAGGAGTCCGCGATGCTCTTCGTCCCGTAGTTGGTGTGGTTGATGTTCGCGACTTCCCACCCAGGGAGGCTCGCAGTCGCCGAGGCGTCGATCATAGTCTGCGGGTCGATGCCCTGCTCGATTGCTGCCACCAGGGTGAACGTCTTGAACGAGGAGCCCGCCTGCCTACCCGAGCCGCCCGTGCCGGTCGCCATGTTGACCTGCGAGGCGTCGTAATCCTTACCGCCGACAAGCGCTCTGATGTAGCCGTTGTCGGGATCGATCGCCACCATGGCAACCTCGTAGTTATCGCCCGCGGCCTGTTCCTTCTTGCGTGCAGCTGCCTCGGCGGCCTCCTGCATGGAGACGTCAAGCGTGGTGTACACCTTCAGCCCGCCCTTGAAAAGCTCGTCTTTGGAGTACGCATATTTGCCGTTTGCGCTGGTCAACTGATCGCGCACGTAGCTCGTAAAATACGGATACGCCTCGATGCCCGTCGCGGAGGGCTCGGTCGGGTTGAGCACAAGCGGCTCAGCCTGGGCGGCATCGTGCTCCTCTTGAGTGATGACGCCGTTCGAAAGCATGCGGTCGAGCACCACGTTGCGGCGCTTCGTGCAGTTCTCGGGATAGTTGATCGGGTTGTTGTACGTCGGCGACTGGGGAATGCCCACGAGCGTCGCCGCTTCGGCGATGGTGAGCTCACTTGCGTGCTTCGAGAAGTAGCGCTCCGATGCGGCCTCGATGCCGTAAGCACCCGAACCATAATTGATCGTGTTCAAGTACATGAGCAGGATGTTGTCTTTGGAGTACTGCTCCTCAAGCTTGATCGAGATATACGCCTCACGAACCTTGCGCTTGATCGAGATATCGTCCATCTCCGAAGAGAGGATCGTATTGCGCACGAACTGCTGCGTGATGGTGGACGCACCCTCCAAGTCGCCGCCCATGAGGTTGTTCACCAGAGCGCGGCCGATGCCCCACGGATCGATCGCGCCATGGGAATAGAAGCGCTCGTCTTCCGTGGCAACCGTGCCCTTGAGCACGTAATCGCTGATCTCGTTGATTTCGACCGGGTCGCGATTCTCCAGCTGGAATTCCGCAAGCACCGTCTGTCCGTCGCTTGCATACACGACCGTCGGCTGCGCGGTGTTGTACGCGTCGGCGCTTTCGTAATCAGGGAGGTCGGTCAGCCACGACGAGGCGACAGACCAAACGCCCCAGCAAAGCGAGACGATAAATGCGAAGATAACCGCCACTACGGCGATCACCGCCGTCGACGGATGCTTCTTCTTGATATTGGCCCTGCTTTTAATCGCACGTGACGCCACGGGCACCTCCTCGTTAGTCCAGGTTATTGTAGCATCGGCTCGCTTTCCCCTCGAAAGCTCCCCCGTTTTGTCAGCAAATGGGCACAAGAGGTTCTCTTTGTGCACTCGAACTGCGCGTTTGCGGATAAAAGAAAGGCAGGGACCGATTTCTCGAACCCCTGCCCTTGCCGCTTCGATGGCCTCATTCGGCCCAGCGATGTCGCCTTACAAGAACGCTATGCGAGCGCCACCACATCGGCCTCGTCGGAGACAAGCGCCTCTTTCGCCTGAGCGAGCTGCTCTTTCACCGCGGAATTGCCCGTCCCTCCAAACGTCGTGCGCGCGGCAACGATGCTCGCGAGGTCGAGACACTTCGTGATGTCCTCCTCGAACAGATCGCTTTCCGCCTTGAAGTCCTCGAGCGAAAGGTCCTCCAGGCCGCACCCGCGCTTGTCGCACAGAAGCACAAGGTGCCCCACGATTTCGTGCGCGCGACGGAACGGAAGGCCCTTCTTCGCCAAGTAGTCGGCAACATCCGTCGCAGCGAGATAACCCTTTTTCGCCTGCTCAAGCATGGCGTCGGGGTGAATCTCCATGGTGTCGATCATGCCCGTGGCGCACCGATAGCAATCCTCGAGCGTCTTCGCAGCGTCGATGGCGCCTTCCTTGTCCTCCTGCAAGTCCTTGTTGTATGCAAGGGGAAGCGACTTCATAGTGACGAGCAACGCGACCAAGTCGCCGATCACACGGCCGGACTTGCCGCGGATGAGCTCGGCGAAGTCGGGGTTTTTCTTCTGCGGCATGATCGAGGAGCCTGTCGAGAAGGAGTCGGACAGGGTGACGAAGCCGAATTCCGCCGTCGACCAGAGGATAATCTCCTCGCACAGGCGCGACAGATGCATGCACGACACGCTGCAGGCATACAGAAGGTCGAGCAGGAAGTCGCGATCGGACACGGCATCGAGCGAATTGGGGATCACACGCGAGAATCCGAGCGCTTCAGCCGTCATGAAACGATCGAGCGGATAGGTGGTGCCGGCGAGTGCCGCAGACCCGAGCGGATTCGCATCCGCAGCGTCGTATGCCGCACGCAGGCGATCGAAGTCGCGGTCGAGCATCCACACGTACGCGAGCATATGGTGGGAGAAGAGCACCGGTTGCGCATGCTGCATATGCGTATAACCAGGCAAAATGACGTCGAAGTGCTTCTCCGCCTGCGACACGAGTGCGCGACGCAGCTCGGCATTGGCGGCCATAAGATCGCGCGCCCGTTTCTTCGCGAACAGGCGCGTGTCGGTGCAGACCTGATCATTGCGGCTGCGGCCTGTGTGAAGGCGCGCGCCCGCATCGCCGATCTCGGCGGTAAGGACGCTTTCGATGGACATGTGGATGTCCTCGTTGTTGATGTCGAACGGGAAGTTACCCGCCTCGATCTCGCCCTTGATGCGCGCAAGCCCCGCATCGATCTTGTCGGCGTCCTCCTGCGAGATGACGCCTTGGTGCGCGAGCATCGCCGCATGGGCGCGCGAGCCTGCGATGTCCTGCGCGTAGAGCTGCTTGTCGACGGGAAGAGATGCGCCGAAGCGCTGCGTGAACTCGCTCACGCCCTCTTCGAATCTGCCTGACCAAAGTGCCATGGTGTGTGCCCTTTCAATCGGTGAGAATTACCACGTAAATGCCCCGAGCCTTAGGGGGCCGTCCGGGTTTGGCGTCCGACAACCTTCAGTCGCTCAGACAGTCCTCGCTTCGCTGCGGAACTCGCTTTGTGAAGGCTGTCGGACGCCAAACCCTACGTTTCGGGATTTGATCACGCCCGCACCGCCTCGACTTGCGTTAATCATTACGAGAAGGGCGCCCTTTTGTGAGCGCCCTTGGGTCGTTCGCTTCTGAAGACAACGCTCGCTTCGACCCTGTTCAACCTGTGGGATTCGGAAAGTCGCAGGTCGAGCAAGAGTCAGCGAGCAGTGTTCTGGCAAGTGCAGATGGCGCGAAAGGCTGAGGAAGCGCAGTTGAGGTACGCGACAAAACCCTGGAGCGCCAGCTGTGCCGTCAGAACGCCGCGCAGCGTCGGCTCGTTTCGCTGGTCGGCAGACCATCGAAACACCCTTTACTGGCGATGCTTCTCAGCCCAGACCTTTCCGAAGAGGCTGTAGATGTTGATGAAGCCCTTCGCGGATTTGTGGTCGAAGGTGTCGCCCTCGTCGTAGGTGGCGAGCTCCTTGGTGTAGAGGGAGTAGTCGCTCTTGGAGCCCGTGACCGTGCAGGTGCCCTTGTAGAAGGACAGGCGCACAGTGCCCGTGACGTTGACCTGCGTGGTTGCAAGGAATGCGTCCAGACCGGCCTTCAGCGGGGCGTACCACTTGCCGTTGTAGACCTGGTCGGCCCACTCGTGTTCCACATGAAGCTTGTAGTGGAGCACGTCACGCTCGAGGCAAATATCCTCAAGCGCCTTATGCGCCTTGATGATGGCGAGCGCACCCGGAGCCTCATAGCACTCGCGGCTCTTCACGCCGACGAGGCGGTTCTCCACCATGTCGAGGCGACCGAAGCCGTTCGCGCCGGAGATCTTGTTCATCTCGAGGATGACGTCGAGGTAGCTCATCTCCTTGCCGTCAAGCGCGCAGGGGATGCCGTCCTTGAAGGAGATCTCCACGACGGTCGGGGTGTCGGGAGCCTTCTCAGGGTCGACGGTCATCGTGTAGATGTCCGCCGGCGGCTCGTTCCAGGGATCTTCGAGGACACCGCACTCGATGGCGCGACCCCACAGGTTGTCGTCGATCGAATAGGGCGACTTCTTGGTGGTGGGAACTTCCACCCCATGGGCCGCCGCCCAATCCATCTCCTGCGGACGGGTCTTCAGATCCCACTCGCGAACAGGGGCGATGATTTCCAGCGACGGATCGAGCATCATGATAGACGCCTCGAAGCGCACCTGGTCGTTGCCCTTGCCGGTGCAGCCGTGCGCAACGTACTTCGCGCCGAACTCGTGCGCGATGTCGACGAGGTGCTTCGCGATCAGCGGGCGCGAGAGGGCGGACACGAGCGGGTACTTGTTCTCGTAGAGCGCGTTCGCGGCGAGCGCGGGAGTGAGATATTCCTTGGCGAATTCCTCACGCATGTCGACCACGCGGCACTCGATGGCGCCGGTGCGCAGGGCCTTGTCGTGAATCTTCTCGAGGCCGTCGTGCTCCTGTCCGACATCGCCAACGACGGCGATGACGTCGAGCCCGCGCTCCTCCTGCATCCACTTGATGCACACCGACGTGTCAAGGCCACCGGAATAGGCCAAGACAACCCTGTCCCTTTGTTCGCTCATTTCTGTATCCTTTCCCAGCTCAAAACTGTTTTAACCACGGTAAACCAAATGTGTCCTACGCATCTGGCGAACTATAAAATCCCACCAAGTTTCTCGATTAACGCATCGACGTCGGCCTTGCCGCACACGAGCGGCGGCAAAAAGCGCAGCGTGTGCGCACCTGTCGCATTGAGCAAAAGCCCTGCGGAAAGCCCGTCGAGCACGACGTCGGGAGCGCTCTTGCCGTCCTCGGCCAGGTCGGCCGCAAGCATGAGTCCCACACCGCGCACCTCGGTGACCTGGGGAAGCGCGGAAAGCTGCTCGCGCAGGTACGCACCCACCTCAATCGCGTTCGCGGCGAGGTCTTCCTTTTTGATCTCGCTCAGCGTCGCTTCCGCCGCCGCCACTGCGAGGTTGGACCCTCCGAACGTGGAGCCGTGATCGCCCGGCTTGAACGCCGCTGCCACTTCCCCGCGCGCTGCGCACATGCCGCAGGGGAAACCCGAGGCCACGCCCTTCGCGATAGAGACGATATCGGGCACGACATCGTAGTTCTGGAAACCGAAGGGCTTGCCAGTGCGGTAGATGCCGCACTGCACCTCGTCGCAGATCATGAGCGCGTGATGTTCGGCCGTGAGACGGCGAACCGCTTCCATGAACTCGGGGCTGCAGGGATGCACGCCGGATTCTCCCTGGATAGGCTCGAGCATGACAGCGCAGATGGAATCGCCCTGCGCCTCGAACAGCGCTTCAAGCGCCGCGACGTCGTTTTGCAGCGTGGGCGTGAAGCCGTCGGGCAGCGGCTGGAAAAGCTCCTGCTTGGCAGGCTGCGCGGTCGCGGCAAGCGTGGCGAGCGTACGGCCATGGAAGCTCTTCTTCACCGTGACGATCACGCGCGGAGCTGCTTCCCCATCGCCGCCTTCTGCCTCAACGCGACGGCGCGCATAGGCGCGGGCGAGCTTGATGGCGCACTCGTTCGCTTCGGCGCCCGAGTTCGCGAAGAACGTCTGCCAGGGTGCCTGGTCAGCGGCGGGCGCCTCCTCGTTCAGCGCGTCGGAGAGCAGCTTGCCCACCTGGCCGCGATGCTCGATGTAATAGTAGTTGCTCACGTGAATGAGCGTGGAGGCCTGCTTGGTGATTGCGTCCACGACGGCAGGGTGGCAATGCCCCAGGCTCACCGCGCCGATTCCCGCGATGAAGTCGAGGTATTCCTTGCCCGCGTCATCGCGCACAACCATGCCCTTGCCTTCCACCAGCTCGACCGGCTTGCGGCCGAACGTGTGCATGACGTAGGTTTCCTCTAGTTGCTGCTGCTCAGCAAGACTCATTGTTTCTCCTTCTCACAAAGGCGGAAAGACCGCCCACGTTACACCAGTTTGCTTGCGAAGCTGCCCTCGCGCGTGGAGTCGAACGCCACGTCGCCGTCGGGCGGGACGATCATGGTGCCGACGCCCTTGTCGGTGAGCATCTCGAGCAGAAGCGCGTGCGGCGTCGTGCCGTTTAAGATGTGCGCACGATGCACGCCCGCGTCGAGCGCGCGGATGCAGGATCGCAGCTTCGGGATCATGCCCGTCGAGACCTGCTTTTTGTCCACCATCTCGCGGACTTCATCAAGCGAGATGCGCGAGATGAGCGTCGACTTGTCGTCGAAGTCGCGGTAGAGGCCGTCGACGTCGGTCAAGAAGAACACCTTGTGCGCGCCGATGGCTGCCGCCACATGGCCCGCCACCACATCGGCGTTCACGTTGAAAAAGCCGCTGCCCGGCTCTTCGCCGATGCCGACCGACGCGAGAACGGGAATGTAGTTCGCCGACACGAGGTCTTCGAGAAGCTGCGAGTTGATGCGCGCGACGCGCCCGACGCGCCCAAGCTGCTCGCTCGCCTGTTCGGCGATGATCGTGGCCCCGTCGGCGCCCGACAGGCCCACGGCGACCCGACCGTGTTCGTTCATCGCCTCGACGAGCTCCTGGTTCACCTGGCCCGCGAGCACCGAGCGCACCACTTTCATTGCCTCATCGGTGGTCACGCGCTGACCGTCGATGAACTTCACGGGCATGTCGAAGCGCTTCATGGCCTCGGAGATGGCGAGCCCGCCCCCGTGCACGATCACCGGGTTCACGCCGATAATCTTCAAAAGCACGATGTCAGCCATGACCTCGGCGCGCAGCTGTTCGTCGACCATGGCGGAACCGCCGTACTTGATGACAATGGTCTTGCCGGTGATGTTCTTGATCCACGGCATCGCCTCGGCGAGCACTTCGCCTGTGATGGTATCGACTCCGTTCGGTCTGCTGTCCTTGTCGTAGTTCATGGCAATTAGGTCCTGTAGTCTCCGTTGATGGTTACATAATCGTGCGAGAAGTCGCACGTCCACATGGTGGTTTCGCACGTGCCAGCGCCGAGGTTCACGTCGATCGCAATCTCCGGCGCCTCGAAACGTCGCAGCGCCTCGTCCTCGTCGAAGGCGACAGTGAGCCCGCCGCGGCAAACGGGCATGCCCATGATATCGATGGACACGTCTTCCTGGCGGAATGCAGCGCCCGAACGACCCGCAGCGGCGGCAATGCGCCCCCAGTTCGCGTCATGGCCGTAGATGGCCGTCTTCACGAGCGGCGAGTTCGCGATGGTACGCGCAGCCGCGTCGGCATCGGCGTCGGAGGCGGCACCTGAGACGTGCACGGTCACAAGCCTCGTAGCTCCCTCGCCGTCGGCGGCCATCATACGCGCGAGATGCGTGCACACTTCCTTATAGGCGGCGGCGAGCGCATCGTAGGCGGGAGTCCCCGGCTCGATAGGCGCGGCACCCGGAGCCGCAGCTCCGCTTGCAAGCGTGACGCAGGTGTCGTTGGTCGAGGTGTCCGAGTCGACGGTGATCTTGTTGAAGCTCACGCCCACGGCGTCGCGAAGGATCTGCGAGAGATGCACAGCGGCGATGGGGGCGTCGGTCGTGACGATGGCGATCATAGTGGCCATGTTCGGCATGATCATGCCCGAGCCCTTCGACATGCCGCCAACGGTAAAGGTGGCGCCGTCAAAACCCAGGTCATCGCCTGAGAAGCTAACCGCGTACTCCTTCGGGTGCGTATCGGTGGTCATGATCGCGCGCGCGGCAGACGCCCCGCCTTCGCGGCTCGCCTCGGCGAGCGCCTGGGGAACACCGGTCTTGAAGGGGTCGAGGGGAAGATGCTGCCCGATGACGCCAGTCGACGCGACGAGTACCTCATCCTCGGTGCAGCCCACGGCGTCGGCGGTGATGCGCGCCATCTCGCGGGCATGCTCGAGCCCAGGGACACCCGTCGCCGCGTTCGCGATGCCGGAGTTCACCACCACAGCGCGCGCGGTGCCATAGCTCGGGGCGCCCGTGCCGCCGTCGGAGAGGTGCTCCCTCGAGATGATGACGGGCGCGGAGCAGAAGATGTTTTTCGTGAACGTGCCCGCCGCCGCGCAGGGCTCGTCCGCAACGACGAGCGCGAGATCGCGACGCTCAGGTTCCTTACGGAAACCCGCATGGATGCCGGCGGCCTTGAAACCGAGAGCGCTCGTGACGCCCCCGCCTTCTATCTGGGTATATGCTATCATGTCGGTTCCTTCCATCGGGTCCTACACTCCCACGACAAGCGTGGTTAAGCCCTCGGTCTGGTCGAGACCGAAGACGATGTTGGCGCACTGGACTGCCTGGCCGGCGGCACCCTTCCCCAAATTGTCGATCGCGCCGATGGCGATGACCATGCGCGCCTCCGCGTGGTAGGCAACGCCCACCTGCGCGCGCGCCGTTCCGGCGACTGACGAGGTTTTGGGAAGCGTACCCGCGGGAAGCGCCTCGACGAGCGGGGCATCCGCGTAGAAGCGCTGCTGGATAGTGGCGAGCTCTTCGGGGCTGGGAGCGTCGGCGTCCTGCGCGAGCGGCAGCTTCACCGTGGAGAGCAGGCCGCGGTTCATGGGAACGAGATGCGGCGTGAACACGAGCTTGCCGGGGGCGAGCCCCAGGATTTGCGAGATTTCCGGGGTATGGCGATGCGTTCCCACCCCGTAAGCTTCGACGTTTTCGTTCGCGAAGCAGAAATGGGTGCGCTCGGTTGCCTTCTTGCCCGCGCCAGTGATACCCGAAAGCGCGTCGACGATGACAGTAGCTTCCTCGTCGATGAGGCCGGAGCGCAGAAGCGGCGCGGCGGCAAGCGAGGTCGCCGTAGGATAGCAGCCCGCGCACGCCACGAGAACGGCTTCGCCTGCCGCTCGGCGCGCCGCGGCAGAGGCGAGCTCGTCGCCCGTGAGCTCGGGCAGGCCGAACGCCGCCTTCGCGAGAAGATCGGTTGAGGTGTGCGCCACCTTGTACCACTTCTCGTAAGTTGCGGGGTCCTTCAGGCGATAATCGGCAGACAGGTCGATGACCGTGGTGCCCGCCGCAATGAGGCTCGGCGTCATCGCAAGGGATGCCGTATGCGGGACGGCGAGGAAGGCCACGTCGAGGTCGGCAAGCGCGTTTTGATCGTGCTTGGAGAAGACGAGGTCGCTTGCGCCCGCGAACGCGGGATACACCTCGGCAAGCGCGCGTCCGGCGAGCGCATCGGAGGTGATTGCGCACAGCTCGAAACTGGGATGTCCCAGCAAAAGGCGCGTAAGTTCCGCACCCGCGAAACCAGCGGCGCCGACGATACCGGCTTTGATCTTCATGATGTCGATTCCTTATCGAATTGGTTCCGACGTTTGCGACCATGCGAACGACGAATCGACCGTCCGAAGCACAAGGCTACGACGGCGCGCGTCCTCGCGTAGGGCGAAGCGGCACGGACAATGGTAATGAAAAGGGGTTCCCGCCCAAAGAGAGCGCGAAAAAGTTACAGAGAAGAAACGCGCGAAGCGGCACGGCGCGAGGCTATGCCGTCGCGCAAAGGACGTCGTCGGGACACGACAGCAAAAGAAGCGGCGAGCGCTTTGCTATTCAGAATGCCCAAGTTCACGATTCGTCCTCGTTTTCGATACATGCCCAATTCTGTCGCCGCAACGTGCTACGATGTGCGGCGAAATTATTTTATACAAACCCGCTGGGGTTTGCACCACTTTTTTAGGCCAAGGAGCCAAACTATGAATGAACAGGCCAATGACCAGGCATCAGACGCGCAAAATTCCCCCGCGAACGGCACGGAGCTGTATGATCGCAACGTTGAGGCGATCGCGGCGTTCATCGAAAGCGGCTGCATAACGGGCGAAGGCGCGCTTGGCATCGAGCTTGAGCATATCATCGTGCGCGAAGACGGTTCGCCGGTGAACTACTCGGGCGAAGACGGCATCCAGAGCGTGCTCGAGGTGCTGCGCGCCGATTATCCGCAGGCAACCTACGACGCCGAGGGCGACCTTCTGGGCGTCGCGCGGCTGGGCGAAGCGATAACTATCGAGCCCGCCGCACAGGTGGAACTTTCCGCAGGTCCCTTCCGTAATCTGGCAGACGCGCAGACGTGCTTCGAGCGTTTCGAGAGCAAGCTCGAAGGAGTGCTTGCAGGAAAGGGCGCGAAACTTGCGAAGGCGGGATATCACCCCACGGCGCGCGCGACGAGCCTGGAGCTTATCCCCAAGCAACGCTACGAGTACATGAATCGCTACCTCGGCGCCGTGAGCCCCTTTGGGCCCTGCATGATGAGGGGCAGCGCATCGACGCAGGTGAGCATCGACTATACAAGCGTTGACGACTGCGTGCGTAAATACCGTGTGGCGAGCGCACTTACGCCGATTTTGTCGCTCATCGGCGACAACTCCCCCATCTTCGAAGGCGCGCCGCGCACCCATCGCATGGTGCGCACCGAAATCTGGCAGCACTGCGACCCCGAGCGCTGCGGCATCGTGCCGGGCGCTGTTGAGGGCTCGTTCACGCTGCGCGATTACGCGCGCTGGGTCTACGACACGCCGGCGATCCTCGTGCCCGACGGACAGGGCGGCTGGCGCGAGGATTCCCGCCGCTTCAGCGAGATCTACGCCACGCGCCCCATGAACCGCGCCGACATCGAGCACGCGCTGTCGATGGTGTTTCCCGACGTGCGCTTGAAGACCTACCTGGAGATTCGCCCCGCCGACGCGCTGCCCGTGCCCTACGCCGTCGCGTACGCCGCGCTCGTGAAGGGCATCTTCTATTGTGAGGAGAGCCTGGCGCGTGTAGAGGGGCTTATCGCCGGCGTCACGACGGACGACATCGAGTGCGCGAAAAATTCGCTGCAGGAACTGGGCTATGAGGGCGAGATGTACGGCATGCCAGCCTCCGGGTTTGCCGACGAGGTCATGGCTGCCGCGCGAAGTGGGCTTACCGGTGGCGAGCGAGGCTTTCTCGAGCCGCTGGAGAAACTCGTCGCCGCCCGAACGACGCTTGCCGATTTGGAGCAGCTGGATTTTTAGGGAGGCTTTGCCGCACACTTCGGATAGACTGACAGCTAACGCTTTTCAGACCGAGAGGAGATGCACTTCATGAGCAATGAGGGCAAAAAAGTGAAGACCCACTACAAAGGCACGCTCGACGACGGGTCGCAGTTCGATTCGTCCTACGACCGCGGCGAGCCGCTCGAGTTCACCTGCATGGCGGGTCAGATGATCCCCGGCTTCGACAAAGCCGTGCGCGACATGGAGGTTGGCGAGACCAAGACGGTCCGTCTCGAGCCCGCCGAGGCATACGGCGAGCACAATCCGGCGCTTGTGCAGAAGATGCCGCGCGCAAATGTCCCCAACGCCGATCAACTGCCTATAGGACAGACCATCTACCTGCGCTCGGGCAGCTCGGCACCCTTCCCCGCGCGCGTCGTGGAAGTGACCGACGACTTCGTGAGCTTTGACATGAACCACGAGTTGGCAGGCCAGGCGCTCACCTTCGAGATCACCCTGGTAGAGGTCGCGGACTAGAGCGAAGGCGCGGAATCCGCGCGAGCTGCACGACCTTGCGGGGGCACGGCAAAAGTGCTCCGCGCGCCCCTGCAGCTCGCCCGACTATGTGCTCCGCGCGCCCTTGCGACCCACACGCTCTTGCAAGGTCGCATAGCAACGCAGCCTTGCAGCTCGCGTGGCCGTGCGACCCTCTGATTCCAAAAACCCCCGTATCCGCTCGCTCTTGCGAGAGGATACGGGGGTTTCTCGTGGGCTATCTGGTGGGAATCGCTCGCCATGCTTTTCCGTGGGCTTTCCCGCGAAGCTCGTTCGCCAGGCCTTCTTGCAGGGGCTTTCCCGCAGGGCTTTTTCGCCAAGCTCGCTCGCTAGGTTTTCTCGTGGGCTTACCCGCAGAGCTCGCTCGCTGGGCTTTCTCGTTTTCTTTGGCTCCTAACTGTACGAAATCGCCGTTTTGTTGTGAAAAAACGGTGAAGAGCAAGTCCTAGAAGCCTTATGAGTCCCTATTACGGGACACGCAAGCCTATTTCATCTTGTGAAATTCCCCATTTTGAAGCAAATTGGGGAATTTCACTCATTTCCTACATAATAAAACGGCGATTTCGTACAGAAACTCTGCCTCTCTATGTTAAACCACCGTTGACATGTCGGCGATCTGCCTGGTCCAGTAGACCATGGCGTCGCCGCATTCGAGGT
>NZ_CAKTTZ010000042.1 GCF_934617235.1 uncultured Ellagibacter sp. | reverse complement strand
GCTCAGCATGGTTCGACCTTCATCGGCAAGATCAACACGTATCTGACCAAGACTTTCTCGGTGGTTGCTCCTTCGTAGTGGATTTCAGCTCCCGCGCGCGGCCTAATACGTGCGCGGGAGCTTAAGGCGGCAGGGTCTTTGCGGCTTTGCTGCTTTTGGGGTTATAGGGGATTCGAAACAAACAAATCAAGGAAGGGGGAGAACATGGGAGAAGTTGCAAAGAAGAAGACTTCGCTGGCCAAGGCTGTGTTCTCTGGTAGTCTTGGAAACATGTTGGAGTGGTTCGACTATGGTCTCTATGGCTACTTTGCGGTTATCATCTCGGCTGAATTTTTCGCAGCCGAAGATCCCATCGTAGGTCTCCTGCTGAGTTTCATGACGTTTGCGGTAGGTTTTTTGGTCCGCCCGCTCGGCGGTATCCTTATCGGTGCGTATGCCGATAAGCATGGTCGAATCAAGGCGTTGACCTTGACCATCCTCGGTATGGGTATTTGCACCATGCTTATGGGTTGTCTGCCCACCTACCAGCAAATCGGTATCGCGGCCCCGATTCTTTTGACGGTGCTCCGTCTTATCCAGGGCTTGTGCACAGGCGGCGAGTTCGGCTCTTCGCTTACGTTCATCTCCGAGTACGGCACGCCCAACAACCGCGCCTTCCTCGTGAGCTGGCAGCCCTTCAGCGTCGGCGTCGGCCTTATCATCGGTTCCACGTCCGGCCTCATTATCACGTCGATCCTGCCCACCGAAGCCCTGTACGCTTGGGGCTGGCGCATCCCGTTCATCTGCGGCATCCTGATCGCGATCTACGGCGTCTACATGCGCCGCAACGTTCCCGATTCGCCGGAGTTCCAGAAGCGCAAGGCCGAGCAAGAGGCCGCTGGCGTCGAGGCAAAGGTCAAGATTCCCTTCAAGGACCTGTTCGTCGGCCACTTCGCTTCCATCATGGCTGTTATCCTGCTGCTCGCAGGCGCATCCACGAGCTACTACCTGCTGATCACCTACATGCCGACCTACATTTCCCAATTCGTCGGTACGTCGATGTCCGATGCCTTCGCCGTCAACACTTCGGTTTTGGCAATCTATCTCATCCTGTGCCCGTTTGCCGGCAAGATCGTCGACAAGATCGGCCGCCGTCGCGGTCTGATCATCGGCTCCATCGGATTTCTGATCTTCACCTATCCGGTGTTCTCCATCTTGGTTCAGCACACCAACCCCGCGATCATGATCGCCTTGCTGGGCATCCTCGTTGCCTGCCAGACGCTCATCGCCGTCGGCAATGCCGTCGTCTCGACCGAGATCTTCCCCACCGAGCTTCGCAGCAGCGGCGTCGGCTTCGCGTACAACCTGTCTGCCGCAGTCTTCGGCGGTCTGGCCCCTCTGGCCGCAACCGCTCTGATCGCAGCTACGGGAAACCAGATCTCCATTGTCTGGCTGATCATGGGCGCGATCCTTATTACCCTTGTCACTTCCGTGTTCCTGCTGAAGCGTTTCTACGGCAAGGACGGGAAGGTCAAATAGCCCGAGCTTCAAGATTTAGTCCCTCCAGGCTCAGGCGGTCTGCGGCGTTCTCGATCGGACGTCCCCTGCGAAGCGCGGGAGTTTATCCCCCTCCTGCGCTTCGCAACTCCCCTCGCCGATGCGGCCTTGGCGTCGTGCGGCTTTAAGGGTCGATAGATGCCGTCTTCGCACAGCTTCGGACGCTTGCGAAAGTCGGTTTTGGAAGGGGTCGCCAAACGCGGCCCAAAGCTCGCCTTTTCTGCTTCATTGCGGAAGAAAAAAGGCGTGTTGCTTACCTAAAAGTAAGCGATGACCTCACCTTTTGGTAAGAAGCGCACTTTGGAGTGCGTTCTTCTCGCTTCTCGAGTTCTCCGTAAAAATAGTAGGTGTACGGACGATTCGAAGCGTTTAACGGTCGAAGTCGAAAGATAGTGTTGGCCATGGGGCCAACGGAGGAGTGAGGAAGAAATGGGAGCCTACGATAAGCTTTTGGAACCGATCAAAATCGGTTCTCACACTTGGAAGAATCGAATTGTCAAAGCGCCTTCGTCTGCGATGTCCTGGGGCCCGAACCAGGCTTGCAACGATGTCATCATCGGCCTCGATGAAGCGATGGCCAAGGGCGGCGCCGGCGCAATCATCCTCGGCGGAATGATTTCCGACGATCCCTCGATGCTCATCGACGACAATGCCGGTGGCGTCTACACCGTCGAGACCTACCCCGTGGGCGGTCTCTACGACGACAGGTTTATCCCCGGTCTCGCAAAGCTCGCCGACGCATGCCACGCTCATGGGTGCGAGCTGATCGCTCAGATTTTCCAGAACGGCGCAGCGATCAAGACCATCGGGGGAGCATGGTGCTCTTCCTCTTTGACCGAAGAGGAGCTTCCCAGCCCTGCTCCCTATTGCCATCCGACGCGCGGCCTTTCCCTCGAGGAGATCGAGGAATGGAAAGAGCGCTACTTCGCCGCTGCAGAGCGCGCGAAGAAGGCCGGCTTAGACGGCATCGAAGTGCACGCCGCCAACGGCTACTTCTTGCTGAGCTTCGCTTCCCGCGTTTGGAATCATCGCGATGACCAGTACGGTTGCCAGAGCATCGAGAACCGCACGCGCCTGCAGTGCGAGATCATCCGCGGCGTCAAAGAGCGTTGCGGCGAGGACTTCATCGTCGGCGTTCGCACGAACGGTCAGGAGTTCTGCCATCCCGATGCCATCACCATCGAAGAGGGCGTCGAGATCGCGAAGTACTACGAGGCCGCAGGCGCAGACTACATCAGCGTCACCGGCTATGGCTACGGCCCTGTGCCCATGCAGTTCGCGGTCGACTACTGGCAGTACCCCACCGCCGATCCCGAGATGAAGCAGTTCCTTCCCCGTCTTGACGGCGAAGGCCTGGTCATCCCCCCTGCAGAAGCAATCAAGAAGGCCGTGAACGTTCCCGTTTTCGGCGTTGGTTTCGCGACTCCGGAAAAGGCAGAGTCCGCCCTCGAAAAGGGAATGGTCGACCTTGCTCAGTTCGCGCGCGCCCTGTGGGCCGATCCTGAGCTTCCGAACAAACTCGCGGAGAACCGCCCCGAGGACATCCGTCGCTGCAACCACTGCTCAACGTGCGACCAGCTTCGCATGAACGAGCGCGTCAAGCGCCGCTGCCGCGTCAACCCCGCGTTCCTGCGCGAGAACGAGCTTGTCTCCACCCCCGCAGAGGTCAAGAAGAAGGTCCTCGTCGTGGGTGCAGGCGCTGCCGGCCTCGAGGCTGCACGCGTCGCTGCCGAGCGCGGTCATGAGGTCACGCTGTGCGAGAAGGAATCCATCCTTGCGCTCGAACTCAACCTCGCGACCATGGTCAAGGGCACCGTATGCGAGAACGTCCCCGCGCTTATCGACTGGCTGACCGGCCAGGCGAAGAAGACCCCGGGCCTGACCATCAAGATGAAGACCGAGGTCACGCCTGATTTCGTGCGCAACATGGCCCCCGACGCCATCGTTGTGGCAACCGGCGGCAAGTACGGTGTGCCGGACATCCCGGGCATCGACCTTGGTATCGTCTCGACCGTGCCCCAGCTCACGAAGCTCGCGGCAAAGCCCTTGAAGCTCTTCGGCGCTACCGCCATCAACAAGCTCTCGCAGATCGCCCTTCCCGGCATCGGCAAGAACTGCGTTGTCATCGGCGGCCAGATCGAGGGCGTCCAGGGCGCGATCTTCCTGCACAAGCGCGGCAAGAACGTCACCATTCTCGAAGACCTCGAGACGGTGGGCGAGGGCCTGCCCCCGCGCTACCGCACCCGCTCGCTGAAGTATCTGGAGGAGAACGGCATCGATATCATGACCGGTGTCCAGTTCAAGTCCATCGACAAGCGCGGCATCACGTACGTGAAGGATGGCGAGGAGCGCTACATGAAGGCTGACAGCATCATGGTCTTCAAGTCCCCCGACACCAATCTCGATCTCTACGATCGATTGAAAGATTTGGCCCCTGAGGTTTACGCGATCGGCGCATGCCAAGGTTCCAGCAGTTCGCTCATGGTCGATGCCGTTAGCCAGGGAAGGGAAATCGGCTTGAAGCTGTAGTGCTTAGGCCCCGGTCTTGGCGGCGTGTTTTCGGCTTCATGCCGCCAAGGCCCATCCCCCTTCGGTATCGGTTTCGCGTGAAACGAGGAGCGTTCCTGTGAACAAGTATGAAACACTTCTTTCGCCTATCGAGATTGCTCCTAACTTCGTTATGAAGAACAGGATGATCAAGGCGCCGCAGTCTTCCTGGCGCTGGAATCTCGACAACACCGCTGATGACAGCGATGCGTTGGCGATGTATGAGAATATGGCCGCTGGTGGCCTGGCTGCGATTAACGTGGCCGCGATTCTTTGGGAGCCTGCTCCTGGAATCTATTTGGGTGCCTACGACGACAAGTTCGTGCCCGGCATGAAGGAGCTCACTGCGGCAATCCATAAGCATGACTGCCTTGCCATCGGTCAGCTTCACCACATCGGCCCGTCCGGTGGGCTCGGCCCCAACGGCGAGCTGCCCGTCGGTGCGTCTTCCCTGACCGCTGACGAGATCCCGGTTCCTGCTCCGTGGTGCCATCCCACCCGAGGCCTCTCGGTTGACGAGATCCACGAAGCGCAGCGCAAGCAGATCGAAGCGGCGGTTCGCTTGAAGGAAGGCGGCTTCGACGCGGTCGAGGTCCATATCGCGCATGGCTACTTCCTTAACAGCTTCGTGAGCCCGCTGTGGAACAAGCGCGACGACGAGTACGGTTGCCAAAACATCGAGAACCGCACTCGCATTGTATGCGAAATCATCCGCGGCATCCGTGAGGCGTGCGGCCCCGACTTCGTCATCGGCTGCCGCCTGAACGGGCGCGAGTTCCATCCCACCAAGGTCGGCATCACGCCCGAATGGGCAGCTGACAATGCGAAGGCGTTTGTTGAGGCGGGTGCTCAGTACATCAGCGTCGCAGGTTATGGATACGGGCCCACCCCGTTTCGCTACTGCCCCGACTACTTCGCCTACCCCGAGCCCGACGAGTTCATGGAGCCGTTCATGGACGAGTACCACGATATGGGCTTGTGGACCGCTGTTGTGAAAACTATCAAGGACGCTGTCGACGTTCCCGTTATGACCGCAGGTCGCATGGACGAGGACCTCGCCGAGCGCGTTCTTGAAAACGGCGACGCGGACATCATCGCGCTTGGCCGCACGCTTTGGGCCGACCCGCATTTCGCGCGGAAGGTCGCAGAGGGCCGAACCGACGAGATCATTCACTGCACTCGTTGCGCAAGCTGCGAGGACCCGGTCACCCAGCCGCGCATCTGCCGCGTGAACCCTACGCTTGGCCAGGAGCGTCAGCTTGCGGCGAAGCCCGCCGAGACCAAGAAGCGCGTCATGGTTGTCGGTGGCGGCCCTGGCGGCATGGAGTGCGCGCTGACCCTCGCCGAGCGCGGCCACGATGTCACCCTCTACGAGAAGTCGGGCTCTTTAGGCGGGCGCACCAAGCTCGCCGCGATGATCAAGAGCGGCGGCTGCGAAGAGGTCATGCACATCTTCGACTACCTGACGACCATGATTGAAAAGTCCAATGTCAAGGTCAGTCTGAAGACGGAAGTCGACGAGCGCCTCATCCGCAAGGTCGCTCCCGATGCCGTCGTCGTCGCGAACTCGTCACCCTACTTCATTCCCGACATTCCGGGTATGAGCCGCAAAAATGTGTTCACCATCCCGATGATGAGCAAGCTCGCGCAGGTTCCGATGAAGATGTTCGGGCCCGACAAGCTCGCCTCCATGAGCGAGAAGTTCTTCCCCGTGGGAAAGAAGGTTCTCATCTGGGGTGCAGGCGCGGAGGGTGCGCAGTGTGCCGAGTTCATGCGCAAGCGCGGCAAGGAGATTGTCCTCGTTGCCGAAAACGATGACATCGGCGGGCTGATTCCGCTGAAGTACAAGGAGCGCATCGTGCCTTGGTTCGAGCGTAAAAACGTTCGAATTGTGCGCAACTCGACGGTGGCTGAATTCACCAAGAAGGGTGCCGTCGTCCGCGGGGCGGACGGCTCCGAAGAGTTGATCGAGTGCGATTCTATGATGGTCATGCTTCCCGAGGTGCGCGACCCGGCGTTCTTCGACATGGCACGCTCGATCGTTCCCGAAACGTACGAGATCGGCTCCACGCTTGGTGGGGAGAACGCGTTCTTCAAGCATGCGTTCGCCGATGGTCGTCGCGTAGGGTGCTTGATTTAAGGCATCATCCCGCGTCTCGCCGTGTCGGGATCTTCCGATTCGGCGAGCCGCGGAGTGCATGGGGAAACCGAAGTTTGCCGACGTAGAAAGGGGATGCTTCGTTTAAGGGGTCGGTTTCTCATCTATAAATGTGTTTAGTTGTCTACAAGGAGGATGACAATGTCTCAGAAAACTGCGCGCCGAGGGGTTATGCTTATCTGCGCGGCACTCTGTGGTGCACTCACCGCTTCTCTGAACTGCTGGAGCGTTTTCCAGAAGCCCCTCATGGCGGCTTATGGCTGGTCTCCGCAAGAGGTTTCTTTCGCTTACACGCTGGTTATCGCCCTCATCGGCGTTTCCGGTCCTATCGGCGGTTGGCTGCAGCGCCGCTGGTCTGCAAGCACGATCATGACCATCGCCGGCGTCGGCTTCGGCCTTGGCTGGTTCCTGACCGGCTTCGCAAGCAGCATCCCGGTGCTCTACGTGACCTTCGGCATCCTGGTCGGTGTGTGCGACGGTATTGCCTACAACCTGTCGCTCGCGGTATGCACCCGTTGGTATCCTGACAAGCGCGGCTTCGCAAACGGCATCGCTCTCGCTATCATGGCTATCTACCCGCTGTTCACTGCTCCGATCGCCAACATGCTCATCGAGCAGTTCAACGTTTCTCTCTGCTTCAACATCGTCGGTATCTTCTGCATCGTGTGCTTCATCATCCTGGCTCGCGTTCTGAAGCTTCCTGCCGCTGACTACAAGCCCGAAGGCTGGGAACCGCCCGTCGAGGTCGTCGACACCAAGGTCAAGAGCTACACCTCTCCCGAAATGCTCAAGACTCCCTTCTTCTGGGTTATGCTTCTCTTCTTCGGTATGGTTGGCTGCACCGGCGTTACGATGCTCTCCACCGTTTCCCTGATCGGCCAGACGCAAGCTGGCATGGACGCTGGCATGGGCGCTCTTATGGTCGGCATCTTCGGTATCGCGAACGCCATCGGTCGTGTGGGCCTCGGCGCCATCTCCGACAGGTTCGGCCGCTTCCAAACCATGTTCGGTGCCGTTGCTGTCACTGCGGTAATCCACCTGTTCCTGTACTCGAGCGCTAATACCCCGATGGTGTTCATCGCTGAGTCCTGCGTGCTCGGCATCTGCTTCGGCGGCATCATGGCCATCATGCCTTCGCTGAACGCCGACGCCTTCGGTCCTGGCAACATGGGCCAGAACTACGGCTTCATGTTCATCGGCTACACCCTGGCTTCCTTCATCGGGCCCCAGGTTGCAGCTAACGCTCTCGCCACCACCGGCAGCTACAGCTCCGCATTCCCGATCCTCGGTGTTCTCTGCATCGTCGGTATCGTTCTGCTCGCCATCGCCCTGTTCTTCTTCAAGAGGATGAAGGCCAAGGAGCAGGCTGCCTAAGCTGTGCAAGCGAAGCTTGTAAGGTAGTTAAGATTTCAACAGGGGTCGAGCCTATGTTTGGCCCCTGTTCTCTATTTCGCTGGGCTTATGCCCAAGCTTGGTTTTGACGCGGGGGTACGTGCTATGGGGAACTTCGACTATCTGCTTACCGAGGGGCGCATCGGGGGGCTGACTCTTAAGAATCGCCTGATCGCGACTGCTGCCGTTACCGATATGGCAGGCGAAGACGGCCTGCCGACCGAGCAGTTCATCCGCTTTCACGAGGAGAAGGCTCGCGGCGGATGGGGCCTCGTGATCACCGAGAACTATGCAATCGTCCCCGAGGGGAAGACCCATGTGCGCCTCCCTGGTCTGTGGAGCGATTCCCAGATTGCGCCCCACGCCGAGTTCGTGCGTCGCATCCATGCGGCGGGCGGAACCATCGGTGCGCAGCTGTTTCATCCCGGACGGGTTGCAAACCCCGCTTTTGCGGGTGAGAACCTCATGGCGCCCTCGGCGCTTCGCGACCCGACGGCGCAGAATACGCCACGGGAAATGAGCCATGACGACATCCGCTTTGTGGTGGGTGCGTTCGCTTCCGCTGCTCGTCGCGCGAAGGAGGCGGGCTTCGATGCGGTTGAGATCCACGGGGCACACGGATACCTGATCAACGAGTTTCTCTCGCCTGTCTGCAACAAGAGATGCGACGAGTACGGGGGAAGCCTTCCTGGCCGGGCGCGCTTCGCGCTCGAGGTCATAGGAGCCATCCGCGATGCCGTCGGCCCCGATTACCCGATTTCGTTCCGTTTCAGCGCTTGTGACCATGTGCCGGGAAGCAACGGCGCGTACGAGACGAGGGCTCTCGCTCGGATGATCGGCTCCGCGGGCATCGACTTGCTCAATATTTCGCAAGGGGTGCCCGAATCGCGCGATGTGATCACGCCGCCTTCGGGAATCGAGCCTGGCTTCTACGCTCTTTCTGCCAGCGCGCTGAAGGAAGTCGTCGACGTGCCGATCGCGGTCGTCGGGCGGATTTCCGATCCCGCCATCGCCGAAGAGCTCGTTGCTTCAGATACTACCGATTTCGTCGGCATGGGGCGCTCGTCTCTGGCCGATCCCCAGTTCCCGCTGAAGGTGGCGCAGGGTCGTCCGGAGGATATCATCCCGTGCATCGCGTGCTTGCGCGGGTGTGCGGGCGAGAGCAGGCGTGGCCATTCCGTGCATTGTGCGCTCAACCCCCGCACGGGACGCGAGGTTGAGTATTCGGAGCGCTTCGATTTGGGTGCGGACGAGCGGCCCGAAGTCAAAAGCGTCATGGTGGTTGGCGGCGGTATCGCTGGCATGGAAGCCGCGCTGGTTGCCGCTTCAAGGGGCCATGATGTCGACTTGTTCGAAGCATCGGACAGGCTCGGCGGACAGTGGCGTCTCGCTGCGATTCCGCCGGGCAAGCAGGTACTTGCAACCTTTGCGGCATGGCAGGTTCGCCAGATTGAGAAGGCTGGCGTGCGCGTTCACCTCAACGAGAAGATGACGGCTGCCCGGGTTGCCGCGGCTGCTCCTGATGTGGTCATCGTCGCGACGGGCAGCGTTCCTTCCGCCCCGCCGATCCCCGGCCTTGCGGAGTCGCCGCTTGTTGTGGGCGCGTGGGACGTGCTTGCGGGCAAAGCGACTGTTCGGGGAAAGGTAGCAGTTTTAGGAGGCGGCCAGGTTGGCGTAGAGACCGCCGAGCTCCTTGCTGAGCAGGGGGCACGGGTCACCATCATCGAGGCCGCATCCGAGATTGCCTCCGATGCGGAGCCGATTCCGCGCAGCTGGTCGCTCGCGCACCTCGATGAGCTGGGAGTTTCAGTGCGAACCGGCACCAAGGTGGTCGAGGTGTCCGACACGGGCGTCCTTGCCGAGCACTGCGGCGTCACGTCGAAGCTCACCGGCTTCGATACGGTCGTTACGGCGTTCGGCTCTCGCAGCGAGTCTGCTCTCGCTACGGAGATTCCCGAAGCGGGCTTTTGCGGCAGGGTGCTTGTCGTGGGGGATGCGCTTGGCGTGGCCGACGCGTTCGAGGACATACGCAACGCGTACGAGGCCGCTTGCTCCATTTAGTTGGTAGAATTATCAGTCCGATTCAATGCCTTACTTAAAGGTAAGGCGCGCACTTTCAAGTGCGTTCTTGGCGTTGTCCCAAAGCCGTAGGAAACTGAAGGCAGAGGGCATAGAACGAAAGCATATGCTGAAGATTCATTGTAGAAAGGGGAACAAATGATTTCGAGGATCAGCTTGCTGAAGGGTAAAGAAGGCGTTTCCGAGAAGGATTTCCGCAATGCGCTCGTAGAGGGGTTCGAGGCTATCGTAGGGGAGATGCCTACCCTGTTCAAATGCGAGATCAATGTCGTCACCGACCGTCAGCAGCGCTCTTGGGCAGGACGCGGCAGCGTTGACATCGACGG
Organism: uncultured Ellagibacter sp.; assembly: GCF_934617235.1. Classification (GTDB taxonomy): domain Bacteria; phylum Actinomycetota; class Coriobacteriia; order Coriobacteriales; family Eggerthellaceae; genus Ellagibacter. The sequence goes on along the minus strand of NZ_CAKTTZ010000042.1, from coordinate 10,150 downwards.
TTTCGTCGAGATGTATTTCGACAGCTATGGCGATATGAACGAGGCCCTCGAAGCCAAGGGCGAGGCAATCGCCGAGCTTTACGCGAAGGTTGCCGAGGCTCCGGTTTCCGAGTTCGTCTCCGTGAAGAAGGTCGACACCCCGGTTCCCGCTTACCTGCAGAAGAAGGGCCCGATCAAGCGCGTTTCCTTCTGCGACCGCAAGGAGGGCGTGGACGCGATGAAGTTCCACACCGAGTGGTGGTACACCCACTCCCTGCTCGTGAAGCACATGACCGGCTACTGCGGCTACAACCAGAACCTCGTCGTCGACCGCCTGATCGATGGCAAGCATGTGAGCTACGACGAGCTTCCCTTCGAGGGTATGGTCGAGTTCTTCTTCGAGGACATGGACGCCTTCGACGAGTGCTACGGCACCCCCGGCTTCGAGCGTCGCGCAAGCCCGCACGCTGCTGAGTTCATCGGCACCGTCACCACGTACTTCGTCGACCCCATCGTCGTCAAATAGGTCGATTCGCTACAGCCGCGTTGCACGCACGTGTAGCGCGGCTGCGCTTTCCCCCAACATACAACAGCAACATTCACAAAGAGTCACAAGGAGGACGGAATGAAATCCGAGCGCGCAGCATTCTTTGATGAGGCGATTGTCACCGGCCCGGGCCAGAAGGAGTTCGAGGAGCGCATCTATGCGGAATCCCAGGCCAAGCACTGGCCTCGCGTTCCCGAGGGCACCGGCAAGTTCGACGGCCAGGTCGTTATCGTGACGGGCGCCGCCGGCGGTCAGGGCGAAATCGAAGCCAAGATGTTCGCTCAGCAGGGTGCGAAGGTCTACATAGTCGACGTTGTTGAAGAGGGCTTGAAGCGCGTCGAGGCGAACATTCTCGCCGATGACGGCGAGGCTGTCGCGGTCGTCATGGACGTCGCCGACGAAGAGGGTTGGCAGAACCTCGTTGCCCGCATCAAGGAAGAGTGCGGCCGCCTCGACGTTTTGGTCAACAACGCCGGCATCTGCCAGAACGGTAGCGTCCTTACGGAAACCCGCGAGTCGCTCGAGCGCATCATGGACGTCGACTGCTGGGGCGTCTACAACGGCATGCACTATTGCGCGCCTTCCATCATCGAGTCTGGCGGCGGAGCAATCGTGAACACGTGCTCCTATCAGGGCACTCACTTCGGCCCCGGCAACTTCGTCGGCTATGCCATGGCGAAGGCCGCCGCGATGGGCATGACCCGCGCCGCCGCAACCGACCTTGGTGCCCTGGGTGTTCGCGTTAACTCGGTGAATCCCGGCCTTATCCTCTCCGGCATGACGCTTCCTCGCGGCCAGAACCGCAAGGGCCTGTGCGACGCCTCCTCGCTGAAGCGCTACGGCATGCCTGAGGAAATCGCATCCGTTGTTTTGTTCCTCGCTTCCGACGATGCGAGCTTCATCAACGGCGAGTTCATTTCCGCTGACGGTGGCGCCACCACGTATCTCCACCTCGCAACCGCGGACAAGAACTAGTCACGCATCGGGAGCTTCTTCTTTGGGAAGGGGCTCCTTCTGCAAATCATATCGGAACATTCGATGAAGGCGAGTTTCGGGGGAATGCTTGCCGAAGGGGACGATCGATTATGGCAAGATTTGACGGTAAAGTCGTTGTGGTGACCGGCGCTGCGAACGGTATCGGGCGCGGCATGGTCGAGCGCTTCCTCGAGGAGGGAGTCGAGGTTGTTGTGGCTGTCGACCTCGAAGAGGAAACCCTTGCAAAAGTGTACGGGGAAGAGGGCCGCGTTCGCAGGTTCGCCCTCGACATCAGGGACTTCGACGCCGTACATGCGATGGTCGACGCAGCGGTGGAGGAGTTCGGCCGCATCGATATCCTCATGAACAACGCGGGCATCTCCATCAAGGACAACGACAAGTACGGCATGCTGAATTGCCCGAAGGAAGCCTGGGACAAGGTGATCTTGACCAACGTGTGCGGCACATTCTACGTCGCGCAGGCCGTTGCCCAAGCGATGGTCGCAAAGGGCACGAAGGGCGTGATCATCAACACGTCGTCCAACACCTTCCGCTTCATTCCGAAGTTCCTTGGCGCGTACCCCGCGTCCAAGGCTGCCATCACTATTTTCACAAAGCAGTTCGCCAAAGAGCTCGCCGAGTACGGCATTCGCGTGAATGCTTTCGGGCCGGGCACCGTGAAGACCCGCATGAGCGAGCCGACGCGCTTGAATCCCGAGATGAACGAGGCGTTCCTCAAGGCGATTCCGACGCATCGCTACGGCGAGATCCATGAAGCGGTGAGCCTGGGCTTGTTCCTCGCGTCCGACGAGGCGTCGCTTTTGCTCGGCGAGACCGTTTTCGCAGACGGAGGCCAAAGCCTCTAATCGAATCCAGCGGCCACTCGGCCATGATGCGCCATCGATTTGGCGCAATGAATACGATAGGAGACTAACCATGGAAATGCAGAGATTTGTCGATAAGGTCGCGCTTGTCACCGGCGGCGCCAACGGCTTCGGCCGCGGCCTGACCGAGCAGCTTGTCAAGGAGGGTGCCAAGGTCGTCATCTTCGATATCGAAGATGACACGATGGAAGAGGTCTTCGGCGGCAACGACGACGTTGTGTGCATGCATTGCGACGTGCGCGACTACGACCGCGTCCAGGAATGCGTGAAGGAAATCATCGAGCGCTTCGGCCGCATCGATATCCTCATGAACAACGCCGGCACGGTGTGCAGGCAAAGCTTCCTCGAGTGCACCAAGGAAGGCTGGCTCGAGGTCATCGACACCAACCTGAACGGCGTCTTCTACGTTGCCCAGGCGGTTGCACGCACCATGGTCGAGCTTGGCGTCCAGGGTCATATCCTAAACGTCAGCTCCAACAGCTCCCGCACCACTATCAGCAACGTCACCCCGTATCCGCCTTCAAAGTCCGCGGTGAAGATGCTCACGCAGACCATGGCGCGCGAACTCGCCGAGTACGGCATCCACGTGAACGCGATCGCCCCTGGCACGTCGCTTACGCGCATCACCTTGGGCACGCGTAACGACCCCGAGCGCAACGCGGCATTTCTCGCCAAGATGCCCTTCCATCGCTACGGCGAGATTCGCGAGATGGTCGATGTCTCGCTGTTCCTTTGCTCGGAGGCGGCGTCGTTCATCACCGGCGAAACCATCTACGAAGATGGCGGATTCAACCTGCAGTAACCGGTTCCCGTTTGAAAGGAGTGCCCGATGACGACTTTGGAAGAGCTTGAAAAGCGCATCGCCGCACAGGAGGATTTGCGCGCGATTGAGCGTTTGCAGGCCAACTATTGGGACTATCTCGACGCCAAGAATTGGGAAGGCCTGCGCTCGATTTTGATCGAGGACTTCGTCTTCATCAACAACACGACCGGCGGTCGCTACGAGGGCCGCGACGGCATGCTCTCCACGATGGAGGGGAAGTTCTGCGACGGGGTTATCTCAAGTCATCAGGGGCATCATCACTGGGTCGAGCTCGTCGATGAGACCCATGCCATCTCGCATTGGTCGCTCGAGGACGACTTGTACGACTCGAAGCACGGCGGCGAGTTTGTCGGGCGCGCGCACTATGACAACAAGTACGTGAAGATCGACGGCCGCTGGTATTTCGAGGAAATGTCGCTCACCTACCTGCGCGGAAAGGGCGAGATCAAGAAGCTCGCGGACGACTGCGCGAACGCCTACAAGGTTTTCATGATGTAGGAAACTCGGGCCGCGCTGGTGCCGCCGTCGGCGCGGCTTCCTACTGCTACAAGCCCCATCAGGGACGGCTTTGCCCATAAAGGAGGAAACATGATTGTCCGTTGCGGACTTTTGAAGAAGAACGACAACTTGACCGACGAGCAGTTTGCCGAGCATTGGCTGAATGTTCACGGCCCCATCGTCGCCGACATGAAGAACGTGCGCGCTTACAAGCAGAACGTGGTCATCGACCGCGAGCATCGCCATCCCATCGGGGGCGGCAGCGTCGACATCGACGGCTTCTCCGAGATGCATTTCGACGACTTCACCGCTATGCACGACGGCGTGTCGTCGATGGACCAGGAGACCGGCAACGCCATGCTCGAAGATGCCGAGAAGCTTTTGTCCAAGCGCCTGTGCGACATCGTGGTGTTCGATCGCCGCGTCGTGCGCGAGGTCCCCGAGTATCTGCGCAATCGCGACGACATGATCCACCGCGTCGCCTTTATCCGCCGCTCCGAGAACGTCTCCGCCGCCGAGTTCCAGCGCGAATGGTGCTACGCGCACGCCAAGCTCGTCGAGGCTTGCCCTGGTCATGCCGGTTATGCCCAAAACCTCGTGATGGCTCGCTATGTGGAAGGAAAGCCCGCAACGTATGACGAGCTGCCGGTCGATGCCATGGTCGAGTTCTATTTCGAGAACTGGGACGCGTTCAACTGCTTCTATGCGTCGGAGGAGTTCAAGCGCCTCTCCGCGCACGGTGCGGGCTTCATCGGCTCGATTGACACGTACCTCGTTCAGTCGCACACTGTCGTCGAACACCCCTCCGATGGCGGCTACTGGCTGTAAGGTTTTGAGGCTCTGTCCGGGGCCACAAGGGGAGAGCGGGCCACGTGCCCGCTTTTTCTTGCGCCGTGGTTTGTCAAGGCGAACTTTCGCGAAATACCCTCCGTCGTGGACAAATAATGGCGATATGCGAGTCAACTCGCTGCGAGGGGAATATCCTCACGGAGGGTAGAAAGCTGCGACTTGGGCTTTCTCATTCGAGCCGATCGGGAGAAGATCGCGGGAAGCCCTCTTGACTCACATATCGCCATTTTTTGTCCCCCATGGGGGAAATCGGGGCAAGAAAGGTGGCATTGGGGTAGCGGTCAAGCTTGTTGGGTACTCACTGAGCATTGGGCGCCGTCGTAAAACCAGCCCGCGCGCGTTTCCGCGTGACTCCCCAAAGCGGTCTCTCGACGCTTCTCGCAGGGACAATTTGCCGAATCGGGTAGACATTGCTCATATGGGGCAGCATCTGGCGTATGCATTTAGACTTGAAATAGATAAACTACTGAAAAAGCAGTTTGACCTGCTTTGATTTGATATATTAATAGCCGGGAAGATAAACGAAAAACTAAGCTGCATCCATGCGTCTTACAATCGGGCCAGCGTTACAAGCCAGATGAGGTGAGGAGTCGCTATGGAGGCGAATCGAGGGGAGTTCAAAACCAACTGGAAGGAAGCGCAGCTGATGGGTCCCACGCAGGATGACCCAACGGGTCGCGAATGGACTTGGGAAGAGGACGGGTATACCGTCATTCGATCGAACGCGCGATCAGGCCCAGGCTGCCACGACAACTGCGGCATTCTTATGTACGTGAAGGATGGTGTGCTCGAAAAAATCGAGGGCGATCCGGAAAACCCGTACAACCAGGGCCGTCTTTGCCCGCGCTGTTTGGCGTTCAAGGAGATGCTGTATCACAAAGACCGTCTGCGATACCCGATGAAGCGAGCCAAGGAAGACAGGGGAAAGAACACCTTCGAGCGCATCACTTGGGATGAGGCGTATGACATCATCGAACGCGAAATGAAGGCTGTCATCGAAAAGTACGGTCCCGAATCGATTTGGGTGACGCAAGGCACAGGTCGTGACATTAACGGCTACGGAAAGCTAATGGCGCTGTGCCTGGGAACTCCGAATTATGGTACAGGTTTTCTTTCGGGGCAGGCTTGTTACGCGCCACGTATGTTCTCGACCTCGCTTAAAGCAGGCGGTTTGTTTATCTGTGACTACTCTCAGTTCTTCGCTGATCGTTATAATAATCCAGCGTGGGAACCACCTGGATGCATCCTCGTGTGGGGCAACAACCCCGTCGTCGCTAATTCTGACGGAACGCTTGGCCACTGGGTAGTTGAATGCATGAAGCGCGGGAGCAAGCTTATTGTCGTCGACCCGAAGCTTACCTGGTTGGCTGGTAAGGCTGATGTATGGCTTCAGGTTCGTCCAGGTACAGATACGGCGCTTGTACTCGCACTCTGCAATATCATCATTGAGAACGACTTGCAAGATAAGGAATTCATTGATTTATGGTGCTATGGTTACAATGAGTTCGCCGAGAATGTGAAGAAGTATCCTGCGTCGTTTGCTGCAAAGACGTGTGGCGTGGACGAGGATTTGGTCGTCGAAGCGGCTCTTGAAATCGGCCATGCGAAATCGGCGTGCTTGCAATGGGGCGTTGCGATGGACCATACGTCAGAGGGCTTCATAACAGGCATGGCGTGCTTCGATCTTATGGCTCTTACAGGTAACTTTGAGAAACCTGGCTCGATGGTTGCCGCAAATCCTGTGTGGGACATGAGCGTAACATGGCTTCCGCGTGAATGGGTGTGGGATGGATGCCATAAACCGCTGGAGCATCCCGAGCTCACGATGAACGACAAATACCCTGCGCTCAATGCAATTGCTGCTATCAGCCCCGATATGCTGCTTGAAGCCATGGAAACGGGCGAGCCGTACCCGATCAAGGCGATGTTCATGATGCAAAACAATGCCATCGCTTGCATGGGCGCACAGCCGCAGCGCATCTTGCCCGCGCTTCAGAAGATGGACTTCAACGTAGTAGTTGACCTGTTCTTGACCCCGACGGCACTTGCTTGCGCCGATGTCCTGCTTCCCGCAGCGTGCTTTGCGGAGCGCATTGGTATCACGGGGCACCAGCCTTATGCGTTGGGCGCAATTGCTCAGGCTGTTGAGCCTCTTGGTGAATGCAAATCCGATCAGCGCATCATCTACGAAGCAGGTGGCCGCTTTCAAGGCGACGAGTACAAAAAATGGGACAGCGAAGAAGGAATGTATGACTATCTGCTTCGCAACACGGGCCTTACTTACGAGTCTCTTCGAGAGCGCACCTGGCTCTATCCGGAATTTGAGTACTACAAGTACAAGTCGGGCAAATTGCGCTCCGATGGCACGGTCGGTTTTGCCACGAAGACAGGGCGGTATAATTTCTATTGCCCAGAGATGACCTATTTCGGTCTTTCACCCTTGGCTGACTACGAAGAGCCGCCCGAAAGTCCGATTTCCCGCCCCGATTTGGCAGAAAAGTACCCGCTTGTTCTTACCACTGGCGCTCGTTCCTGGGGCTTCTTTCATTCCGAGCACAGGCAAAGCCCGTCTATGCGCAAAATTCACCCCGAACCGACGGTGCTCATCCATCCCGAAACGGCAGAAAAGTACGGCATTGCCGATGGCGACTGGGTGAAAATTGAGAACAATTACGGTTCGTGTAAGCAGAAGGCGAAACTTTCTATTCGAATTCGAAAGGATACCGTTTCAGCTGATCATGCTTGGTGGTTCCCTGAGCGTGATCCGAACGACGGCACGCTGTTCGGTGTCATGGAATGCAATATCAACAAGCTTATTCCCATGCGTCCCGGCAAGGTGGGATTGGGTGCGTCATACAAATCGCAGTTGTGCAGCATCGCAAAGGCCGAGGGGTGATTACCATGAGACAAGTTCTCGTTGTTGACTACGAGTATTGTTCAGGATGCCATACATGCGAAATTGCATGTCAACAGGAACATGGGATGGATCCTGACAAGTACGGCATCAAGCTTACGCAAATCGGTCCTGATGAAATAAAGCCACGAAAATGGCAATTCGAATTCATGCCTATTCCCACAGATCGCTGCGACATCTGTGCGAATCGCCAGGCGAAAGGTAAGCTGCCTTCGTGCGTACAGCACTGCCAGGCTGGATGCCTTTACTTAAGGGACGCTGACGATTTGGGAGATTTGCTGTCGAAGAGGAAGGTATCGCTCTTCACTTTGGGACGCTAGGCTGGTAGTCTCTCGCTGCAATAGGGCAGGGCGGTTGGGTGACGTGCGTTATCCAACCGCACCATGCCTGAAGTGGATAGCTTGCTGCTTTGAAATGGTGCTTAGTCGTCTGTTTCCAACGTATATAATGAGGGGCATAGCGAGAGGGGAGCAAAGCGGTGAAAATCGATACTCTGTACGAGTTTCTCTTGCTTGCGTCTACGCTCAACTATACCGAAACCGCGAAGAACTTTTTCGTTTCTCAGCCTGTTCTCAGCAATCATATCGCTGGCCTTGAAAGGGAGTTGGGCGTTCGGCTCTTTAACAGGAATAGCCATGCGGTCGAGCTCACGGAGGTGGGCGCGATTTTCGTTGCCGATGCGCGGAAGATTGTCGACGATTATGAGGGTGCTATGGGTCGCATCGCTCATTATCGTGAAGGTGTTACTTCGTGCGTGACGATAGGCTTTCTTCTCGGATCGTATGGCTCGTTTCTTCCGGAAGTGTGTCGTAGGTACAGCGTCAAGCATCCAGGTACTGAGTTCGAGTTCAAGGAGCTGGAAATCGGTGCTGTGCAAAGTGGACTTACGCAAGGGACGATAGACGTTGGTTTTACGCTTTTCTCTGAGCCTGGCAACTCGAATCGTTACGAGTCTCGATGCCTCTATAGAGATCGCTATAAGCTTGCGGTTCCGAAATCTCATCGACTTGCGAAAAGGTCGTCGGTTACTATTGACGATTTGCGAAACGAGGTTGTGCTTGCTCCACGGTTCGATAGCTTTAGGAGCACTCTCACCCAGACGAGTGTGAGGCTTCGCAGCGCTGGTATTGACGTGCGAAACGACGATCGCGTTGTCGATGCGGCGGCGCTTATGGCGACGCTCGTGTCGAGCGGGCGAGTGGCCATGGCTCTCGATCATCTCAGCGTGTATGGCAACGGCAACGTCGTGTTCGTTCCTATTGAGGGAACTGGATTCGATTTATGCGCTGGTCCGATGTGGAAGAAATCGCAAGGCAATGGGGCGGTTGAATCGTTCATTAGCTTTCTCGCGAAGGAGACAAACGGCTTCTCGCGCGAGGATTATCTTTCAAGAAAAGGCGCCGATACGCTTCCTTTCAAGTGATAAGATATCGATTTTTACCGTCCCGTAAATCACCAGTTCAGGCTTCTATTTAGCGCATTGCTGACTGCATCTCAACATCTAAGGTTGAGATGGTGAGCCATGATCCAAAATCAACATGAGCGTCTGTAGACCCTAGGTACGGTTGTGGGGATACTTGCCTTCAGGGGGAGGCGGACACGAGGGGGTGGGCTGCATGTCATCTACCACGCAGCGAAAAGAGTTAGAGGCAAAAGATTCAAAGCGTGGCCTCTTTTATGGTTACTCGCTCGTTGTGATTCTTGGCTTTTTATATTTCTGTTCATCGGGGATTATCCTCGCGACGGCTACCATCGTGAATCCGCTCATGCTTCAAGACGAGGCGCTCGGGATGAACGCGACGATGCTCGGAACGGGGTTCTCGCTCTTCGTGCTGGTGCAAGGTATTTCAGCGCCGCTTGTTGGTGCACTGATCTCAAAGTTCGGCGCTCGTTTCAGTATGACGCTCGGCGCGGTGGTTCTCCTCTGTGCCATACTCGCGCTCATCTTTTTCGTCTCTTCGCCGGTCGCCTATTTTGCAGTGTTCGGAGTTGTGACAAGTGCGGCTACCATGATGGTGGGTCAGCTTGCGGTGCAGAGCACTTTGGGCAGCTGGTTTGTGGAGCGTCGTGGTGTAGCAATGACTTGCATGATGGTCATTGGCGCAAGTTCGTCGTTTATTGCACCGCCTGCCGTGAACGCCATCATGGGAGCCACTGGCGGCGGTTGGAGAAGTGGCTGGTATCTCATCGCCGCGCTTGTTGCGTTGGCTATTCCTGTGGCGTTTTTCTTGGTGAAAAATCACCCTTCTGACATCGGGGAAATACCTGATGGTACGTCAAGAGCCAAGGTGGCAGCTAAAAAATGCGACTATAGGTTCGTGGTGTACAAGAATCAAGAGAGCGTCCCGTTCAAACAAGTTGTTCGTACGCCGACGTTTTGGTTCATTTCCCTTGCGGCAACGAGTGGGTTCGCGGCATATACGCTCTCGACTTCGCAGGGTGTCCTCCATTTTACGTCGCTCGGTTTCGATAGTGTTCTCATTGTTGCGGGAGTGGCGCTTATGGGGGCAATGGGCCTTGTAGGCAAGATTTCCATGGGGATAGTGTCCGATCGCATCGAGCCGATACGGCTTATCGTAGTAGCCGCGCTCGTTCTCGTGATTGGTATCGTAGTGGGCGCCGAGGCGTCAAGCGATGCCATGCTGCTCGTTTTCTACGCTTGTATTGGCCTTGGGTTCGGC
>NZ_CAKTTZ010000041.1 GCF_934617235.1 uncultured Ellagibacter sp. | reverse complement strand
CTTGCCCGTATCGTAGGCAATGCGCCGAATGCTCGCCACCGAAGTTCATCGGTGGCTTACCTCAAACTGTAATGGGGTTAATTCCGGTGTTCTCGCCTTTGTCCCGGCAAACGACCTTTCGATGAATCTGTCTGGCGAAAAGAAGAAATCACCTGCTGTTACGATTATATGGTGCCTGGCCCTAGGATCGCTCATGATTCGCCGGCTTGCAGGAGCAACGATTGCTTTGCGCGTATGCAACGAAAAGAAGCAGTGCCGTAAAGACAGAGATTGTGTTGAAGACGAACATGGCGGTTGGTCCTGCCGTTTGAAAGACCAGGCCGCCGGCTACAGGCCCCAAGCCCATGCACAAATCGGGCCCGATGTAGAACGTGTTGGCGGCTCTTCCCAGCTGGTTTTCCGGCACTCCGCGAACCGACTCGGCTTGAATGGCGCAATAAGCGGAACCTTGCCCGACCCCCATGGAGACGCCGGCAATCGCGATTCCCGAAAATGAGTCGATGAATGCCGCCGCTATCATCCCGATTCCGGCCACGATTATCATCGGAGTCGCAACTGCTTCAACCCCGAGTGCATCGCTTGCCTTGCCGGCCAGAGGGCGGGCGACTAGAGTCGCGAGGGAGTAGAGGAGGAAGTAAAGCGGCGCACCCTCGATGCCCCGTATTTCGCCCACTACTAGGATGAACGATGACGTGACGCCCTGGGCGACCATAAGAAAGCCTGCGATAACCGATAGGGGGAGAGCGGGGAGATAAAGATACTTGCTAGCCGTCCGGGAGGCGTCGGGCATTTTGCGAGGGCCTTTCTCGATGTGCCCGATTGCTGCATCGTTGCCGATTGACTTGACTGAGCTTTTCGTGCGAGGCGCTTGCGTTTTATGGGGAGCACGGAACAAAAGGGCGAGCGCGAAGCCGAGGGAGAGGAGCGCGCAGGAGGCTGCGAACACGGCCGAATACCCGAATGCCTTCCCTATAGCCGACCCTACAGCGGGCCCTATCGCGCAGGACACGGTGTACGCAAGCCCGAGAAGCCCGACGCCTGCGCCGACTCGCTTTTTCGGGACGACGAGGGACGCGAGCGAAACGACTACGGTTGACTTGAACGCGAAGGCGAAGCCTTGCAGCGCAAGGAAGAGCCCCAGAAGCTCAATGGAGCGGCACAAGGCGCAACCGAGGGCTGAGGCTGCGAACAGCCCGCAGGAGACAACGAGCAGAGAGCGCTTGCTGAGCTTGTCGGAGACCGCCCCGCTGATAGGCCGGATGGCTAAAGCGGCGGTGGCGAGCATGCCGGCAAGAAATCCGGCAAGGGCCATCGAGGCGCCAAGGGAGATCGCGTAGCTCGAGATGATGGGGCGCGTGAGGTACATGCCGAACTGCAGCACCGATTCGATGAGGAGAAGCTGCATGAATTTCGCGGTCCATAGCTTTTCGCCATCCATGGACTCTCCTTCTTTCCGGAAGGCGAACGACCCCGAAACCTTGGAGGGAAGAATCGGGGTCGTTCTTGGCGGGGATGCGGCAGTCAGCAAGAGGAAAGGGTTAACATGCCGCTAAAGGGGATTCAAGGGGCTTAGGGCAGGAAGACGGAGCACTTGCTGCCCTTTTCCTCCATCTTGACTGCGAGTTCCTCAAGCGTTCCATACTCGATGACGTTCGCGAGGCAATGAAGCGCACAGGAGGGGACGCCTCCATTGGCGACGCGCTCATCGCAAAGGGTGCAGTAGCTGGTTGGGACGGGGACGAACTTCGTCTCCCATTTGCCATCGAGCTTTTTCCATGGGCCAAGCTCGAGCAGTTTGATGCCCCATTGCCCCATGGGCAGTCCAAGCTCGTTCCTGCATGCGATCTCGCAAGAATGGCATCCAGTGCAGTACTCGTTGTCGATCATCAATCCGTAAGTTGCCATAGTTGAGCCTCCTTTCGTAAAGTTACGGGCTAGCCTTCGGCGCGGGAAATCTTGCAGGGCAGGGCGCCGTAATGGGAGCCGAGGCCGAGTTTGCCTATTTCCTTCCAAGGCATGAGTTCGTTGATGTTCGACTTCCAGACGCCGAAGAGCTCGGAATTCTTCTCCTCGGGATACCACCAGCCGTGGTCGCAGCCGATGACGTCCTCCTTGACGATGGGCGTGACGTCCGCAACCATCTCGCATGCGCCCCACGGGTTTTCGATCTTCACCCAATCGCCTTGATGGATGCCGTATCTCTCCGCGGTGGTCGGGTTAATCTCAACGGTCGCGTATTTGCGAATTTCGCGCAAGGAGTCGATCATGCGGTGCTCGGTGTGGAAAGAGGTCGCGCGGCGCGCGCCGGTCACGAACTCAAGCGGGTATTTCTCCGCCCATTCGGGGCGGGAGCGCTTGGAGAAACGGGGCTCCTCATAGTAGGGCAGCGGATCTTCGCCGAGATGGTTCTTGACGGTGCTCCAGAGCTCGACGCGGCCGGTCGGCGATTTGAAGCCGGGTTTCCCATCTGCTCGCAGCAGGCCCTTCTCGTACTGGTAGTACGGAATCTCGTAACGGCCGTAAACCCACTCCCTCAGCGTTTCGTAAGTCATGGCCTCGCCGGTCTCAGGGTTTTCCGTATAGGGGATGCTCTGAATCTTATTGTCAAGGTAACCGTGTTCGCTGGACCACTTCTCGAGGTCCTCGGTGCGGTCGGGGTTGATGCGGTGGTCGAGGTCGAGCATGATCTGGAGATCGGACTTGCATTCGCCCAAGGGCTCGAGGACCTTCGTGAGGGCGTGGAACTGGCCGGGTTGGTTGCAGCCATGGAAGGTGACGATGCCCTCGTGCTCGAGCGATGTGGAGACGGGGAGCACGACATCAGCAAGGGCTTGAATGGTCGGGTTCATGAAGATGTCGGTCGCGCACACGAATTCCTTGTGGCGGCAAGCTTCCAGCCACTGCATCGGCTGTTGGGTGATGCAGGAAGAGATGAAGTTGGAGCTCTGGATGAACAGGAACTCGATGGGGTAGGGGATGTTCGTGCGCAGCGTGTCGAGCGTGCAGTCCGGCTGCGTCGTGTTAATGATGAAGTCCATTGCGGGATACTGATCGTGGCCGGCAATGGGGATAGGGTTGGTGTCCTCCTCGTTGACCTGCATGCCGACGCCCTTGCGGCCGGTGGATCCGCCGTTGAGCATGGTCTGCCCGAGTTTCACGCCTCCCGGGTTGTCGAGGTTCCCGCAAATCGCGAAGATTCCCCAAACGGCGTGGCAGATCTGCAGAGTGTTGGGGCTCTGGTCGGTCTTGAGGCCTACGGATGCGGTGCAGGGCTTCTGGGCGAGGCATCTCGCGGCTGCGCGAATCTCGTCTGCCGAAACGCCGCAGATGTCGGCGGCCATCTCAGGCGTCATTGTCTTGCATCGCTCGGCGTATTCGTTGAACCCATACGTCCACCTGTCGACGAACTCATGGTCGTAGAGATCCTCCTCGATGATGACGTCGTTGAGGGCCATCGCCAAGGCAGCGTCGGTGCCGGGGCGGATCTGGAAATGATATTCCGCGTGCATGGCGAGCCAGCTCGCGCGCGGGTCGACGACGATGAGCTTCGTCCCGCGCTTCATCATGTCGATTACGCTGTGGCCGAACAGGCCGTCGGGGTTGGACCACAGGGGGTTGCGTCCCCAGACGAGCATGTACTTCGGCAGTTCGTAGCGCGGGTCATCGTAGCGATTCTTAAAGCCGAAGGCGCCGTCGTACTCCACGTACGCGCAGCCGAGCAGCCAATCCATCGCGGTCTGGCGCGGGATGACGCATGACCAGCCGCCGTTGGCGTGGATCGCCGTGCGGCTGTGGAACACCTGGTTGCAGGTTTGGAATTGGTATGCGCTCGCCTCGCGGCCGGTACCCGTCCAGACGGATACCGTGTCGGGGCCGTATTTCTCGGTCAGCTCGTGGTACTTCTCCACGATGATGTCGTATGCCTCGTCCCAGCTGATGCGCTCCCATTTGTCGCCCTGGCCGCGGAACTTACGGTCGCGCTTCATGGGATACAGAAGGCGATCCTTGTGGTAGATGTATTCGGGAAGCGAAAGGCAACGAACGCAAAGTCGCCCGTTTGTGATCGGCTGATCGGGGTCGCCCTCAACTTTAATCAGCTTCCCATCCTTGACGAAGGCCCTTAAACCGCAGCCGACGCCATGGCAGCCCGGCGGAGACCATTGAGCCGTCCGATACACGAGCGTGCCATCTTCAAGCTCGGTGACGCGCGGCGTTTCGCTAACTCGAGTCAGTTCACTCATCCTGCTTCTCCTCTCTTGTATTTCTCCCCCTTGTGGCAGAGGTTCCGACCGGCGACTCTTTTTTCGCGGGCGGCCCTCAGGTCGGAAACTCGATTCGGCGATTCCGACGCCTTCATTGTTCTCTTTGCGCGGTTTTGAGTCATCTGCCAAGAAGTATGAAGGGGCATTATTTTCAAGGAGTCGTAGGGTCGCATCGCTCTGCCGAGCTGATTTATGACCCAGAGTATTAGCGGCTTGCGTGTTGTTCCGCGATGTGGCTTCGCTCCTCGTCTGGGTGCATGCGCTCGCCGTCGGCGACGCGATGCCGTGCGTCTGCGAATCGCCCGTCTGCGAAGCGACCCGCCTCATTCCGGTTCTTGCAACGCGACAAATAACAAAGCGCCCCAATGTGTTGGGGCGCTTTGGGCGACGTTCGCCTATGCTGTTGCTTGGCTTGAGGAAGTGTGTCGCGAGCAAATCATGCTTGGAGCTTGAGCCAGGGGCTCCAGGCATGATGCGACGATCCTATTTGCTAGGCGGCGGGACCTTCGGTTTCGATGTTCGGCTCGGCCTCGACGATATCGATCAATTCTTGTTGGGAATGAATTCCCATCTTCTGATAAATATGGTATGTATGGGTCTTCACGGTCCGCTCCGCAACGATAAGCTGATCGGCGATGTACTTGGCATTGCGTCCTTTTGCAAGAAAGACGAGTATTTCTCCTTCGCGCGGAGTGAGATCGAACCGTTTTGCTGCCTGGATGCATTTGTTTTTATAGGGCCTTGCTTGCGTCACTCGCTCTTCTTGCGGGAGGGGGGTCGGCTCAGAGCATTGCATGGGGACAGCGCCACCCCTGTCCATTTCTTCGCTATTGTCGACATGACCTTCCTGCGGTCCGATTGCTGTTGTCGATATATAGAGGCAGACAAGGCCAACTAGAACGAACGAGACGATGGGGAGACCGCCTCGGCCGGATCCAGCTAAAACTGCGCCGACGAGCCATCCTGCTGCTTGACCAGCGATGATGAACAGACGGCCGCGAGAGAAGCAATAGCAAGGAGATATGGATAGCAATCTGCCCCGAAGCGAAAGAACAGACGTGTTGGCGTAGTCGAAAAGATAGAGGACGACAAAAAGGCCGAGCGCAGCTGCGGTATTCCAGGGTGCATCAAGAAATCCAATCGCTATAACGCCGCAAATAATGATTGGAAGGGAGATAAGTTGGGCTTGACCAAGCGAAAGAAGAAAAGGAGCTTTTTTCGTTACGACGTGGAAGATAATAGCGATCGCGATGAACGATATGCCGATGGCGGCTGGTGGAAGGGCGTACTTGCTGACACGGGCGACCAGCAGACCGGCAAATACGCCCAGCATCATCCCGTTGACGAACATCACGTAAGAGCCGCTTTTTTTGAATCCGCTCTTCGCGAACCACTCCGATCCGTCACGATCTAGCACTGCGCCGCCTTTGTGGGGTGCGCACATGAGCAGGGAAAACTGTATAATGCATAGGACGATGAGGGTGGTTATGCCAGCGATCGAAGGCATGCAGAGAACGCACAAAGAGATACAGGCGGCGATGCAGAAGGACAAGAAGTTTACCGAGCGAATGCACTCTTCCTTAATCGCGTTTTGAGCGGTTGTCCAGGCACAGGCGAAGAAAGCGCTCGCCGTGCCGAAGCAGAGCCAGGCAATGACACTGATGGGGATTGGCACGGTGAAGCTGCTCAAGTTATCTAACAGGGCGATGATTGGCAGGACGAGCTGCATGGCGAGGGAAACGATTTGAAGGTGTTTAGAGCACACAAACCTGTCGCAATCCTCCCGCGCGAAGCGATACAGGCAGAAGAACGTGCACGCCATCGCCAAGAACATCAGAGCATGCGTTATGCCATGCGTGACTGGCGAACTGATCTCGGGTGCGGCCAAGAGGGGGCTATATGCTGAAATAAGGACAGAGGCCATTGAGCAACCGTAGCCAATCGTCCCCATCGTTGGACCAATCAGGCTGCTCTCAACGATGGTTTCGGAGCCGGTAATACTCTCCGCCATACAGAATCCCCCCCATTCGAGCAGCGCATGGTGCGGCTGTCCGGTTTTTTCTGACGCAAGATAGGTCAGAACCCCTAATTTTGCGCAAAACCCCCGATTTTTTCATGAAGATATTTGCTTTGTGCTTAGCGCATTATATCAGGCATCGCGCGTTCTCCGCTTCTTCTCCTGGTGCTTCTTAGAGAATCAATCGATTTAATCCTGTCGGTTGCAAGACAAACGGCGCTGCCCTCGGCATCATTTTTCCTGGAAGCTTTGATTGGTTTAGGCCGGCGAAAAGGTTGCTCTTCGCTCGGGTATTTGCAAGGACGGTAAATCACGGCAAGGCGGTCGGAGCGGAAGCCAGGAGGGGATGGCTGAGATGCGGAGGCTTTTTCAGGGGATAAGGGATTACTTTAAGCTTGAGCACGCCCTCTTCCTTATTCCTATTTGCGGATTCGCGCTATACGATAGCGTTTTCCAATCGTTTTCGTCGATTCTCGGCGTGTTGACCGACGCGTATCCTGATGTGTCGGTAACGACGATTCAGCTGATCATATCGATCCCGCCTATGGCGAGCATCCCGGGGACGTTACTTGCTGGCTTCTTATCGGCGTATATCAGGAAGAAGAGGATCGCTCAGTTCGCGCTTTGCGTCATCTTCATCGGGGGGACGATCCCCGTTGTTTTTCGGAACCCGACGATTTACGCGATGTTCGCGTGCTGCGTATGCGTTGGGGTCGGCCAGGGCCTCCTCCACCCGATGGCGAACGCGTTCATCTGCCAGACATGGAGCGACGAGCAGCGCGGAAAGGCTTTGGGGTTCAAGCAGTCCTTCAATTTCATCGGCGACGCCCTCGTCGCGCTGTGCGTTGGATACCTTGCGCTTGCGCACTGGGGCAACGCGTTTCTCGTCTACCTTGGTGTGATTCCTATCTTCATCCTCACGCAAGTCCTCTTCCCCGCTGGCGAATTGGAGAAAAAGCTTGTCAGCAGGGAATCGAAGCTCGATGGCGTGAAGGCGTTGTTCCGCCCTCGCATGGTCTACCTGCTCGCGCTGTTCTTTTTCGCGATGATGTTCCTTTACGTTTTCAACACGAACATCGCCATGCTGGTGAAGAGCCGGGGACTCGGCACGACGGCTGACGTCTCGAAGATCTCGTTCACCGTGAGCGTCGTCTCGTTCCTGCTGGGCATCCTCTACGGGGGCATCTCGAAGAAGCTCGGGCGCTTCACCCTCACAACCGGTTTCTTCTTTCTGGCGTCGGGGATGCTCGTGGCGTCCTTCGGCCCGTCACTCGAAGTCATCGCGCTCGGCGGCGTGCTTTTCGGCGTCGGCTTGGGCATCCAGCAGATCAGCACCATCTTCTATGTGTCGAAGACGGTCGAAAAGTCCCTCGTCACGATCGCGATATCTGTGACGGTCTCGTTCATCTCCCTGGGTGCGACTCTATCGCCCATCGTCATCAACGGCCTTCAGGAAATCGTGTTCGGAGCCACGGCGCCGAATCAAGCCCTGCTCATCGCGGGAGTCGGCTACATCGCGCTTATGCTCATCGAAGGGCTGAGCACGTTGACGCGGCGGCAGAAGAGCACCGCACGCGAAGACGAGGAAGGCCTCGAGGCGCTCGACGAGCTAGATGACTGACGCTCCCCGGAAACAGCTGGGGCGATGGTAATACTTTGCGTCGCATCTGATTTTGAATGAGACGTGAATCGCCTGCTCAAACGTGGTGAACGGTACTTAATACCCATCAACAGATGCGCTGGAAGCGCGCGGAACGGATACTTTACGCCGTGCGCACCGCGTTGGCGGTTGCAAGCGCGGCGCGTGCATCTTTATCGGGAATGCCGATCGGCGAGAGCCGATCTGAAGCATTGGGAAAGAAAAGAGAGGAGATCGAGATGGCAGACCAGGAATTGCTCGACAAGTACGCGCCGACGCTTGACGCGATGGAGACCAAGGAGGCGTACCTGCTGGACGGTGAGCTCTACATCCGTCACGAATTTCGCGATCCGGCCGAGCTCCAGACGCGCATGACGTACCACAAGGTCGGCGCGGACAACGTCGTTTCCAACGACAACCTCATCATGCTCGGCGTCTGGGCCCGCGCCCAGAAGCAAGGCGAGCGAGTCAAGTAAGCGGCTAGACGAGAGTTCACGAAGAGAGGAGAAACGCATGAGAGAGTGCTTCGATCCTAAGATCTACAAGAAAGATTGGCAGTACCAGGAAGGCGATTTGACGGTTACGCGTTCGTGCCAGTGGTCCGCTCCCGGCTGCCATCAGGGATGCAGCATCTTGTTCTACACCGACAAGGACGGCAAGCTCGTGAAGGTGGAGGGCGACCCGAACTCCCCCGTCACCGACGGGCGCCTTTGCATGCGCTGCCTGGCGATGGTCGAGGCGGTCTACCACCCCGACCGCATCGTCCACCCCATGAAGCGCGCGAAGGAGGATCGCGGCAAGGACAAGTGGGTCGAGATCACCATGGACGAAGCCTACGAGCTGTGCATTGAGATGGTGAAGGACACGACCGAGAAGTACGGCGCCAAATCCATCTGCACCGGCGCAGGCACGGGCCGCAACGCCACGTGGCAGAGCAACGTCCTAGGCCAGGGCGCGTTCGGCACGCCGAACGACAACTGCGGCCTTCTCGCCGGCAACTGCTGCTACACCCCGCGCATGCAGGGCATGAACGCGGTTCTCGGCGACACCTTCATCGCCGACTGCGGCCAGCTCAACGAAGCTCGCTTCGACCACCCCGAGTATCGTCGCCCCGACCTTTTCCTCATCTGGGGCAATAACCCGCTCCGAGCGAACGCCGACGGCTTCTACGGCCACTGGATCATCGACTGTATGCGCCGTGGCTCTAAGCTGTTCGTCGTCGACCCGCAGGTGACCTGGCTTTCCGCTCATGCGGAGCAGTACATCCAGGTCCGCCCCGGCACCGATGCAGCGCTTGCACTCGCCATCGGCCACGTGATGATCGAGGAAGAGCTCTACGACAAGGAGTTCGTCGATTACTGGTGCTACGGCTTCGACGAGTACAAGCAGCGAGTGGCCGAATGGACGCCGGAGAGGGCTGCGGAGATCTGCTGGTGCACCCCTGAGGAGATTTACGCGGCGGCGCGCCTCATCGGCACCGCGGGCGTCACCACGCTCCAGTGGGGCGTCGCCTTCGACCAGAACAAATGGGCGAACGGCACCGCCCACGCCGTCGTCTGCCTCCAGGCCATGACCGGCAACATCGACAACCCCGGCGGCTTCGTCGGCATCAACTTCGGCTACGTGCAGTCCGACATTCGCGAGAACATCGCGAAGAGCCTCCCCAACGTCCGCGAGGGCCGTTTGGGCGACGACGGGAACTGGGGCCTCATGAACGCGGTCGGCAAGGGCGGCCATGCCATCCCCGAGGCGATCCTCGATGCCGCCGAAACGGGCAAGCCGTATCCAGTGAAGATGCTCTTCATGTGCTCCACGACCGCCTTCACCAACATGGCGGGCCAGGCGCGCCGCGTGTACGACGTGTACAAGGAGATGGACCATGTCGTGGTATGCGACCTGTTCATGACCCCGACGGCCATGGCGATCGGAGACCTGTTCATCCCCATGGCCATGGGCTGCGAGCGCAACGGCGTTCGCGGATGGTACACTCCGCTTCGCTCCATCGTGAAGGTCACGCAGACCGGCGACGCCGTCGGCGACGAGCAGATGATGCTCGAGCTCGGCAAGAAGATGAACCCCGACCTGTTCTACTGGGACGACGTTCCCGAGATGCTCGAGTTCTGCACCAACAACATGGCGACCGTGCCCATCCAGATCACATTCAGCGAGCTGCGCGAGAAGGTCATCGTCTATCCCGAGTTCGAGTACTACAAGTACAAGACCGGCAAGCTGCGCTTCGACGGCGGCCCGGGATTCAACACGCTCTCCGGTCGCGTCGAGTTCTTCTGCAACATGTACAACAACGTCGGCATGGACCCGCTGCCGTACTTCAAGGAGCCGCCCGAGAGCCCGGTCAACACCCCGGAGCTTGCGGCTGAGTACCCGCTCGTGCTCACGACCGGACGCCGCTGCTGGGAGTACTTCCACTCCGAGCATCGTCAGCTTCACACGATGCGAGAGTTCCACAAGTGGCCCATGTTCGCCATCAACCCGGCAGACGCGGAGGCTGCGGGCATCAAGGAAGGCGATTGGGCCGTCATCGAGAACTCCCACGGCAAGGCTATCGAGGTGGCTCACGTGACCGACACCATGATGAAGGGCGTCGTCAGCGCCGAGCACGGCTGGTGGTTCCCTGAGCGCCCCGCGGAAGAGCCTTCCCTGTACGGTCTGTGGGAGTCGAACATCAACTGCTGCACGGTCCAGGGCGACTTCGGCCCGAGCGGCTACGGGTCTTCGTACAAGACCCAGCTGTGCAAGGTCTATCCCGCTCCCGAAGGCTACGGCGCCGAATTCGAGAAGATGTACGAAGCGCACCGGAACCGCTAAACCCACCGCATCACAGAAAGGAGATCGTCATGACGCAGCACGGTCTTTTGATTGACTACGAGTTCTGCACGGGCTGCCACGCGTGCGAAGTTGCCTGTAAGGTCGAGAAGAACCTCGGGGAAGGCGAGTTCGGCATCAAGCTCGCCGAAATCGGCCCTTGGAAACTCGACGGGGCGAAGAAGTGGGAATGGGACTTCCTTCCCATGCCTACGCAGCGCTGCGACCTCTGCCAGGAGCGCATCGACGCCGGCAAGGTTCCCGCCTGCGTGCATCACTGCCAGTCCCTTGCCATGGAGTTCGGACCCGTCGAGGAGCTCGCGAAGAAGGTCACCAAGCCTCGCATGGTCCTCTTCTCGGTCCAATAATCGCTCTTCCCGCGGCGCCTCGCAGAGGGGGGCGCCGCGGGTTCTAAAGACAA
The DNA here is from genome assembly GCF_934617235.1 of uncultured Ellagibacter sp. Taxonomy (GTDB): domain Bacteria; phylum Actinomycetota; class Coriobacteriia; order Coriobacteriales; family Eggerthellaceae; genus Ellagibacter. Next base: position 9,292 of record NZ_CAKTTZ010000041.1, on the reverse strand, counting down.
ACGTTAGGGGGTTTCTATGAGCGAGAAAGCTTCAGAATTAGGGGATAAGGTCGTTGGCGCCATCCAGAACAACGTGACGCAGGCACTGGGTCTGATTTACGGCCTCGGCATGCTCACCTGGACGGCTTTCAACCAGATGAACAGCAATTACTGGTCGTACTTCCTGACCGAGGTATGCGGTCTCGAGCCGACCGTCATGGGCACCGTGAAGGGCATCACCGGCGTTGGGGAATGGTTCTTCGTGATCATTGCCGCCATCATCATCGAGCGTGTTTGGCTCCGCCACGGCCAGTACCGCAGCTGGCTTTTGATCGCCCCGCCCATCACGTTCGTCTGCCTGCTCATGACCTTCGTCGACCCGTTCTTCCTCGACCAGGGTGCGAAGACCGTCTGGATGATCGGTTTCCAGATCGTCGGCGGCTTCTTCTCGAGCTTCTTCATGATCGCCGCCACGTCCATCGTGCCGGTAATCAGCAGGACCGAGGCCGACCGCACGCTGCTTTCCCAGCGCAAGGCTCAGGGCAACATGCTCGTGAAGGTGCTGTTCGCCGCCGTTTCCCTGCCTGCTATCCTTGCGATCAACGGCCTCGTGTACAGCGTTCCCGCGGGCGAGAACGCGCAGAACGCGGGCCCTGCGGGCTTCACCGTCCTCGCCATCATCTTCGGCGTCTTCATGATCGCGATGTTCTTCGTCATGTACAAGCGCATCGACGGTATGGACCCGACCCAGAAGACCTGCGAAGAGCGCGCGGCCGCCAAGAAGCGCGGCGAGAAGGTTCCGCCCATCGACGCCGGGGAAAAGGCCAATATCGGCGAGATGATCAAGTACTGGATCACGAATCTGCCGGCGGTTATCGGCCTGTTCTCGGAGATCATCCGCTTCATCGCCCAGATGACCATCATGAGCATGGCCATGTACGTGTTCGCCTACGCCTTCGGCGACGTGAAGATGACCGCCGTCATGCTCACCGCATGCAACATCACCGGCCTCGTGGCGACGTTCATCTCCGAGCCCATCGCCCGAAAGCTCGGCATCCGCATCACCTACTTGGCGGGCATCGGGATCTCCTTCGTGTTCGCGCTCGCGTGCCTGCTCATCGGCGCATCCGGGATGATGACCTTCATCGTCTGCATCTGCGGCATCTTCTTTGGCATGAACTTCATGAACGGCACCATGATGGGCATGCAGTCGAACGCCATCGCATACGGCGAGTGGCGCGACGGCAAGACCGCCAAGGCGTTCATCATGTCGACCTTCCAGTGGTGCCCGAAGATCGCCAACGCGGTCGCCGGCGTCTTGACGGGATTCGGCCTCGCCTCGATCGGCTTCGTGTCCGGCATGGAGGCGACCCCCGAGCTTGCGCAGGGCATGATCACCATCATCTGCCTCATCCCCGCCGTCTGCTTCGGCATCGCGTTTGTCGCCTTCTTCTTCGGCTATCGGTTGACGCCCAAGAAGATGGAGCAGATCTCCGCCGATCTGGCCGAGCGCGAAGCGGAGAAAAAACTTAAGGAAGCCGAGGCGCAGGCATAAGCCGCGATGCTTCCGGCAATGTTCCACCAGGCGATGGGGCATGGACGAAGCGCCCCGTCGCCCTTCTCGAAAGGAAAAGACTATGTGTTTCAGACCAGCAGCGATCAGCATGGAAAAAACGTGCCCGCAATGCGGTGCAACCAATGACTTCGTCAACGAGGTGTGCGATAAATGCGGGGCGAAGCTCCCCTCCGCGCCTCCGATCGGGGGGATGCCCGGCGGCCCCGGGGCGCCCGGCGGCCCCAGCGCCCCGTCTGCTCCTTCCGCGCCCAAGGCGCCCGCGCCCGCGGCGCCGAGCGCGCCCAAACCCCCTTCCGCTTAAGCGGAAAAACCGCCCACGCCCCTAACGGGGCGTGGGCGGGAAGATTTGGAAGGGGCGATTCCGCAAGGCGCTTGCGCGGCGCTGCTCTCGAACGGGCCCCGCATTCCGTCGCCGCTTTCGCCCTTTCTTCGCTGGATAAGCTGCATGAAGGACGTGGCTGCCAGGCATCGGGGGAATCGGACTCCCCCGACATTCTTCATGCGGCCTATCTAAAAGGAAGCGCGGTCGCCGCTTCGCTTTGACGGTTTCCGCGCGTTGCGCTGGCAGATTGCCTGGAGAGAAGGATGAGACATGGATTTGAGTGGACGCATAGCCGGAGTCGTCTCAACCACGACCTTCGATGACCTTTCCGAGGAGACCGTGCTCGCATCGAAGATGGCGATACTGGACACCATCGGGGTCATGATCGCGGGAAGCGGGGCCGGCGAGGGAGTGGGGGACGTCGTCGGCCTCCTCGAAGATCTGGGCGGGGCGGAGCGGTGCTCCGTTATCGGGTTCGGCAAAAAAAGCAACCCCGTCCTCGCGGCGATGGCGAACGGGGCGTTGGCCCACAGCATCGACTACGACGACGCCCACGACGACGCTTTCGTCCACCCCTCCGCCTCGGTCGTCCCGGCGGCTCTTACGGTAGGGGAGTTCGCCAACGCTTCCGGCAGGGATCTGATCAGGGCGGTTTCCCTCGGGAACGACGTGATGTGCCGACTCGGGTTCGCGGTTTCGAACCCCGAGGAGAACGGCAGACTGCTGTGGATGCTGCCGGTGCTTCTGGGCACGTTCTCGGCCACGGTCGCCGCATCGGCCATCCTCGGCTTGACGAAGGGGCAAGTGGAGAACGCGCTCGGCATCGCCTACGGTCGGGCGGGCGGATCGAAGGAGCTCGTCATCGAGCCGGGGGCGCTGCGGGGGCTCTACGCGATGTACCCGAACATGACGGGCGTCCTGTCGGCTCTTCTGGCGAGAAACGGTGTTCCCGGTCTCAAGGAGACGTTCGAGGGGAAAGCGGGGTTTTTCAACATGTACTACGCAGGCGTCTTCGACGAATCTGCGTTCGACGGCCTTGGGGATAGGTTCGAGGGGGAGGGTGTCTCGATCAAGCCGTGGCCGTGTTGCCGGTTCACGAACTCGCATGTCGACGCGGCACTGCAAATCGCTCAAAAGGAGCACGTCGACCCCCGCAGCATCTCGCGAATCACCCTGTACTATGCCGAAGACGAGACCAAGCGCTGCCTCGACCCTCTCGACCTGCGCCGCAACCCGCAGACGATTCCCGAGGCGAAGCTGAGCTTGCCGTTCACGGTCGCGCAGGCGCTTGCCTACCGGAAAGTCGAAATCGGGGATTTCGGCAAGAGCTCCCTATCCGACCCTGTTCTCAAGAGATTGTGCAGCATCACGTTCCCCGAATACGACGAAAGCCTGAAGAGCTCCCTCTCGAAGACGATGCTGCCCGGGCGCGTTCTCGTCGAGACAGACGACGGGGCGGTGTACGACAAGCGCGTCGACGTCGTGTACGGACACCCAAGGAATAGGATGAAGTGGAGCGATCTAGCGGGCAAGTTCAGGGATTGCGCCTCTTTCGGCAAGAAGAGAATGAACGTTGGCGAGGTCGACGAGGTGATCGACATGATTGGCGATCTGGAAAAAGTGGAAGATGTATCGCGAATAATGGACGCGATTCGATAAGACCGTTTGGGGCACTTGCTGGCACGAAAGGGGAAATGAGATGGAATTCGAGCAGTTGATGCGCACGGACAACGAGGAAACCGGGATGATTAAGGTTTGCATCGCCCTCGCTCCGGAAACGGTGGAGGCTGTCTTGGGCGAATTCTACGAGGTCGTCGGCGCGCACAAGGGGGCTGGGGCGGATGCTTCATGGGGCGAGATCGACGAGGCGGCGATGAAGACCATGACGGCAGAGTCGTACAAGGAGCTGAGGCGGGATTTCGTGGTCAACATGGCCTCTGGCGAGGCCATGAAGGCGCTCGGCATCGTCCCCGAGCTCACTCCTCGCGTGCATGTGCTGGAATATCCCGACCCGGATAAGACCTATTATTTCGACCTCTCCGTTATCGAGAGGCCTCGTGTCTCCCTTTCGTCTTACGATCCCGTCGAAATCGAGACGGAGGACCTCGTTCTCTCCGACGAGCTGATCGACGGGAGGATCGCGTCGCTGCTGGAGTGCCATGCGGAATACGCGATCGGAGAGGCGCATCCGATCGTGCTGGGCGATTGCGTCAGAATCGATGTCGCGACGATGCTGAATGGCAAGACCGTGCCGAGGCTTACCGGCAAGGGCATGATTCTCGAGCTCGCCGACGGGTCGATGCCGGACACGTTCGTGGAAAAGCTGCTTGGCATGGGCGTCGGGGAGACGAAGACGTTCGATTACGGCGTTAGACGGGACCGCGCGATTTCCGACAGCGACGTCGATATGTACACGGCGACGGTGACGGTTGTTGCTCAACTGACGAAACATGTCCCTTTGCTTACGGACGAGTGGGTTGACGCGAACATCGAGAAGGCGTCGACGGTGGAAGAATTTCGCGCGGGCGTTGCGGAGATGTTGGGGTCGGAAATAGCCCATGCCAATCGCGATACTCATGCCCGGCTCGCCAACATCGAACTTGCCAAGAGAATCGAGGGGAAGATTCCCGACGAGCTTTTCCAGGCGTCTCGAGATGGCCTTATGAGACGCCTGGAAAAGGAGCTTTCCGAGAAAGGGCAGTCCATCGACGACTATTACGAGGAAAACGGAATGAACGAGGAGGAGCTTAGCGTTCAGATGCTCATAAAATCCGGAGAGAATCTAAGGCAGGGGTTTGCGCTCGAGGCCCTCTTCGACGGAAGGGGGATGGCTCTCTCCGACGACGATCTCGCGTATGCATGCAGGGAGGTCTTCGGCAACGGCGCTTGCTCCGTCGAAGACTTGAAGGCGAGCGGGAAGTATCCCGTCGTCGAGAGGTCTGCGAAGCGCATGGTCGCGTTGAATTGGCTTGCCGACACATCGCTTGTCAAATCGGGATGCTAGATGTGCTATCCCTGTCGAAATTGCGGAAGCTGCACCAACGATAAGGAGTCAAAGGTCATAAGGTGCCCCAAATGCTCGACTCCGATCCGAGATACGGCTGCCCCGTGTCCGACGTGCGGCTGGATTCCGCCGCTTCCTCCCGGCTCCATCTCGATGACGGATGGCAGGGAGCGCGGTTAGAGGAGTTGCTCATGGAAAAGTGCTACGTCTGCAACCATTGCGGTAAATGCGATGAACAGCTGCTTGCAATTCCAATCGATAGATTTGTTTGCCTCGACTGCGGCCATTTAATCCAACCAGGCGAAAGCCGAGACGTTTGCAATGAGTGCGGAGGAAAGAACATAGGCGTTCAAGAGGTGAAGCCCGTGCGCTGAATGCGGGTCGGTTGTTTGCCGTTTTGCAACGATGGTTTTAACGGACTATTTGAGTGCTTCCCCCTTGATGCTTATCGGAGGCGGAGCGCTTCGGGAGGGCGAAACCTCAGTTAATCAGCGTTCCCCTAAGGCAAACGGCCCACAAAGCGGGAGCTCCCCTCTCATCGAGTGGGACAGGGGCCGGGCGATTTGTCCCGCCTTACAGCGAGCTTGTTTCGCCGAGGGATTTTCCTGCGGTCTCGGGCGCCATGAAAATCGACAGCACCAGCCCTAAGATCACGAGCCCGGCCGCCACGAGCATAGTGGGGCCGATGCCGAAACTTGCGAGGAAGATCGGCGTGGCGTACGTGGCGGCGATGGTGCCGACGCGGGAGATGCCGATAGCCAGGCCGACGGCGGTCGCCCTCACCTCGGTGGGGAACAGCTCGTTGGGGTAGAGCCACTGCAGGATGCCCGGTCCGCCGCTGAAGAAGGCGTACAGGCCGAACGCGCAGATGATCACCGGCAGCGGGGCGGTGGGGAACAGGCCTAACACGAGCAGGCCTGCGGCCATAAGGAACAGCGAGCGAATGAGAAGCGGGCGTCTTCCCATGGAGTTCAGCCAGAACATGGCGGGCAGGGATCCCACCAGGAAGAACAGGCTCAAGACGCTCTCGCCCAAGATTGCGCTCTTCCCGACGCCAAGGCCGAAGGCGGTCATGATCTGCGGGCCGAACGTGTAGATGGCATACATGGGAACGACCTGGCACAACGTAAGGATTCCCAGGAACACGATGCGCGCGGCGTAACCCTTCGAGAATACCTCCGCGAAGCCGGCCTTCCTCTTGGGCTCTTCCTCCTCGTCTTCGAGGATGACATCGGCGCCGTACACGCGGAACACCACGCGGCGCGCCTCCTCATGGCGCCCCTTGCTCTTCAGCCACAGGGGCGACTCGGGGACTTTGCACCTGCCGATCAGCAAAAAGACGCAGGGGACGATGGCGGAGCCGAGCATAAGCCGCCATCCGCCATCGACGTCGCATAGCGCGAAGCCGACGACCGCGGCCACGGTGGCGCCCAGATACCATGCCGCCGAGACCATTCCCATGGATATCGCGCGGTGGTGCTTGGGGGTGAACTCGGTGATGAGCGAAGTCGCGATGGGGTAGTCGGCGCCCACGAAAACGCCGATGAAGAAGCGGTACACCACAAGCAGAAGCGGCGTGGTGTCGGTCGTGCTTAAGGCCGAGAACAAGGCGATGGCGATGATGTCTGCGACGAACATCTTCTTGCGCCCGATGAGGTCGGTCAAGTAACCGCCCACGATGCTGCCGACGAGAATGCCGAGCAGCACCGACGCACCGATGAGGGCGGTCCAGTGGGTCGTCAGGCTCATATGCGTTGTGATCTGCGTCAACGCGACGCCGATAAGCGAGAGCACGTAGCCGTCGAGGAAAGCGCCTCCGCTCGAGACCAGCGTGATCTCGCGCAGAAACGGCGTCATGGCGGCTTCATCGAGGGTGCGCTTGGCGTTGTCCCGGGCGCACTCGATGAGGCCCGCAGCCTTCGACGACACCTCATCCGACGACTTCGCCTTTTGCATTTTTCTGCTCGTGCCGTCCATTGGTGCCGCTCCTTCCTGCTTACCGTGGTTATCTCAAAAGGCGCTTCTCTATCTTCATGCTGCACGTGCGCGGGAAATCATCGACCACCTCGATAAACGAGGGGACCTTGAACGCCGCCATGTTGTTGCGGCAGTACTCGACGATCTCCTCCTCGTCGATGCGCGCACCGTCTTCGGGCAGGATGAACGCCTTGACGGCCTCGTCGCGGATGTCGTCGGGCACGCCGATGACGGCGGCTTCCTTGACAGCGGGATGCTCGGTGAGGATCTCCTCGATCTCGGTCGTCGAGATGTTCTCGCCAGCGCGCTTGATCATGTTGCTCTTGCGGTCGACGAAGAAGAACCAGCCCTCCTCGTCGTAGTAACCCTTGTCGCCCATGTGCAGCCAGCCGTCGCTTGTGAGCGCCTCGGCGGTAGCCTTCTCGTTGCCGACGTAGCCGAGCATGAGCGAGCGGCCGGGGACGCCCTTCACGCAGATCTCGCCCACGCGGTTGGCGGGCAGCTCGTTGCCGTTCTCGTCGATGATCTTGGCCTCGTAGCCGAGCCCCACCCGTCCTATGGAGGGCCACTTGCGCTCGCCTGTCGGCGGGTCGGTGAGGACCCATCCGATCGATTCCGTCGAGCCGTACGTGTTTAAGATGCGCACGCCGAAGCGCTCCTCGAAGGCTTTCTTCTCACGTGCGGAAACGGGGAGGAAGTAGAGCATGTCGCGCAGGGAATGATCGCGCTCGGCGGGGTCTGTGGGTTGCAGCATAAGGGTGCGCAGCATCATCGCGACGCACTGCGCGAGCGTCGCGCGGTATTCGCGAACCTGGCTCCAGAACCGCGAGGCGCTGTACTTCTCGACGACGATCATCGTTGCCCTGGCGGTGAGTACCGGGGTCAGGGCCGCGAGCTGGAAGTTCGAATGGCAGGCGGGCATGGTCGTGAGCATGCGGTCGCTTGCGGTCATCGAGGTTTCCCAGTCGCCGTAGTAGCCCGAATAGACCATGTTCCCGTGGGTGAGCAGAACGCCTTTGGGGTTGGAGGTCGTGCCGCTCGTGAACAGGATCTCGCACACATCGTCGGGCGTGAGCGCGCGCTGCTCGGCGAGCTCGGTGCTCTCCGCGTCCACAAGCTCGGAGAAGATGCGATGGCCGCAAGTTTCCTGCGGATCGAGCGTACGGGCAACAGAGATTCCCTTCGGCAGCCTGCCGTCGGCGCAGATCTGATCGTAGAGCTCCACATAGCAGGGTTCCACCACGGCGCGCTCGATTTCGCACATGTCGAGCGCGTACTCGCATTCAGCCTGCAGGTACTGCTCGTTCATGGGAACCGTGACGGCGCCGATCTTCGCCAGTCCGAACAGGCACATGAGGAATTCGGGGCAGGTGTGCATCTGCACCGCGACGCGTTCGCCGAAGGCGACGCCTTCTCGCAAGAACATGTTCGCGGTCTGGTTGATCTTCTCGTTGAACTGGCGGTAGGTGAATGTCTCCACGCCGCCATCGCGCCCCTGGAAGATGAAGAAGTCCTTTTCGCCGCACTTGCGTGCGAGTTTATCCCACAGGCTTGCGAGCGTCTCGCCGCCAACGATGTCGACCATGTCCCTCTCCCTCTCCCTTGATGATGCTCCTGTGACGCGCCATATTCTTAGGTACATGCATTCTTCAGGGGGCGCGTGAGACCCTGAAGAATGCAAAGCTCCCGTGCGGGCCGGCAGCCTTTCGGAGTCAGCCCGCGAAAGGTGCGGGAGCTTGCCTTGAAGCCGGTTTAAGCCGCTATTCGGCAACCTTCACGACGCCGCTCTCGTTGAGCGCTGCGATCTGCTCTGCCGTGTAGCCGAGCTTGCTGAGCACGTCGACGGTGTCGCCGCCCTGCTTGGGCATCGGGCGCCACACCTGGCCGGGGGTCTGCTGGAACTTCGGGAATACGCCCAGGCCCTTGAAGGTCTTGCCGTCCTCGGTCTCCCAGTCCATGAAGTTGTCGCGAAGCTTGAGGTGCTCTTCCTTCACGAGGTCCTCGAACTCCATGACGACCTGGGCAGCGATGCGGTGAGCCGCGAAGTCCGCCTCGATTTCGTACTTGGAGTGAGCCAGGCAGTAGGCCTCGAACGCAGCCTCGATCTCCTGTGCGTGCGGGTTGGACAGCCACAGGCCCGAAGTGTCCTCGGGGATGTCTTCGGTGCCCCACAGATGACCCAGACCGATGGTCTCGAGGAAGTACTTGTTCTGGTCGACGCCGTAGAGGCACACACCCAAAAAGCCGTCGTTGCACTTGTACTCGCCGATGCCGCAGAGGTTCTGGTTGCGAGCGCCGGGGCGCGGCCAGAGGATGCCCTCGTTCAAGTAGTCGACCAGGTAGTACTGGCCGATGGCGAGCAGCGTCTCGTACATGGCCATGTCGATGCTCTCGCCCTTGCCCGTGCGGTTGGCCTTATGCAGCGCAGCCAGGG
>NZ_CAKTTZ010000040.1 GCF_934617235.1 uncultured Ellagibacter sp. | reverse complement strand
AAGTACATCACCCCGGCTGACGCCGAGGCCAATCTCGATAATTCCGAGTACGTCTTCATCGACCTTCGTAAGGCCGATGACTACAAGGCGGGTCACATCAAGGGCGCTATCGCAGCTGACATGGATGCCTGCAAGGGCGGCGACTTCCAGAATGGTGTTGACACCATGAAGGCCGCGCTCAAGGATGCGACCGGTTCCGAGAATGGTGCCGATAAGAAGCTCGTCCTCATCTGCTACTCCGGCAAGACCTACGCCCAGGCTGGCACCAACGTGCTTTCCGTCATCGATGCGAATATGGATAACGTGTTCACCCTCGAGGGTGGCATGAAGGCCTGGACCGGCGCAACCGAAGCCTAAGTACCTAGGTAGAAGCTGATGGCTTCCAAGCGTAGTGCTTGGATATCGCGAATCGCCATAGTGGTCGTCGTTCTGGCGGCCGCTGTGGCGTATTTCGCTCTTCCGAGCGTAAACACATTCGTGAACGAACTGTGCCGCCGTTTCTCGACCGGCGACTTCGCGGAGATGCGCGACTTCGTGGCGTCGTATGGGGCGTGGGCGGCTGCGGTGTCGTTTGCCCTCATGATCTTTCAGTCGGTCGCGGCTCCTCTGCCTGCCTTCATTCTTACTTTCGCGAACGCAAATCTGTTCGGGTGGTGGCAGGGTGCGATTCTGTCGTGGACGAGTGCCATGGCGGGTGCGGCGGTCTGCTTCTGGATTGCGCGGGCGCTTGGGCGCGAAGCGGTTGAGAGGCTGTGCTCGAAAACGGGCCTTGCGACCATTGAACGGTTTTTCGAAAGGCATGGTGACCAAAGCGTGCTTATCGCGCGGCTGCTGCCTTTCGTGTCGTTCGACTTCGTGAGCTATTTTGCGGGGTTGACCTCGATGTCCTTCAAGGGCTTCATGGTGGCGACGGGAATCGGGCAGCTTCCGGCGACTATCGTGTACTCGTACGTGGGCGGCATGCTCACGGGCGGTGCGAAAATGCTGGTCACGGCATTGTTTATCCTCTTTGCTCTTGCCGCGCTTGCCGTTTTAGCGCGCCAGCTCTATCGCGAACATGTATCGCACGGTAAAGAGGGTGGCGAAGATGCGTGTTGTGCGGCTTGCTGTGCGAGTGAGCTCGATGGCCAGTGCGCAGATGATGCCGCAAGCGCCGTGGAGGGCAAGTGCTGAGTTTCGCCTGTCATCAAGAGAAACCTTCAACCGAATCCTTCTCGCCTCGAACATGGGTCAAACCGGCTGTTTTCGCCTGTTTGACCCTTCTTGTCGTGGTCGCAAGTATTCTCGTTGGCGGAGAAGCAGGGCTTGCGGCGTTCGAACCGTGGGCGAACCTTGAGGTGCTGGTGCAAGAGAATCTCGCGCTATCCCTTACGGTGTACTTTCTTTGCACGGTGATGGGATGCACGGTGCTTGTGCTGCCAGGCTTGGTTTTCGCGTTGGCGGCGGGGGCGCTGTTCGGTCCCTATTTAGGGACAATCGCTTGCGTGGCGGCAGCGACGGTGGGTGCTGTGCTTTCGTTTCTTATCGGCCGATTCTTCCTGCGCGACGCGGTGCGCCCGCGGGCGCTGCGTAATGCCGCTATTCGCCGATGGCTTTTCGAGGAGACGGGCGTGAACGCCGTGGTCTTGCTCGCCATCACGCGGCTTGTGCCCCTGTTCCCGTACAATTTGCAGAACTTCGCTTACGGGGTAACCGATATGAAGGTTACGACGTATGCGGCGTTTTCGTTTTTGTTCATGATTCCCGGCACCGCGATGTACGTGCTTGCGGGCGCGGGAGTGTCGCAGGGCGCATCAGGCTTGTGGTGTCTGGCGCTCGCTGTGGGAATCGGCGTTGCGGTCATTGGTGCGGCGGTTGTGCTGAAAAGGCGTTTCGGGCTGGAAGACGAGGTGCCTATCGATGATGAGGATAGGGAGGTGAAGTCATGACGCTGGGTAGTCTTCCTGCAAAGTTGACCGTTTTCGAGAAGACGAACTACCGTTTTAAGAACTGGCGTCACGCAAAGTCGGGGACTGTCGTGTTCCCTGGGTGCGGCTTCCCCTCGTTTTTCCCGAAGACGCTTGCTGCTCTTGAGGATGCGCTTCGTCCGATTCCCGATGTCAGCATTGCGATTGATTGCTGCGGATTGCCGCTTGCCGGGTTGAAGAGCCCCGATGCCTTTACGGCGGAGTTGGCGCGCGTCGAAGGTCGCCTAGCTCGTATTGGGGCACAGAAGCTCGTTCCGCTTTGCCCGAACTGCGCATCCGCCTTCTCAGGTACGTTTGGTCGCTCGAATCCCCAGGTCAACGTTTATGCTTGCCTGCGTGATTTGTCCGAGCGCGGGCTTATCGAATGTGCGCAGCTTACGGTGCCCGGTGCGGTTTTCGTCCCCTGTCCTGATCGCGCGAAGCGGGAATGGCTTGGCGACCTGTCGTATTTCTTCGGTCCCTCGGTTTTCGTGTCGCACTGCTCGGTCTGCTGTGGTGCCGCCTTCGAACTGTCCCAGCCCGAGGCTTCCGTTGCGGCGGCGAAGCGCGTGCTGGAATCGGTTGCGCGCGAATGCGCTGACGTAGGGGCGGGGGACCCTGTCGTGTACGTATACTGCGCGTCGTGCGCGGGAAAACTCGAGCGTGTTCGCCGCATGTTCTCTGGCGAGCCTGCTGGAAGCGTGCGGGTGATCCATGTGTTATCAGCCCTGATGGGGGTCGAGGAAACGCCGGCAATTTCGACGACGGTGCTCAACCGTGCAAAGGCGGCGATCCGATGAGCGTGCAGGTAACAGCTGGAAGTCGGCGTAGCCCGATGAGCGCGCAGGTCGCAGCTGAAAGTGAGCGAAATCTCGCAAACGCGCAGGTAACAGTCGAGGTTAAGCGTAGTCCCGTGAGCGTTTCGGTAATCGTCCCCGTGTTCAACGAGGCCTCCACCATCGACTCGCTACAAGACCATCTGGATTGCATCGACTTCGTCGGGGAATGCTGTGAAGTGATATTCGTCGACGGCGGCAGCACCGACGGCACGCGCAATCGGGTGCGCTCTCCATATCGCCTCATCGACCAGGAAGGGCGCGGCCGTGGCGGCGCGCTCAATACCGGCGCGCGTGCCGCAAAGGGAGACGTGCTCTTCTTCCTCCACTGTGACAGCGTGCTTCCCGAGGGGGCATTTCGCGAAATCGAAGAGGTTTTGTCTCGCACGCGCGTTGGAAGTTTCGGTATCCGCTTCAACAAGCTGACTCCAGTGCTGTTGTTGTGCCAGGGCATGTCGAATCTTCGCGTGAAGTTTCGCCATATCTCCTTTGGCGATCAGGGGCTGTTTATCGAGAGGGACCTATTCTTCGAGGCGGGGATGTTTCCCGACATGCCGCTTATGGAGGATTTTCAGTTCGCGTTGAACCTCAAGCTCCTTGGCGAGCCGCTTGGTATGACGAGACACCGTATTCGCACGTCAGCGAGGCGTTTCCCGAAAGGAGAGCTCAACCGCTTGCGGACATGGGTGAGCATGGCGCGTCTCCGGTCGCGCTATTTGAAGGGTGCATCGCCTGAGGAGCTCGCTCGCGCTTACGGGAATGTTCGCTAGGAACTTGCTCGGGAGTTGCGCGGCGCAACTGTCTTGTGCCGATGTGTGCCTCATGGCTTGAGCGACGCCCGACAGGCTGTTTGCATATGCGGCGATTGAAAGGCTTTGCTTTGGGAAGGCGCTTCGCTTGCAAGGCGGCCTGTTCCAAGCGCTATTTCGTGCCGCAATTCGGGCACAGGTCGGCAAGGAAGCACTCCTCGCATTTCGGGCGTCGTGCGATGCAGGTTTCGCGCCCGAAGAGCACCCATTGATGGTTGATCGGCCCCCAATAGTCGCGCGGATACAGCTTGAGCAGGGCAGTTTCTGTTTTTGCGGGCGTATCGGCCGAAGGGCCGACGAGCTTTAGCTTGTGGGCAATCCGAAAGACGTGGGTGTCGACAGCGATGCCCTCAACGATGCCGAATGCCTCGTTGAGCACGACGTTCGCGGTCTTTCGCCCGACGCCTGGCAGTTTTTGCAGTTCGTTGATGTCGCGCGGAATGTCTCCGCCATAGTCGGCGACAACCATCTGGGCGCACTTCACGCAATTCGCGGCCTTCGTGTGGTAAAAGCCGATAGTGCGGATGATTTCCTCAACGTCGGTGACGTTGGCTGCCGCGAGATCGGCGGGGGTAGGGTAGCGTTCCCAAAGCGCGGGTGTCACCTTGTTCACGCCCTTGTCGGTCGTTTGCGCAGAAAGTAGCACGGCGATGACCAGCCGAAACGGATCGCCGTCGTAGTGCAGGGCGCATTCCGCCTTGGGGTAGTGCTCGTTCATCTTGCGGGCAATCTCGATGGCGCGCTCGCGTTTTGCGGCAATGGTCTCGCGGGGCATAGCAATTCCTTTCCTCTTCGCTGAAAGTATAGCGGCTCATTCGGGGTTCGAGGGAATGAGTGCACGCCTGAACCTGAATTCTGGCACAAAAACCGAGGTGTCCCGATATCCATTCGGCGCCACGGGTTGGTGTGATACACTTGCGAATGCAATACTCCCTGTTAGGTGCTGGGAGCAATAACAAAACCAAAGCCGCTTCTGCATAACCCCACATAAGGGCTGCGGAGCGGCTCTTTGTGCTGCTCGCGGCCACATAGGGGCAATTCGGGCAGATGGGAAGGACGCGCATGCTCATCGATTCGCTTACGTTCGTGCTTGAGAAATCGGGCGCGTTAGATGACTTTTGGGGCAAGCTCGATGCGGGGAAGGATGCCACGCTCGGCGTTGCCTCCTCTGCGCGGCCTTTCCTTGCAAGCGCGCAGTTCTCACGCTCACCTCGTCCGACGCTTGTTGTGGTTGCGGGCGAGGACGCGGCGATTGCCTTCGCTCGCAATATGGCTGCCTACCTGGGGGAAGACCGCGTGCTGCTGTTCCCTGAGCGCGCCGATACCCCCTTCTCCCCGAAGGTTCCCGATGCTTGCAAGGTCGCGCGCCGCATGGAAGCCGCCTTCTCGCTCGCTTCGGGACGTCCGCGCGTCGTCGTGGCCAGCGCCCGTGCGCTTATCAGGACCATGCCGCCGAAGGCGAGCTTTGTCGCGGCTCCGCTCGTGTTCGAAGCGGGGGTTGAGCTTGCCGACACGGCGCGGGAAGGCGGCTTGGCGCTACCGAACGCGATGCGCGAGCGCTGTTGCGTGGAGACATTCGAGGAGGTTGCCCGCGCGCTTGAGAGCCGCGGTTACGTGAACACAGGCGAGCTCGATGGGCCGGGCACCTTCGGCGTGCATGGGGGCACGATCGACGTTTTCCCTGGTAATCTCACCTATCCTGTGCGCATCGATTTCTTCGGCGACGAGGTGGATGAAATCCGGCGCATCGTTCCCTCGACGGGTCAGACGATTTCGCCGCTTTCGCGCGTGGAAATCTATCCGGTGCGCGAGTATTCCTGTTCTGCGGAGGCGATCGCCCGCGCGCGCAAGAAGATTGCGGCGCCCGCCAAATCGAACGCGGTTCTGCGCGATATGCTCGAGAAACTCGACGGCGGGCTTCGCTTCGAGGGTGCCGACGCACTGCTCTCTTATCTCTACGATGAGCCGGTGACGCTCGGCGCATGGGCGGGTCCCGACACGATGACGTGCCTCATCGAGCCGCGCTCGCTGTTCGACGACGCGACACACGCCTACGAGGAAATCGAGTCGCGTGCCAAGGGGACGAAGATTCCCGTGGGTGGCCTCTATGCCGCGCCGGCTGCGCTTAATTTCGGCGGGGGCGTTCGCGCGACGTATGTGTCCATCATGCGTGTCGGCGGCACGATCGATGTCGAGCTTCCCGTGAAGCGCGTCGAGGTGGCGGGGCATCCCGACAAGCTGTTCGGGCGACTGGTGAACCTCGTCGAGAGCGGCAACACGGTGGCCCTTTGCGCTCCTGAACCGCGTGCTCGCCACGATATCGAACTTGCGCTTGTCGACAACGGCATCGCCTTTCAGGAAGCTCTCGACGCCACGTGGGGCGGGGAAGGAAATGTTGCCGAAGAAGGCGCGCAAAGCGATTCGAGCGGTTCTGCAAAGCGGCGTCTTCGCAGGTCAGTCGTTAATGTCGTCGACATCGACGTCCCCTTGGGGATGATCTTCCCGAAGGCGAAGCTCGCGATTGTGGCGCTCTCCGATACGCAGGGCACTCAGACGACGGCCCGCGCGCGCAGGCGCACCGATATCACGGAGGTGACGTTCCCCTACAAGCCGGGCGACTACGTCGTCCACGCGGCTCACGGTGTCGCGTTCTTCGAGGACCTCGTGAGGCGTGAAATCGACGGCACGGCGCGCGATTATCTGCTTTTGAAATATGCGGAAGGCGACAAGCTGTTCGTGCCGGTCGAGCAGCTCGACCGTGTGACGCGCTATGTAGGGCCCGAAGGAGCGAGTCCGCGCCTCACCAGGTTGAACACTTCGGATTGGTCGCGTGCAACGGCGAAAGCACGCAAGGCGACCAAGAAGCTTGCGTTCGACTTGGTTGATGTGTACGCGCGCCGTGCGGCGACGCAGGGATTTAGCTTTAGCCCCGACACCGCAGCGCAGCGCGAGATGGAGGAGTCGTTCCCCTACGAGGAGACGCCCGATCAGCTTTCGGCCATTGCCGACGTGAAGGCGGACATGCAAAGCTCGCGCCCGATGGATCGTCTCATCTGCGGTGATGTCGGCTTCGGGAAAACGGAAGTCGCCTTGCGCGCGGCCTTCAAGGCGACGCAGGATGGCAAGCAGGTTATGGTGCTCTGCCCGACGACCATTCTCGCGCAGCAGCATTTCTCGAACTTCCACGATCGCTTCGAGCCATTTGGCGTGACGGTCGAGGTGCTTTCGCGTTTCCGTACGCCGGCTGAACAATCGCGGGCACTGGCGGGGTTCGCCGACGGCAGCGTGTCGGTGCTCGTCGGCACGCATCGACTTCTCTCGCGCGATGTGAACCCCTATGACCTGGGGCTTGTGATCATCGACGAGGAGCAGCGCTTCGGCGTGGGCCACAAGGAGCAGATGAAGAACCTGCGCGAGTCGATCGACGTCCTGACGCTGTCGGCGACGCCGATCCCGCGCACCATGCAGATGTCGCTTTCGGGTGTGCGCGATATGAGCTTGATCTTGACGCCGCCCGGCGAGCGCAGGCCTGTCGAGGTGCATGTGGGAGAATGGGATCCTGATGTCGTGAGCGGCGCGATCAGGCGAGAGCTTGCGCGTGGAGGCCAGGTGTATTACGTGAGCAACCGCGTTCATTCGATCGAGGACGCCGTGGCGCGTGTGCAGGCGGCGGCGGGCGAGGCGCGCATCGGAATCGCGCATGGCCAGATGTCGCGTGAAGAGCTCGAGCGTGTGATGGAAGACTTCAGCGCGGGCGAACTCGATGTGCTTGTGGCGACGACCATCATCGAGAGCGGCATCGACAACCCGCATACGAATACGCTAGTCATCGAGGACTCCCAGCGCCTCGGCTTGGCGCAGATGTACCAGCTGAAGGGGCGCGTTGGGCGATCGTCGGTGCAGGCATACGCCTACTTCATGTTCCCCGACAACGTGAACCTGACCGAGGAGGCTGAAGCGCGCCTGACTGCGCTCGACGAGCACACCGAGCTCGGTAGCGGCATGCGCATCGCCATGCGCGACTTGGAGATTCGCGGTGCGGGCAGCCTGCTTGGCGCCGAGCAGTCAGGCAACATGAGCGCTGTCGGCTTTGACTTGTTCGCGCAAATGCTCGAGCAGGCGGTGGCCGCGACGCGCGAGGGCGATGCGAGCAGCGCCGACGGGCTGCCGCCCGCGCTCTCCGACATCACGGTGAACCTACCGGGCCATACTTATTTGCCGGAAGAATACGTTCCCGACACCGACGAGCGCGTTTTGTGGTACCGCAAGATCGCATCGGCTGCCATGATGGAAGACGTCGAGGCCATCGAGCAGGACATGCTCGCCAAGCGCCCGGAAATGCCCGCTGCGTCAAGGAATCTCTTCGCGAAGGCGCGCGTGAAGGCGTTTGCGAACGAGCATCGCCTGAACACGGTTACGGTTGCGGGCGGCAAGCTTATCGTCGAGCCCGTTTCCGTACCGCGCGAGAAGATGGTTCCAATCCGCCGTGCAGGCGGCCGCTACCTTGCCGAAAAGCGCAAGCTTACGCTTCCCACCAGGTATTTCAAGGTAGAAGAAGGTGATGCGCTGTTTGGGGCGGTCCTTGATTTCCTAAAGGAGCTCTATGGTGAGCAAGGGGAATAGGGAGCGGTTCTTCTTGGGCGTGGCATGTGCTCTTGCAGGCGGCGCTCTCTGGGGTTTTTCGGGTGCCTGCTCGCAGTATTTGTTCGCGAACTATGATATCGAGGCGTCTTTCATCACCGCGGCCCGCATGCTTGGCTCGGGGGCGTTGTTCTTGATGCTGCTGCTCGCTACACGACGCGAGCGCCTTTTCGCGATGCTGCGCGATAGGGTGTCGCTGCGACAGCTTATCGTATTCGGCGTCTTCGGGCTTTTCGCTTGCCAGTTTTCCTATATCGCCTCGATCGGCTGCACCAATGCTGGGACTGCTACGGTACTGCAATCGCTTGGCACCGTATGGGTTATGCTTTCCGTATGCGCCCTCGCGAAGAAACCGCCTCGTGCGGGTGAGATTATAGGACTCGTGTTCGCCCTTGTGGCGACGTTCCTCATTGCCACGCAAGGCGACCCCTCAAGCTTGTCGCTTCCCGCTGCAGGACTTGCGTGGGGGATTGCGAACAGTCTTGCCGTCGCGATCTATATCATGTACCCGAAACGTCTCATGTTCGTATGGGGGACGCTTCCGACGACGGGCGTAGGCATGGTCATCGGGGGCATCGGTGCGGGACTCGTGTGGGCAGCACCTGCTGCCTGGGGCGATGCCGCTACTGTGCCTTCTCTCGATGCGATGGGATGGCTCGTACTTGCCGCCATCGCTGTGCTGGGAACCTTCGCAGCCTTCACTTTGTATCTGCATGGCGTAGCGCTTGTGGGGCCGGTTACGGGCAGCTTGCTTGGCGCTATGGAGCCAGTGAGCGCTACGGTGTTTGCGGCGCTTTGGCTGGGGACTTCGTTTACCGGCTACGATTGGGTTGGCTTTCTGCTCATGGTTTCGATGATCTTGCTCGTATCCGTAGCGGGCGGGAAGGAGAACTCGCAAGAGGCTGCGGCATCGCCCGAAATGCAAGGTCCCGGTGGCCCCGTTAGCACAGGTAGGATTCATGGCTTGCTGCAGCAAACGGGCGGCACGGAAAAGGGAAGGCTGGAGTGAAAGGCTTCGATTTGCACCGCGACGCACCCGCCCGGTTATCGCGCGCAGGTAGCGGTCATCTTCGCGATGCGCCGCCCTGTGTCGTCGGCGATATCGACGGTGTAAAACCCCAGACGACGGCCTGATTTGTCGACATCGCAGGTGGCTATGAGCTTCTCGCCTTTCGTTGCCGAGAAATACTCGATGGTGTTGCTCACCGATACGCTCGGGGGCTCGCCGATGTTGCAAGCGATGGCGAGCGCGAAGTCTGCAAGCGTGAAGATGGCACCGCCCATCACGTTGCCTGTTGCGTTGCGGTGGATTTCGGTGAGCTTCATCTCGCATATCGCATGTCCGCGCCTCGCTTCGACGATGGTGCATCCAGCGGCGCGCGTGGCGAACATGTCGTTCGCAAAATAGTTCGCAACCTCTTCAAGTGTGGGATTTTCCGAAAGCAAAGGTACCTTCTTCTCGATGTTATTGCTCGTCAGGCTGGGGAAGAAGCTCCCCGGCATAAACTTCGTGTAGGCTGGTGGCACCCGTCGGGCAGGAGTCGACGCACAGTCCGCAACCGATGCACAGCCGCGTTTCGAATACGAGGTGACCGTCCTTGGGGTTCGGTCTGCGAGCGCCCGTGGGACATGTTTTCGTGCAGGCGAGATTGTTATCGCAGCACGAGGCGTCAGTAGTTGAAGCCGCGACTCGCTTGCGCACGGCGACGGCATCCGATGCGTCCGCCGCTTCGAGCAGCATGCGACGTCGCGGCGAGAGGGTGCACCTCACCATGCCGCCCTCGGCGTAGGGATTCGCCTCCGGTGACCCGGCGGCTCCGCCGATGCGCTCGTCGGCGAGCCTGTGCTCGCGCTCCTCATGAAAGGCGCGCAGCGACTCGTTGCGTTTCATACGGTAAGCGCCCGAAGCGATTTCTTCCGCCTGCTCCTTCAAATCGAGCATTGCCTCGCGGCGGTCTTTCCCCTCTGTGGCGCCAAGCGTTTGCATGAGCGTTGGTGCGACCTGCATTTCGGGAACATCATCGGTGAACGCGACCGATTGCTCGGTAGCGTCTTCAGCCTGCTCGATTGCGGAAGAGAAGCGGTCGAGACCTTGACCGCAGGTTCGCTTGCACGTCTCGCATTCTTCGAACGCGACGGCAACGGCAAGGTCCATGCCGAGCGCGAGCGCGCAAATCCACAGCTCGGGCGGCAGCATTGAAAGGCACGGGAGCACGATCACGTTGTCCGCTGGAGTGAAGTTGGGCGGAAGGAGATACGAGCACGTCAAGACGATGTCCTCGCCGGTGAGGGAGATCTTGCGCATGTGCGAGAAGATCGCCTCGACGCTTGCGCCAGGGATTGCAAAGCCGTCGCAGACGCCGACGCATATCCCGCATTTGGTACAGGCGTGGGCGTCGACGGCAGCGGCCGCGTTTGCAAAGGCGATGGCTCCCTTAGGGCATGCCTTGATGCACTCCATGCAGGTCGAACCCTGGGGACGCGTGCAGAAATCGCGCAAGAAAAGCACCTTGCGCGGAGCGCCCAGGGCGACGAGCAAGGTGGAAGGGGCGCCAGCGCGAGGCGCCCCTATGGTGGAACCGCTACTCGTTGCCACCGAAAACCTCGGCGGTGACCTGGTCGATGCGCGCAAGGACATCCTCACGCGGCAGAAGCTCGATCGACTCGAAGAGCGGCGGGGATACCATGTTGCCGCAGACGGCGACGCGAAGCGGCTGCAACACGAACTTGAGCTTCATGTTGAGCGCATCTTCCTCGGCAAGCTCGCGACACGCAGCCTCGAGCCCGGCAGCTTCCCATGTGCGGCTCTCGTCGGCTAAGATGGCGCGGCATGCTGCAAGCGCCTCGTCGGCACGGGCACCTTCCTTCAGAAGCACCTTCGTCACGCTCTTCTCATCGAGCACTTCGACGCGTGCGCCCCAGAACATGTAGGCGAGCTTGTCGGCAGCGTCGACAAGGCGCGTTTCGCGCTCGGCCACAAGCGGGTAGAGCTTCTCGTAGAATTCCGGTCGATTCGCGATGTCTGCTGCAGTCTCGCGGATTTCCTCCTCGGAGATTTCTGCGTCGGCGGCAACGCCCGCACGGGCGCGAGCCAGCCAGGGCACGCTCGCGTCGATCCAGTCCTCGGGGCTCATTCCCTTGATGTACTGCCCGTTCATCCACTCGAGCTTCGTCTCGTCGAAGACGGCGTCTTTCTTGGTGATGCGGTCGAGCGAGAATTCGCTGCACAGCACGTCGCGGCTGATGAGCGTCGTTTCTCCGTCGAGCGACCAACCGAGAAGGGCCAGGAAGTTCACCATCGCGTCAGGCAAGAAGCCGCGGTCGCGGAACTCCTCGACGCTTGCTGCGCCATGGCGCTTGGAGAGCTTCTTCCCGTCGGGGCCTAAAATCATCGACAGGTGCGCAAAGGTAGGCACCTCATAGCCCAATGCCTCGTAGATGAGAATCTGGCGTGGGGTGTTCGACAGATGGTCGTCGCCGCGGATAACATGCGTGATTCCCATATTCGCGTCGTCGCACACGACCGCGAAGTTGTACGTGGGCGTGCCGTCGGTGCGCACGACGATCATGTCGTCCATCACCTCGGCGGGGAAGGAAACGTGCCCGTATACGGCGTCGTCGAACTCAATGGGGCCGTGGTCCTCAGGAACCTTCAAACGCCAAACGTGCGGCTCGCCAGCCTCGATGCGGCGTGCCGCCTCGGTGGGGTCGATGTTGCGGCATGTGCGGTCATAGCCTGCGTAGCCGCCCTCTTCCGCTTCCGCCTTTGCGCGCTTTTTGTCGAGCAGCTCCTTCGTGCAGAAGCAGGGGTACACCGCTCCGCGATCCTTCAGGCGTTCGAGCGCGGTCTTGTACGTGTCGAAGCGCTGGGTCTGGAAGTAGGGGCCAGCGTCGCCGCCAACTTCGGGGCCCTCGTCCCAGTCGAGGTTGAGCCACTTCATGGCGTTCAGGATGACCTGGACGTTTTCCTCGGTCGAGCGCTCGGGGTCGGTGTCTTCGATGCGCAGGATGAAGGTGCCGCCCATCGCGCGGGCGAACGCCCAGTTATAGATTGCGGTGCGCGCGCCGCCAACGTGCAAACGCCCGGTGGGCGAGGGTGCGAAGCGTACGCGTACGGGTTTGTCAGCCACGGATTCCTCTTTCGTCTTGTGGAAGTCGTTTCAACCCATATATGATACTCGCTTTCGCGCGCGTATGCAGGGATTGCATGGGAATGCGACAATCGAGGTGAACGGGGGTGCCGATTGCGTGTTCGCGCGAGCTCGGGGTGCGACGAAGCGTGGAGGACGAAGGGCACCCGTGGCAGGGCGCGTGGAAGGCGCGGCATCTGTGGGAGGGCGAGACACCCTAGCGGCAGGGCGCACCCGCCGCAGGGTATAAGTTAGGCGCGACGGAGGGCGAAGCCGACAACGGCGGAGATGACGCTCACGGCGATGGTCGTGGCGAGCCAGATGGCGCCCATGCCCATCCAGAAGGGCTCGGGATACATGGTGATGAGCAGTGATTCGGCGCTGAACACCCAGCTTCCCTGTGCGAAGAGCAAGCTGTGGAACACGGCGAACAGGCCCTCGAAGTTGATTGCGGCCCAAATACCCAAGATGGCGAAGAGCGCGACTGTACCCAAACCGGCACAGATTAGAACCGTCCCGAACGTTCTCCTTCCGCTTGCGCAGCCGACGCCCACGGCGGTGAGCACGGCTACGACGAACACGCCTAAGACGACGGGCTCGGCGGTTTTCAGGACGCTGAAGACGTCATCGAGATGTTCGATCGCCTCCGGGTCGAGCACGTACATATCGGACGCTTGGGCAAGCAGCTCGTCGACGTGCTCTTCGCTCGGCTGCAACGTGCGCAAGCGGGTAAGGTCGCCTGTTGTGGGGGAGGAGCCTCCAAGCGAGCTTGCGATCCCGTAGAATAATGAGGTCTCAACCGTGGTTGCGCTATCGCCGACACCTACCTTATCTTCGGCAGCGAGCTCGTCCCAGCGTGCGGCGTCAAGGGCGCCTCGATGCGCACGTCCGTCGGCTTGCACCTGCGCATTAATGTCGTATATTTCCTGGTTGAGGGCGAATCGGTCATTCTTGTCGAACGTGTAGCGCTTTCCCGCGAGCGCCATGTCGCAAAGCTCCTCATGGGAAAATGGCGTGTTCGGGTTCGTCGTTCCCGCGTAGGCATCGGCAAGCGATGTCGTTGCGTTGTCGGGCACGGCGACAGTGGCAAACCCGACAGCGACGAACGTGATCGCGAGGCAAACGGCGCACACGACCGACACGATGCGGTTTCCCAAACCCATGAGCTGGCCTCTCTATTCGTCGACCCAGATGGTCGCGGCGGTAATGCCGCGCATGGGCTTCGAGATGGTGGGCAGCGGCCCCAGGCGGCTGAACACGCCCTGGAATCGTCCGTTGTAGCAGTAGAGGCCTTCCAGGTTGTTGTACATGGCACCCTTGCGGTCGACCTCTTCGTCGGAGAGGTTCTCGATGTCGTGGTCTGGTTCCAAGATGTGAGTCTTGTACGGCGTGATGTAGCGCTGCACAAGGAACGGTGCGCCCGCGGCCCCGTTCGCGAATCGGTCGATGATTTCGTTCCACTTCTCCTGCGTCTGGAAGCACCCGGCGTACACGTCGGCGGCACCGTAGGCGTCGGTCGGCTTCACGATCCAGGCGTCCTTGTTCGCGCGCACCTCGTCGAGGTCGATCTCGCGGGAGTCGAGGTAGCGCGTCTTGGGGACGGTGCGTGCGACGAAGGCGTTTTCCTCATCGGTGAGGAAGGCCTGCGTTTTCGGGTGGAAAAGCGCCTCGCAGATCTGCTTGTCGTGCACGATGTGCCCAGCGAAGCTGCCGATGAGCGCCACCTTCTGCGCGCGCACGGCCTCGATGAGCGCCTGCGAGTCATCCCAGAACTCGAGAACGTCGTTGGTGACGCAGCGGCGCCAAATGGCGTGTATGGGCTGGCCTTGCGCATCGCGCAGCACCTCGCCGTCGAAGGTGAGGTCGCGCGCATCGCAGACGCAGCAGGGGTAGCCATGCTCTTCGAACTTCTTCGCGAACAGGTAGAACTCATCCACCACGCCGTTTTGCAGGTAATCGCAGATGGCGAAGCGGGGGTTCTCGACGCGGCCCTTGTAGGTGTTATAGATGCCGATGAAATCCTCGACCCACGAATCGAACAGCTCGCAGGGTTCGACCTTGTGACGGCGTGCGAATTCCTGGAACGTCTTCGCCTGCGTAAGCGAGTTGGTGATCTCGCGGTTCTCGTTCATGCCCGACGAGCCGTCGCCGTTGAACTCGCAGAAGGCGACTTCCCCGGTTTCCTCGTTGAGGAAGATGTCGAAGCGCGCGAAGGGCAAGACGGCGTCGTAGCCGCGCGGCACCAAGATGAGCTCGGCCAGGCGCGGGTCGTAGTCGAAGATAGTGCGGTAGTCGGGGTCGTCGAGGTAGTGCTCGATGACCTTGCAAAGGACGCGATGCGTCGTCTCGACCGTGGTGCGCATGATCTCGCGCGTGCTACGATCGTAGAGACGCGGCACGAACGAGGTGGAAATCACCTGATGGTGCACGATGGCGGTGGAGTTCTTCATGTAATCGTAGGCGGCGCGGCGGCTTTTGATGTCGCCGTCCAAGCTTTCCATGATGTCGAAGTATTCCTGCGTGTAAGCGCTGTTGTTCAGCATGCCCACTCCTTCCGAGGGGGGTTAATCTGTCGGGATGAGTGTACCATTGCGCGCGCCCGCCAAGGCGATGGCTTGCCGATGGAATGCTGATGGGGCCGCGGCCGTCGCTTTTCGGAGAGCGATGCGGTCTGTGGCATTCCCCTGTGAGGGTTTGCCATGGCATACTGCCAGAAATTGGGTGGTATTCATCATTGGAAGGGCGCCTTTGTGGTCTCTTGCAGAGAACGGCGCTTTTATTTAGCGTAAAAGACCAGGTCAACCTCACCCGACTTCTTTCTATTGCGGCTCGTATTCGATTTCTCATTGTAATGTTGATGAATAGTGGCCAATTATTGGCAGTTCTACCCCTCAAAAATGCCCGATTGACGATTCGCTTTTTCGAATGTTGCGAGCGCGACGCATTGGGAAGGGCGGCGGGGAGAAACTCCTCGAATCAAGTATGGTTGGGAATTGTTTCTTTTTAGTTCTCAATTAGAATAGTGGACAGTGTGGTAGAGTACCGCATGCATAAACGAGGGTGCCTGGTTTGGGCCCGCGAATATCCGTTTATCAAGAGTCGGGGGAGAGAGTTGGCTCTGCGATCCCGACACCAACCTGGCGAAGTGCCAAGGTGGTCCGGCCGACAACGATGAAGGAGGAGCTTCATGGCCGAAGAGCAGCATTCTACGTATCTATTCACGTCCGAGTCCGTGACGGAAGGTCACCCGGACAAGATTTGCGATCAGATTTCCGACGCGATCTTAGACGCGATTCTCGAGAAGGAAACCGAGCTTCAAAAGCAGGGATATATCTCGCCGTCGGGGCAGCCCGCCGACGTGTCGAAGGTGCGTTGCGCCTGCGAGACCATGACCACGACGGGCATGGTTGTCGTTGCGGGCGAGATCCGCACGCAGGCTTATGTCGACGTGCCGACCATCGTGCGCAACGTCATCTGCGAGATCGGCTACGACCGCGCGAAGTACGGCTTCGACGGTACGACCTGCGGCGTTTTGAATGCCATCCATGAGCAGTCCCCCGACATCGCGCAGGGCGTCGACGAGTCGTTCGAGGCGCAGCACGGCGAGGCGGAAGACGCCTACGAGACGGTGGGCGCGGGCGATCAGGGCATGATGTTCGGGTATGCCTGCAAGGAGACGAAAACCCTCATGCCGATGCCGATCTACCTGGCGCAGCGCATGAGCGAACGGCTGGCCAAGGTTCGCAAGGACGGCACGCTGCCCTACCTGCGCCCCGACGGCAAGACGCAGGTTTCGGTGCGCTATATTGACGGCGCTCCCGTGAACGTGGAGAAGGTGGTCGTGTCCACGCAGCATGCCGAGGATGTCGGCAACGCCACGTTGCGCCGCGACATCACCGAACAGGTCATCAAACCCGTGCTTGCCGATGAGGGCGTAGCGCTTGCCGATGACGCCGAGTTCCACATCAATCCGACCGGGCGTTTCGTCATCGGCGGGCCGATGGGCGACTGCGGGCTTACGGGCCGCAAGATCATCGTGGACACCTACGGTGGCATGGGCCGTCATGGCGGCGGTGCGTTCTCTGGCAAGGATTGCACGAAGGTAGACCGATCCGCCGCTTACGCCGCACGCTGGGTTGCGAAGAACGTGGTGGCTGCTGATTTGGCCGATCGTTGTGAGATCCAGGTTGCTTATGCCATCGGCGTCGCGAAGCCAGTTTCCATTATGGTTGAGACCTTCGGCACGGCGCACGTTCCCGAGGCCGATATCGAGCGTGCGGTAAACGAGGTGTTCGACCTGCGTCCGGGCGCCATCATCGATGACCTCGATCTGCGCCGTCCGATTTATCGCAAGACCGCGGCGTACGGTCACTTTGGCCGTGAGCTTCCCGAGTTCACGTGGGAAAAAACCGACCGCGCGGATGCGCTTCGCGCCGCGTGTGGCATTGCCTAGTTCGTGCTGATTTAGCAAGGAGCTTAACTGCCTTCATCTCGCCGCCTTCCCGCCTTTGCAGGTTCGGGAGGGCGGCGTTTTTGCTGAAGGCGGCGATTCGGCGTGCGCGCTCGCGAGCCCTTTCGCTATACTGGGTTGCATGAAACTTGCCTCCGTCATTCTCGATATCCCCACGCAAGCGCTTGATGCGCCCTATACCTACGCCCTGCCTGCCGCCGAGGGGGAGGAATCGTTGTGCGCTTCAACCTGCTCGCTTCCGCAGATTGATAGCCTGTTTGGGGATGATGCCCTTGCGGGTGTTGCCGAGGATGCCGAAGTTTGCGATAGCGCGGTTGTTGCTGGCGATGGCGTGCTCGCAGCGAGTGGCGGCGCAGGCGGCACGAGCGTAGGGGATAGCGTTGTCGCAGGCGGCGGCGACGCTTCTCCCCACGCCCGCGAATATCCCGTCGAAGTGGGTTGTGCGGTGCTTGTGCCCTTCGGCAGGCGCCAGGCGGTGGGGTTTGTTATCGATGTCTTCGAGGCGGGGCTCCCAGGAGACGAAACGTGGCCTTCCGGCCTTGATCCGCGCAAGCTGAAA
Organism: uncultured Ellagibacter sp.; assembly: GCF_934617235.1. GTDB lineage: Bacteria > Actinomycetota > Coriobacteriia > Coriobacteriales > Eggerthellaceae > Ellagibacter. Next base: position 3,364 of record NZ_CAKTTZ010000040.1, on the reverse strand, counting down.
TCGATCGTTCGGGGCCTATCGAAACCTTACTTCGATGAAGAGGGCGCGGCGTGCGGGCAATGGCTCGCGAACCGCTATATCGCGCCGCTTTCCGCCTGCGTTCGTTTGTTTACACCCCCCGGAGGCGTCCCTCGTATGGTGCACGGCCGCGACGGCCGCTGGCGCCTTGAGCAGCAGAAAATCGGGGAAGTGGACGATCGGTGGGTTATTGCGGGACCTGAACTTTCCGAGTTCGAACCGCGTAAGAACGCCGTTCGCCAGGAGGCTATCGTGGCGGCCGTTCGTACGGGCGAGCTGCGCGTGTCCGAGCTTGCGGCGCAGATGGGAGCGGTTTCGTCCACCTTGCGCGTCCTTGAAGCGAAAGGCGTCGTGCGCATCGTGCGCCGCCGTCGCATGCGCGGTGTTCCCGACAGCGCGGCAAGTGGCCTGCCTACCGGAACATCCGACGGCGCGCATTCCATCTCGCCCGATAGCTTCACCCCCTCACCAAAGCCTGCGCTCACGTCGGGGCAGGAAGGCGCCCTTGCAGTTATTGACCAGGCGCTCGAGCGGGCGCAAGGTGAAGTGGTCGTCGTCGATGGTGTCACTGGTTCGGGCAAGACCGAGCTCTATTTGCGTGCTATCGAGAAAACGCTTTCCGAGGGGCGAACGGCGTGCGTTCTCGTGCCCGAGATCTCGCTCACGCCCCAAACGGTCGGGCGCTTTCGCGGCCGCTTTGGCGACATGGTCGCCGTCATGCACTCGCGCATGAGCCAAGGGGAGCGCTACGATCAGTGGGATTTCATCCGAAGCGGTGCTGCCCGCGTTGTGGTAGGAGCGAGAAGCGCCCTGTTCACGCCTTTGAAAAACGTTGGGCTCATCGTGATAGACGAGGAACATGAAGGTTCCTACAAACAAGATTCCGCGCCGCGCTACGATGCGCGCGATGTGGCGCGCTGGATGGTCGAGCGATCGGGTGGCGTGCTCGTCTTGGGATCTGCCACGCCTTCGATTGAAGCGCTCTACGCCTGTGAACAGGGGAGGCGCTGGACAAAGGTCGACCTTCCCGATCGCGCGAACGGCAAGCCCTTGCCCGCGGTCGAGGTTATCGATATGGCGGCGGAATTCCGCGGCGGCTCGCGCGCGATGTTCTCGCGCAAGCTCGTCGAGGGGCTTCGCAGCGAACTTTCGCTTGGTCGCAAGGCGGTGCTGCTCTTGAACCAGCGCGGTTTCGCGAAATTCCTTCTGTGCCGCGACTGCGGGTTCGTGCCCACCTGCCCTTCGTGCGACACCTCGCTCACCTATCACGAACGAGGCCGCATGCTCGTATGCCACCACTGCGGCCACACGGTAATGGCGCCTGCCGTGTGTCCCGAATGCGGGAGTCCTTACCTGAAGAAGTTCGGTGCGGGAACTCAGCGCGTCGAGGCCGAGCTGCGCGCGCTGCTCGACGGGATGCCGGGTGTGGGGCCCGATGTCCCCATCATACGCATGGACGCCGACACCACTAGCGGCAAGGGGGCTCACGAGCGTCTGCTCGAGCAGTTCGCCGCTGCCGACGCTGCCGTGCTTTTGGGCACGCAGATGATCGCAAAGGGGCTCGACTTCGAGGATGTGACGCTCGTCGGCGTCATCAATGCCGACACGCAGCTCCATCTTCCCGATTATCGGGCGGCGGAGCGCACGTTTTCCCTGATCGAACAGGTGGCGGGGCGTGCGGGGCGTGCGGATTTGCCAGGCCGCGTTCTCGTGCAAACCTACGAGGCCGATAATGTGGCCATTCGCGCGGCTGCCGCCTACGATCGTGAGCGATTCCTGCGCGCCGAGCTTCCGAAACGTCGGATTCTCCTTTACCCGCCGTTTGTGCGCATGGCGAACGTGCTCGTTTGGGGAAAGGACGAACCCGCTGTTCGCACGACGGCAGAAAGCTTGTTCGACCAGCTCACAGCATGTGTGCGCGATTACGGTGGGGATGGGTGGTCCGTTCTTCCGGCAAGCCCGTGCGTTCTTGCGAAGCTTCGCGGCGTCTATCGCTGGCATGTCGTCGTGAAGTGTCCGCCCGAGGACGATATCGCGCGCGTGGTCGGTCCGCTGTTCCGTGCCCGCACGGCGGAGGCGGCCGTCAATGTTGCCGTCGACGTCGATCCCAACGATTTATTGTGATATCTTGCCGTGATTGCCCGATTTATGATATATTTTATCGCTGTGTATTTGCGCCCGGTTGCGGTTTAGCCCCGGGCGTTCTTATCCAGAAAGGACTATCACGTGGCAAAGGATTCCCAGAACTTATCGAAGAAGACTGCCGAAGAACCGAAAGACCTTTCCAATCCCGATGAGATTCTCGAGGAGGACGAGCTCGATGAGGATCTCGAAGAAGGCGAACCTCTCGTAAACGAGGTTTCCGATGCGTCTGAGACCACGCTCGATGAAGACAAGATCGAAGCTGGCATCGACGAAGAGGAAGACCTGCTCGAGGGCATCCCCGAAGAAGAACTCAAAGCGACGACTGATGTGCAGCTGCCGAAGGTGACGACGGCGCGCGGGAAGCGTCGTGCTGCGCGCAAGCGTGCCAACGATGGTGGGGTCACCATGCTCACGGGCGACCCGGTGCGCATGTACCTGAAAGAGATCGGCAAGGTTCCGCTGCTTACCGCGGCGGAGGAAATCGACCTTGCGATGAAAATCGAAGCTGGCGTTGCCGCAGGCGAACAGCTCGAAAAGGCCGATGCTGGCGAAATCGAGCTCGAGCGACGCGAGCTTCGTCGCCTCACGCGTATCGAAGAGGTTGGTTTCGACGCGAAGCAGCAGCTCATCGAGGCGAACCTGCGTCTTGTCGTCTCCATCGCGAAGCGCTACGTGGGCCGCGGCATGCTCTTCCTCGACCTTATCCAGGAAGGCAACCTGGGCCTCATCCGCGCGGTCGAGAAGTTCGACTACCGCAAGGGCTTCAAGTTCTCCACGTACGCGACCTGGTGGATCCGCCAGGCCATCACGCGCGCCATCGCCGACCAGGCGCGTACGATCCGCATTCCCGTGCACATGGTCGAGACGATCAACAAGCTCGTGCGCATCCAGCGTCAGCTTCTCCAGGAGCTTGGTCGCGAACCAACTCCGAAGGAAATCGGCGACGTGATGGGGTTGCCTGAGGAGCGAGTGCGCGAGATCCAGAAGATCTCGCAGGAGCCGGTGAGCCTCGAGACGCCGATTGGCGAGGAAGAGGATTCCCAGCTCGGCGACTTCATCGAGGACGACGCCGCCGTGGTGCCGCCTGATGCAGCGAGCTTCAGCATGCTCCAAGAGCAGCTGGGCAAGGTGCTCGACGGGCTTGCCGAGCGCGAGCGCAAGGTCATCAGCCTGCGTTTCGGCCTGGAGGACGGCCATCCTC
>NZ_CAKTTZ010000039.1 GCF_934617235.1 uncultured Ellagibacter sp. | reverse complement strand
ACCTCGAATGCGGCGACGCCATGGTCTACTGGACCAGGCAGATCGCCGACATGTCAACGGTGGTTTAACATAGAGAGAAGAGTTTACACCCATTTCCAAGTTTCTCAAGCCGCTCATGCGGGAAGCAAAGCGTCGCTTTCTCGTTTTTGCGCACAAACGCTTGCTTGGCAGTTGCAGGGACCAGCCCCTCGTGCCACCATAGGAGCGAAATTGGAACAGGAGCAACCATGGATTATCTGAAGAACCTAAAGATCGACCCTACCGCGCACATTGCACCCTCTGCCACGGTAATCGGCGACGTGAAAGTCGGTACCGAGTGCACCATTTTACAGGGAGCAACCATCCGCGGCGATTTCGGCGGCCGCATTGAAATCGGGAAGCTGACCAACGTTCAAGAGAACTGCTGCATTCACGTGAACCACGACGAGGTGACGCGCATCGGCGACAAGGTGACCATCGGACACGGGGCGATCGTCCACGGATGCGACATCGGCGAGGGCTCGCTGATCGGCATGGGAGCCACCGTGATAGACCGCGCCAAAATCGGCTCTCGGTGCCTTGTGGGAGCGGGCGCACTCGTGACCGGCACGGCGAACATCCCTGACGGCTGGCTCGCGATAGGCTCACCCGCGCGCGCTGTGCGCCCCCTCACTGAAAAGGAGCTCGCCGAGCTCGAAAGCGCGTGGAAGGAATACTGCGAAATCGGCACCGACATGGAACGCCAAGGGCTGCTTTTGCCCGGAAGCGAATACAGCCCCCTGCCGCGCTCCGCAGCTTCCCGATAGAAACGAGCGGGAAAACGCAAGCGCCGCTAGCGCACGCGATTGACGAGCTCTTCCCCTGCTGCGAGACGGGCGATGTTCTCCCAAATCGTTCGGTGTGCCCGATAGAACATGCCTTCTGCGACGCCGCCCACATGAGGTGAGAAGACGACGCGCTCTGCCGCCTCGGGCGAAAGGTTCACGAGGGGGTTGTCGAGCGTCACCGGCTCGGGCGTGAGCGTATCGAGCCCTGCGGCCGCGATGCTTCCCGCCTCGAGCGCCGCAACGAGCGCTTCTTGATTCACGATGTCGCCGCGCGCCGTGTTCACAAGCACGCCGTCGGGACGCATCTTCACGAGGAACTCCCCGTCGACCATGCCGCGCGTCTCGTCGGTCACGGGAACGTGCAGGCTCACGATGTCGCAGGTGGCAAGCAGGTCATCGAGGCTTGCGAAGCGGACTCCCAGCTCGTTCTCGAGGTCCTCGTCGAGCGGATGACGCTTGTTGTAGAGCATCTTGCAGCCCCAGGGACGAAGGTAGCGCGCAGTCGCCTGGCCGATCGCACCGAAGCCCACGAAACCGACCGTGCAATCCCCCAGCTCGCGAAAGCCCTCCACCATCATGCGCTCCTTGAGGGCGATCTGACGACCCTCGCGAACCGCCCTGTCGCCTTCGATCGCACGCCTTAAGCACATGAGCATGAGCATGACAGCCTGCTCGGCGACGGTTCCCGCGTTCACACCCGCGCAATTGCACACGGCAACACCCTTGGCGCGCGCCGCCTCCACGTCGATCGCGTTGAACGCCACGCCCTCGGAATGGATGAGCTTGAGATTCGGCATTGCCGCGATGAGCTGCGCATCCACCGGGCTTATGGCGTCGGCGACAATGACGGAGGCATCGGGCGCGAGGGCGAGCAGCTCATCGTTCGCAACGCCCCGCTCGGCGCACACGAGATCCACCTCGCGCGTAACCGGCAGGTCAGGCAGATACTTGCGCGTGCGCGCCTCGCTCCCAACGGTCAGAACCAACATGTAAGTCCCCTTTCGACTCTTGCGGCAAGCCGCTACAGCAAACCCATCCACTGCCAGTACGGCACGGAAACCGCGAGCCCCACAAGGCAGGTCGCAAGATAGACGCCGCAGTACTTGGCAAGTTCTGAATGCTTCGCCATCTTACCATCGACCGCATAGAACGCGGCGAGGTATATCGGGCTTTGATACTTCGCGAACCATGCGATGACGAGCGTATACGCCGAGAATCCGAGCACCCAAGGGTTCACGCCCACGCTCGCCGCCATCGGCACGAGGAACGCCATGAGCAGATTGAGATACGCCACCTCGGAAACGATGAGGAACCGAAGCACTATGGTGATCGCACCGATTCCAAGCACAAGCAGGTACGGATTACCCGCAAGCGCCTGGAAGGCAGGGCCGCAAGTCTGCATGACCCAATCGTTGAGCCCCGCCTCGGCGAACACCGACCCCAACCCGAGCGCGATGCCGATGAAGAGGAGCGACGTCCAGTTCACCCCCGATTTGAACGCGGGGACGTCGATCACCTTCAGCACGAACATGGCGACGAGCGCCGCAAGGCCGACTGCCATGGCGGAGACATGGTGGAACGGCTCGGTTGCCCACAAGACGACCGTCACCAAGATGATGGCGAGCATGCGCTTCTCCACCGCCGAAAGCGGCCCTAAGTCGGTTGGAGCAAGTTGGTTGTTGTCGGGGTCCTTCCCTCCGCGCGAGGACTCGGCAACCTTCAGTCGCTCAGACAGTCCTCGCTTCGCTGCGGAACTCGCTTGGTGAAGGTCGCCGAGTCCTCGCGCTGCTTGGTTGTTTTCTTCGGAGCCAAGGTTTCTGGCTTGATCGGAATTCGCTTGACAGAGACCAGCGGCATCTAAAGCGGAGCCCTTAGCTTCACTTTGCTTGGAGTCGGCGCATTCGGTGGCGCCCACAAAGCGAGTTCCGCAGCGCAGCGAGGACTGTTTGAACGACTGGGCGTTGCCGGATGCGCCGACGGTCTCAGAAGCAGAACCGGCCTTTTCCCCTCGCCCGTATATCCCCATAATCAAGAGATAGTTCAGCACAAGCACCACGACAAGCCACGGCAGAGCCGCAACAAACCATGATGCCATGTTGAACTGTTCTTGCACGTCAGCGGGCAGCGTCGCCATGAGAGCGTAGCCGGTCACCGATGCGGAGACGATAGTTGGCGCAACCGTGCGAATGCCCACGAGCATCGCCGCGAACAGACCGGTCGCACACCTGCCCTGACGCTCATAGCCCAATTCGTCGCCAATATCCATCGCAAGCGGAGCGAGCATCGCGCCCTTTACAGCAAGGCTCGGAATCAAAGGGCCGAGCACCGTACCCGTAACGAGCTGAGCAATCACTTGGCAGCGGAAAGTTCGCGGAAACCTATTCACGATTGCAAGCGCAATACGCCTCATAAGGCCGCTCGTTTTCATGCCAACGCCCAGCGTGAAGGCGGAAAGGAGCAGCCACCAGGTGGAAGACGCGAACGTCGAGAACGTCGCGCCGACGGAGATGCCGGCGACTACCACGAAAAGCACCGCCATCACCACCGCGGTAACAAACTCGGGTAAGACGCCGGTAATCCACCACACGATAGCCATGATGAGGATACCGAGCACTGCTGTCGCCTGGTACGAAAGTCCTGGAATCGGGCACGTCACGATAAGGATTGCGGCCACAAGCGCTCCCGCCGCGGCACATCCCCGTTTGATATTTCGTTTCGCTTTCTCGCTCACCAGCGCACGCTTTCCCTCGCCTTTGCCGCGGACAATGATACTCCCAAAACAAAACGGCGACACGGAATACTCCGCGCCGCCGTCAGGTCATTTCCAAATCGAAAATCGATAGTTAGATCGCTGCCTCCTCGACGATTCCCTCGATAAGGCTGCAGAATTTAGGCTCCGCTACTTTTGCAACCTCGAACACTTCCGTATCGCTCGGGGACGAGCCCTCAACGCCCGCCGCCATGTTCGACACGAGCGAGATGCCGAGCACGCGCATGCCCACATGGCGTGCCGCGATGACCTCCTCGCACACGCTCATGGCAACCGTGTCGGCACCCCATGCACGAAACGCGCGGATTTCGGCCGGTGTTTCGAAGCTCGGCCCCAAAAGTCCCAAATAAACACCCTCTTGCACGCGCACATCGCGCTCGGATGCCACCCTGCGGGCCACCGCGCGCAGCTCAGGGTCGTAGGCGTCGGTCATCGAGAAGAAGCGGAATGCGATGCCGTCGGGTTCGGTTCCAACGATTGGGTTTCGCCCCGTGAAATTGATATGGTCGCTCATAATGCAGAACTCGCCGGGAGCATAGGTCTCGTTGATGGCGCCCGCCGCATTCGTCGTGATGAGCGCCTCGATTCCCAAAAGATGCATGAGCCAGATGGGGAATGCGACCTCCTGTGGTGAGTTCCCCTCGTAGCCGTGCAGGCGGCCCTGCATGGCGAGCACCGTTTCCCCACCGAGCACACCGCACACGAAGCGGCCCTTGTGCCCCGTCGCCGTACTGCGCTTCATGTGGGGAATCTCGCCGAAGGAAACGATGACGGCATCCTCGATTTGCTCGGCGAGGGGGCCGAGCCCCGAACCGAGCACGATGCCGAATGTGGGCTTGCGATCGCCAAGGCGCTCCCGCAAAACGCTTGCCGCCTCTTCGAGATTTGCCTTGAGCACGTTATCAGAAGACATGAACGCTCCTTGCAATAGTAGACGTAGTCGAATAGCAGTATTCTAGCGTAAGTGCGCGCTGCCAAGGAGGGGCAACGCGAAACGAAACGCTAGCACTCGGGCTTGCGGGCCGTAAGAACTCGCGGCCTTCCCGCGAGGTCGGCAACAACGCGAACATCCTTAAATCCCGCCGCGCGCGCAAGCGATGCCGCCTTATCGAGGCAGGTCTCGTGCAATTCGAATGCACAGCCACCACCAGGTCGCAACGCCTGTCGGCACCATTCGATTTCGCGGCGGAACACATCGAGCCCGTCGGCGCCCCCTTCGAGGGCGAGCGCAGGCTCGAAGGCAGCTACCTCCTGGGGAATCTCCGCCATCACCGCGGTGGGAACGTAAGGCGGATTGGAAACGACCAGATGGAGCTTGCCAATCGCCGTTTCGGGAACGCCCGCCGCAAGGTCGCATTCGACGATGCGCACGCGGTCGGCAAGACCGAGCGCCGTCGCGTTCTCGCTCGCAAGTGCAACGGCATCCGGCGAGATATCGGTGGCGATAACGCGGGTATCGGGGCGCTCGTAGGCAATCGAGCAAGCGATGCAACCGCTCCCCGTGCACAAGTCGGCCACGAAAAGCGTCTCGGGAGCAGCGGGGTCCGATGCGGCCCCGCCGTCGGCAGCAAGGAAATCTTCAGCGCCGAGCGCGCTTGCTACCTGGGAAAACGCATTCGAATCCTCGCCCGCTTCCTCGTCGGCCGCCTCTGCAGCGCGCATGAGATCGCCTTCCCAAGCGCCGATGCGCGAGTCGCGCGCCACGCGGCGCCCAGCGGGGGGCAGAAGCGAAAGCGCCTCACTCACGAGGACCTCAGTTTCGGGGCGCGGAATGAGCACGCCCGGGCGCACCTTCATCGCGATATGGCGGAACGCAACCTCGCCCGTGATGTATTGCAGCGGCTCGCCAGCCCCGCGGCGCGACACGTAACCGCGAAGAATATCGCGCTCTTCCATCGAGAGGGGCCTCTCGAAATTGACGTAGAGCTCCACGCGACGCAGGCCCGTAGCCTCGGCAAGAAGCCACTCCGCCGACAGGCGCGGATTCTCGTCGCCCTTGCGCGCAAGATACCCCTGCGTCCACTCGAGCGCAGCCTTAATAGTCCACACGTCATCCGTCATCGGAATGCAGCCTCCCTAACTATCTCGCCTGTTGGCGCAGTAAATCAGCGAGATGGGCCCTGACGCCCCAGGTCCGCAGGATGCAAAGGCGACGCGTACCTTCACGGTACGCGAGCCTGCAGCATCGTGCGGAGATGGGGTGCCAGGGCCCATCGCAGCGTCGAGTCTTTCGCTGTTCGTCAGAACAGCGAAGCTTACACAGCTTCGGCGAGCTTACGGGCGCGGTCGGCCGCCTGAAGTGCGGTGATGACATCGCCAAGCCCGTCACCTTCGAGAACCGAGCTGTACGTGGAATTGAAGCCGATGCGATGATCGGTCACGCGGTCCTGGGGGAGGTTGTAGGTGCGGATCTTCTCGGAGCGATCGCCCGAACCGATCTGCGCGAGGCGCTCGGCACCTTCGGCGGCCTGCTGCTCGGCGAGCATCTTCTCGTAGAGGCGCGCGCGAAGGACAGCCATAGCCGCGATCTTGTTCTGCAGCTGCGACTTCTGGTCCTGAGACTGCACGACAAGACCGGTCGGCAGGTGCGTGATGCGCACGGCGGAGTCGGTCGTGTTGACGCACTGTCCGCCGGGGCCGCCGGCGCGAAACACGTCGATGCGCAGGTCGTTCTCGTTGATGTCGACCTCAACCTCATCGGCCTCGGGAAGCACGGCAACGGTCGCCGTGGACGTGTGGATGCGGCCCTGGCTTTCCGTCTTGGGCACGCGCTGCACGCGGTGCACGCCGGACTCGTACTTCATGACCGAGTACACCTTGTCGCCCTTCACCTTGAACTGGATTTCCTTGTACCCGCCAGCCTCGGACGGAGAAACGTCCATAAGCTCGATCTTCCACTTCTGAGAAGAGCAGAAGCGCTCGTACATCTTGAAGAGGTCGCCTGCGAAGATTGCCGCCTCGTCGCCGCCGGCAGCAGCGCGGATCTCCACGATGATGTCCTTCTCGTCGGCAGGGTCCGAGGGAATGAGCATGAACTTGATGTCCTCTTCGAGGGCGGGCATCTTCGATTCGGCCTCGGCGATGGTCTCCTGCGCGAACTCCTTCATGTCAGGATCGGCGAGCATCTCCTTGGCGTCGTCGATGTCGCTGCAGCACGCGAGGTACTCGCGCGCCTTCGCGGCGAGCGGGCCCTGGTTCGCGTATTCCTTGGCGAGGTGGTTGTATGCCTTTTGATCGGCGAGAACCGAAGGGTCGCTCATCTTCGCCTGGAGCTCCTCGTAGGCGGAAATGATCTTCTCGAGCTTCTCGCGCATGTCGTTATCTTGCATTGCGTGCGTTCCTTTATGCGAATTGCGTTATCCGTAGCTGAACAATGATACCAAAAGGGCGTCCCTCGTGTGAGAAACGCCCTGAGACCTTCGCAGGAAATACGCTCATGGAGGCGAAATCGTCGGCGAAAGCGAAACCTTGCAGGTTGGAAGCTTCGTTTTACTGCAACACGTCACGCTCAAGCGTTGCGGTCATCTTGCCAACGGCAGAGCGCCAGGCCGAACCTTGCGGGTCAAGGTAACGCGTGCCGTCGACATTCTTGCCATCCATGACGCCCGCGTCGAGAGCCCAGGCCAAGCTGGCGCGCGCCCAGGGGCTCACCGACGAAGCGTCGGGCATGGAAGCAAGCTTCGAGCCGTCGCTCGACAAATTGACCCCGTAGAGAATGTTTGCGTACTTAGCGATCATCACCGCGAACTGCTCGCGCGTGACGTAGTCTTCGGGTCCGAACAAGTTAAGCGGAGTGCCGTCAACGGGGTCCGTGTAGCCGCCGATGATTCCCGCCGCACGGGCCCAGTTGATTGCATCCGAATAGTACGAGTCGCTGGGCACGTCATAGAACTGCTCCACCGAAACGTCCGGCTTGCCCGCCATACGCCACAAGATCATCGCAACGTCGCCGCGCTTGATCGAGTCGTAGACGCCCAGTCGGTGAGTGCCGTCGTTGTAGCCCGTGATGAGACCATTGTTGAGCATGTACACCATGGTATCGGCATACCACTCGCCCGCCTCGAAATCGGGGAAGAACAGGCCCAGGTTGCACTGGCCCATTTCGATAAAGGTGCCATAGGTTCCGTCTACCGCAGTTTGCTCGGTAGTCTCAAACGTCTGATAGCCGAAGAACTCGACCCAATAGCCATCAAAGCACGCAACACCAACCGAGTTGAAGTCCTCGCTGATCATGTTCGCATAGTGACCGGGTGAGTTCGTCCACCAATAGTTAGCCGTCGCTACGTCGTACGTTGTCCCAAGGATGTTCTCGCCGAGCGCAGAGTAGGGGTTGCTCAGCATGACATCTTCGACCACGGTGAAGCAATCCTCGCCACTCGGACGCGTATGGCTGAAGAAGGGGCCGTAAATTCCACTGATCGAAATCTCGGCGGCGCGCTGCATCGCACAGACCTCGAGCTCATAGCTCCACGTCAGAGGGGCCGCGCCCACTGCGCTGCGGGCCTCATTGACGTAGTCGAGCATATAGCGGGCAGTGTCCTGATAGAACGTGCCCTGCGTGACGAAGGTGACCGTCGGCTTGTCCACGCGGCCGTAAACGCTCTCGGGAGCGATGCCCCCATCGGAGCAGTCCCAGGTGGCAACCTGGCCCGCCTGAAGCGCCCCATTCGCGGCGGGTTCCGCGTTGATAGTGCCATCAGCCCAGGCCACAGCAGGAATCGTACTGAGTAGTGCGAACATCGCAAATGCGACGATGCCCTTTCGAAGCGAACTTATCATCTCTCTCCTCGTTATCGCAAGCTTATACGCCTCCGACACTATACCCCAATATGGGCCCTACTAAAACAGTGCCTCGCTCGCGTCAAACGTGATTTTACCTTCGCTTTTGCAAACGGCCTCGCCGAGCGCATGGCTCGCCCGCCAGCGAGCCTCACCCGCACTCCTGCTCACCCGCTACCGCGAGGCGACGTATGCGGCGGCGCTCTCGGCGGCTATCGCCCCGTCGGAGACGGCCGTCACCACCTGGCGCAGGCCCTTCGCGCGCACATCGCCCGCCGCGAACACGCCGGGCACGCTCGTAGTGCCCGACTCATCGGCCACGATGTAGCCGCCCTCGTCAACAGAAAGCGCGCCCTCGAGAAAATCGGTGTTGGGAATCGTCCCGATTGCGACGAACAGCCCTTCGGCAGGAAGCATCCTCCGCGCTCCGGTTGCCACATCCTCGACCTCCACGGCGGAAAGACGCCCCTCTTCCGAGCGCAGATCGGCAATGCGCGAGTTCCACACGAACTCGACGTTGGGAAGCGAGGAGAGGCGCTCGCGGTCGACCGCCGAGGCGCGAAGCGTGTCGCGGCGATGGATGAGGTAGACGCGCTCACAGATGCGCGCGAGATACTTCGCATCCGCCGCGGCAATGTTCCCGCCGCCGAGCACGCACACGCTTTTCCCGCGAAAGAAGTTGCCATCGCAGGTCGCGCAATACGACATGCCGCGTCCTGCGAGCTCGTCTTCCCCCGCAAGGCCCATTTTGCGCGGCCGCGCGCCCGTCGCCACGATGACGCTTCTCGCCTTATGTTGGCCGAAAGGCGTCGTGAGCGTCTTCACCTCGCCCGAAAAATCGACCGCCGTCACTTCCTCGCTCACGATGGTCGCGCCAAAGTGCTCGACCTGCTCCTTCATCGCCCAAGCGAGCTCGAAGCCGTCTGCTCCTTCAGCAAAGCCCGGGTAGTTTTCCACCCGCTCGGTTTGAGCAAGCTGTCCACCAGGGGAAATCCTCTCGTAGATGGCGACTGAAAGCCCCGCGCGCGCCGCATAGAGCCCTGCCGTGAGCCCAGCGGGCCCCGCGCCGATCACCGCCACGTCGAGCACGTCGTTTTCGTTCATGGCATTTCCGCCTTTCACCCGATTGCGTCCCGTTCCCACAGAGTATACCCTCGAAACGCAAAAAGGCGCTGCAAGGCGAACGTCGCCCCGCAGCGCCTTCCCATTGCGCTCGGAAAATACGGTTTACGCGAACAGCGCGAGCACGTTCTGCTTTGGCTGCGCGCCCACCATCTGGCGCTTCGGCGCGCCACCCTCGAACAGGATCAGCGTCGGCACGCTCATCACGCCGTAGCGCTGCGCGATGTCGGGGCTTTGATCGATGTCGAGCTTGTACACCTTGGCCTCGCCGGCCTTCTCAGCGGCGACTTCCTCGACCACAGGGCCGAGCATACGGCACGGGCCGCACCATGTCGCGAAGAAATCCACAAGAACGGGGACGTCGGATTTCAGAACCTTCTCATCGAAATCCGAAGAAGTTACCATTTCGCTCATGTTCCCTTCCTCCTGAACAAGTGATTTGAAACCAGGTTCCGCGTCGAGCGTTACGCCCGACGCTTGCATCAACGTATTGTATCGCTTACCCGCGAAACGTAAACGAGGCGTTACTGGAACGGCATGAATCTGAACTATAATGGCACCCGATAAGAGAAAGGGTGCCCCATGAGCGAGCCTACGGAAGAACAGCTTTCAAATTGCGCGGCCAACGCCGCAGATGAGAACAGAGAACTGGGCGAAGGCGGCAGCGAGCATGCCCGCATGCACAAGGCGCCTGCATGGGAGGGTGTACCGCTTGCCCACGCGAACCTCGTGCTCGAAGGCGGGGCGATGCGCGGGCAGTTCACCGCGGGCGTGCTCGATTTCTTCATGGACCAGAAGTTCTTCTGCGAATACGTCGTCGGCGTGTCGGCGGGCGCACTTTGCGGCGGGAACTACGTGGCGGGCGCGCCTGGCAGGTCGAGCCTGATCAACGTGAAATACGCCGCCGACAACCGCTACCTGTCGATGCAGAGCTTCGTCCGCACGGGAAACGCCTACGGCCGCGAGTTCGCCTTCCACGAGATTCCCGACGTGCTCGACCCGTTCGACTACGAGGCGTTTCGCCGCTCGCCCATCCGCTTCGAAGCCGTGTCGACCAACCTCGAAACCGGCGAGGCCGACTACCATGAGGTGCGCGACTACCACGATGACCTGCCCTATCTCATCGCGTCGTCATCGATGCCGCTCGTAAGCCAAATCGTCGAGGCAGACGGCAAGCTACTCCTCGACGGCGGTACTTCCGACAGCGTGCCGCTTCTCCACTCGATGCTCACCGGCGCAAGCAAGCACATCGTCGTGCTCACCCAAGCCGCTGGCTACGAGAAGAAGCCGAACAAGCTCATGGCGCTCATGCGTCAACGCTACGCCGACTACCCGTACTATATTGACCGCCTGCAGTATCGCCACTACGAGTACAACCGCCTTTACCGCTGGATCGAACGTGAACAGGCAGCGGGGCGCATCTTCGTGATCCGCCCGCCCGAGCCCGTCACCGTATCCTCCATGGAACACGACACCGAGAAGCTACTCGCGTTGTACGAGCAGGGGCTTGCCGAAGCGGCCCGGCTGTGGCCGAAACTGCAGGAGTACCTCGCAGACTAGCAGACCGCCGAACCGTCAGCAGAGAAGACCCCCATGCCCACCGATTTCATATCGCTGTTCACCGCTGCACTCGTCGCCGCGACAGCCCCCATCATCGCCAAGCTCGTCCCGCGCGGACTCGTGCCCGAAACCGTTATCCTCCTTTTGGCAGGCGCGCTATTAGGGCCCTACATGGCGGGAATCATCGAGCTGACCGACTCAATCGACATGCTCTCCGAGCTTGGCCTTGCGTTTTTGTTCCTCCTTGCAGGCTATGAGATCAACCCGAAGAGCCTTTCGGGAACGCAGGGGAAGAAGGGGCTTGCCACTTGGTTTATCAGCATGGCGATCGCGCTTGTTCTCGTGCTTTTGTCGCCGAGCCTCTCCGTAAGCCACATCGACGGGCTCGCCGTGGCCATCGCGCTCACCACGACGGCGCTCGGCACGCTCATGCCGATCATCAAAGAGCGAGACCTCGAGGGGACCCCCGTCGGCGAGGGCATCCTGTCGTTTGGCACCTGGGGAGAGCTGTGCCCCGTGCTCGCCATGGCGCTCCTGCTCTCGTCGCGCAGCAAATGGCAGACGCTGCTCATCCTCGCGATCTTCGTCACCATATGCGTGATCATGGCCATCGTGCCGGCAAAGGCGCGCCGCGGCGGGCATCGCATCCACCAGTTCCTCATGAACAAGCGCAACACCACCTCGCAAACGTTCGTGCGCGTGACGGTTGTGCTTTTGATTGGACTCGTCACCGTATCGGCCGTGTTCAGCCTCGATATCGTGCTCGGCGCGTTCGCCGCTGGCTTCGTTTTGCGCTACATCATCCCCGAAGGCGACCACGAGCTCGAATCGAAGCTCGACGCAATCGGCTACGGGTTCCTCATCCCCGTGTTCTTCGTCGTTTCCGGCGCGAAGATCGACCTCGCCGGCGTGGGCGAGAACCCGCTTCTGCTCGTCTTGTTCATCTGCGCTCTGCTCTTGGTGCGGGCCGTGCCTATCGTTGTGGCGCTCTCGCTTGGCAAGGGCAAGGGCAAGCTGTCCATGCACAACCGCATCACCGTGGCGCTCTACTGCACGACGGCGCTGCCGCTCATCGTCGCAGTGACGTCGGTGGCCGTGAAAGCGGGCGCGATGACCCAAGACGTCGCGGGCACGCTCGTCGCCGCAGGCGCCGTGACCGTGTTCCTCATGCCGTTTTTGGCATCGCTCACCTACCGCGTGATCGACGCGAAGCCGATTG
Organism: uncultured Ellagibacter sp.; assembly: GCF_934617235.1. GTDB lineage: Bacteria > Actinomycetota > Coriobacteriia > Coriobacteriales > Eggerthellaceae > Ellagibacter. Next base: position 11,072 of record NZ_CAKTTZ010000039.1, on the reverse strand, counting down.
CCGCGGTGCAGGAAATCGCCGCGCACCCGAGCGACATCCGCACGATTCTGCACGAGCACTTGGATATGGAGCGCATGATGGTGCGCCAGGAAGCTGCCGCACGCCTCGCCGTGCATGCAAGTGAGTCGAAGGACGAGGATATCCCCTGGCAGGAGGCAGCTTTCGCCTTGCAACGCAAGACCGAGCGCAAGCGCGCGCTCGACGCACTGCTCGATTCCGCGGCGCAAGACATCGCCGCGCACAAAGACGAGATCGAGCACTTCATCGAAGAGGGCCCGCGCGAGGACGCCATCGGGAAAGCGGCGCAGCAGCGCGAGGAGCGCCGCAAAAGAATCGCTCAGGCGGCAGTGCGCGAATACCGACGCCGGCAAAGCGAAATCGGCCGCATGACGAACCGCGACAAGAAGGAGCGCTAACGAGGCTCGCGGCAAGCTGACGCGCGAGATGACGGGAGTTTATCGGAACGGGCGTAGCCCGACTTCGATGGGCGAGCTGACGCGCGAAAGGACAGGAAGTCGAGGCGCAAGAAGCTGGCGCGCGAGATGCCCAATGCACGCGAAACCGAGGCGGGAGAACCCCAGTCGCAGTTCGTCACGACGCGCAAGAAGCCAGGTCACGCACTCACATACCCCGGCTTCCTCCTGAAACGATTCGTTTCCTTCCCACTTCCCTATTCGGGGAAGAACACCTCGCGCATGCGCTTCTCCTCCGCCGTATCACGCCGCTCGATGAGGCTTCCCACCACCATGAGCACACCCGCAACCGTAATGCCGATCACGATTTGATGCAGGCCCATCACCTTGAATCCAAGCGCCATGCACAGGCAGTAGGAGGCAGTGCCGCCGATCATAGACAGCAGCGCGCCCCACTTCCCCGCCCGTTTCCAGAACAATCCGCACACGAGCACCCAGAAAAACGCCGTCTCGAGGCCGCCGAACGCGAACATGTTGATCTTCCAGATGACGTCAGGCGGAACGATGGCGAGCACGAACACGATAGCGCCCACGCAGAACGTGACAAGCTGGCTTGAGCTCGCGATGGTGCGCTCGGTGGGCTTTTTGCCGCACGATTCGCAATGGTGCAGGTAGACGTCCTTGATGATTGCCGAAGACGAAGCGATGAGCAGGGACGACACCGTGGAAATAGATGCCGCGATGGGGCCTATGATAGCCACGCCGGCAAGCCAGGGTGGAAGCGTTTGCGCAATTGCCTGCGGGATGATGTTATCGACGCTGCCGCCGTAGCTGGCAAGATCGCCCGTAAGCACGCCCGCGGAGAGCACGCCGAGGGAGGTGACGCCGATCATCATGAGGCCGATGATGACCGTGCCCATGACCATCGCGCCGTGAAGCGCCTTCGTGTTCTTAAAGCCCATGCAGCGCACCGCCGACTGAGGCAGGACGAAGGTGAAGATGCCGACGAGGAGCCACTGCGTGAAGTACAGCGTCGCGGGCATGGAGCCGCCGCCGAAGGGCTCGAGCATCTCGGGGCGGTTTGCGCGGATGGTGTCCATGATGTTCTCGTAGCCGCCGCCCGCGGTGAGGATGCCCGCTGCAAGCACGAAAATGCCGACGAGCATGGCAACGCCGCATATCGCGTCGGTCACCGCAACCCCGCGGAAGCCGCCGATAGTGGTGAACAGCACGACCGCCACGCCGAAGAGCACAAGCCCCACCAGATACGAGTACCCAGTGACGGCCTCGAAAAGCTTCGCGCCGCCGACGAACTGCGCGACCATCGTCGCCGCGAAGAAAAGCACGACCACGACCGCGCTCACGTTGGCAAGCGCGTTGGAAGAATAGCGCGCGCGGATGACGTCGATCACGGTGACGGCATCGAGCTTGCGCGAAACGATCGCCATCTTCTTTCCCAGGATGCCATAGAGCAAAACAAGGGCTGTGACCTGCACAACCGCCATGTAAACCCAGCCCCAGCCGACAAGCCATGCCTGTCCAGGGCCGCCCACGAACGAGCTCACCGAACCATAGGTGGCGATCGTCGTCATGGCGAGCACGAACCCGCCGAGCGCACGATTGCCGATGAAGTACTCCTTCACGAATCCGCCGCCGGCCGCGTGCGTGCGTCGGCGAACGACAAGGCTCACCGCAAGCGCGACCACAAGGAATATGACAAGGGGAACGAGCGCGACGAGGTTACTCATGGCGCGCCCCTTCCTTGAAAGAGGCGTCCGTATTGGCGGCATGAGCGGGATCGTCGTCCAGGTCGAAGTCGACGAAAACCCGACGGCTCAGCACGACCGCTGCGATGATCGCCGCAATCCACGGCGCCACGCAGCCGCCGATAATCCAAATCGGCGTATGGAACAGCTCGAGATCGCATCCAGCAAGACCGAAGCCGCCGATAAGCCAGACGGCAATGATGCAGATGAGGGCAACAACCGTCGCCCGCGCCTCTTTGTTCGCCTGCCGCATTTTGTCGCGATACGTGCGAATTGATGGACTGTTCACAAAACGCCCCTTCCCAACCGGTGCCGTTGCCCCCATGCTACCATCTGCCGCGCGTGGGCGGGATGGGCAAATCGCACAAGAGCTCCGAACCGCGGGCGGGCAGCTTGCGAGCGGGCGCCAACTCCGCGAAACGATGGGCAGGGCGCCTTCCTCCCCTAAGGGCAGGGCGCCAGTCGGGCAGAACACCTCGCGCAAGAGGCTAGACAACGGGCGGGCGCCAGTCGGGCAATCCCTTCTTGCGGCGGTTCGCGTTGTAGCCGACGATGTTGTCAATCGACCCCTGCATGCCGAAGGGAACGTAATCGAGATTCTCCAGATCCTCGGGAAGATAGCTCACAAGCGAGAGCGGCGCGGTTTGCTCCACGTGCTCAGGGGCAGGCCCCGGCACCGCGCAAAAGCCCACCACTGGCGCACCTTTCGCCACGAGCTTGTGTTCATATCCACTCCACGGCTCATCAGGGAACATCGCGCGCACGTCGTCGGTTTCCCATTGAAGCTCATAGCCGGCCAGCTCAAGCTGCGTTAAGGAGAAGTCGCGAAACGGCGTGGAATCAGTGCGCATGCGCACGGTGCCGCCCTCCTCAAGGACGCGGCGGTACTTCATCAGGCGATCGAGATAGGTCAAGCGCCGGGGCGCGCGCTTCTTCTTGGGAAACGGCGTCGGAAAATTGATAAGGATACTTGTAAGTTCCTCCTCGCCGAACAGTTCGAGCACGTCAGGGTCCTCATCGTGTGCGAACACGACGTTTTCCACGCCTGCCTCGCACGCCGCCTCCGCCGAGCGCATGACGCAGATGGGATCAACGTCGATGCCCACGAACAGCGTCTCGGGTTCCGCCGCTGCGCAAGCCACCGTGTACTCGCCCTTGCCGCACCCCAAGTCGAGCACAACGCGGGAAAACGCCTCGCCATCGGGGCGCACTCCCCCTTCAGGTGCCCAGAGGCGCCACGCCCCACGACGCGAGTACGGCTCGAACTCAAGCGCCGCCTTCGCGCCTTCCATCCGCTTCTCGAGCGAAAACCCCTTGTGCAAGCGACATGCCGCCGTGCGCATCTTCCAAGCCTCCAACCGTCAATCAACAAAAACGGCGGGCGCCCATCGCAGGACAACCCGCCGCAACAACCAATAACCCCAGGTCACACGAGCTTATGCGCGCGTGCGAATCTCCTCGCACACCTTCGCGCAGAAATCCTCGATCGTAGAAGGATGCGTCTCGTTCGTGCGGTCGCGCACGGAGATGGTGCCCTCCTCGGCCTCCTTCTCGCCCACGATCACCATATAGGGCACGCGGTCAATGGAGCGCGCCTCGCGGATCTTGTAGCCGATCTTCTCGTCGCGGTTGTCCACCACGACGCGGATGCCGGACGCCTCGATCGCGTCGGCGACCTTGTGCGCGTAATCGCGGCTCTTCTCGGAAACGGGAAGCACCTTCACCTGCATCGGCGCGAGCCATACGGGGAACTTGCCCGCATAATGCTCGATCAGGATGCCGATGAAGCGCTCGACCGAGCCGTAGCACACGCGATGGAGCATGACCGGGCGCTTCTTCGAACCGTCCGCGTCGGTGTATTCCAGATCGAAGTTCTGCGGCATCTGGAAGTCGAGCTGCACGGTGCCGCACTGCCAGGTGCGTCCGAGCGAGTCGGTCAGGTGGAAGTCGATCTTGGGGCCGTAGAAGGCGCCGTCGCCCTCGTTGACCTCGTATTCCATGCCGAGCTCCTCGAGCGCGGTCTTAAGGCCGGCCTCGGCTGCGGCCCAATCCTCGTCCGAGCCCATCGAATCCTCGGGGCGCGTGGAGAGCTCGACGTGGTAGGTGAACCCGAACTGCTGGTAGACCGAGTCGATGAGCTTGACGACGCCCACGATTTCCTCGGTCAGCTGGTCGGGGCGCACGAACAGGTGCGCATCGTCCTGGTTGAAGCAGCGCACGCGGAACAGGCCATGCAGCGCGCCCTTCATCTCGTGGCGATGCACAAGACCGATCTCGCCGGCGCGAATGGGCAGGTCGCGATAGCTATGCGGCTTGGACGCGTACACGAGCACGCCGCCCGGGCAGTTCATCGGCTTCACGCAGTACTCTTCTTCGTCGATGACCGTCGAGTACATGTTGTCCTTGTAGTGATCCCAATGGCCCGACGTCTGCCAGAGCTGTTTGTTCATGATCATCGGCGTGGAGATTTCCACGTAGCCCGCCTTTTTGTGGATCTCGCGCCAGTAGTCGAGCAGCGTGTTTTTCAGGATCATGCCGTTGGGCAGGAAGAACGGGAAGCCCGGCGCCTCGTCGCGCATCATGAAGATGTCCATCTCGCGGCCGATGCGGCGATGGTCGCGCTTTTCGGCCTCTTCAAGGTTGTGCAGGTACTCCTCGAGCTCCGACTTCTTGAAGAAGGCCGTGCCGTAGAGGCGCTGCAGCTGCTCGCGGGTCGCGTCGCCGCGCCAATAGGCACCGGCGAGCTTCATCATCTTGAAGGCGCCGATCTTGCCGGCGGAGGGAACATGCGGGCCGGCGCACAGGTCGACGAAGGACCCGTGGCGGTAAATCGAGATGTCCTGGTCGGTCAAGTCGTCGATATGCTCGAGCTTGAAGCGCTGGTCAGCAAAGATTTTCTTCGCTTCCTCGATGGTCACGACCTCGCGCACGAAAGGCTCGTCAGCCTTGATGATTTCGGCCATCTTCTTCTCGATGGCACCGAAGTCGTCGGAGGAGATATTGTTAGGAAGCTCGAAATCGTAGAAGTAGCCGTCGTCGGTTGCGGGGCCGAAGGCAATCTGCGTGCCGGGATAGAGCTCCTGCACGGCTTCCGCCATGATGTGAGCGCAGGAATGGCGCATGATGTGGAGCGCCTCGGGGCTTTTCGCGGTGATGATCTCAACGGTTGCCCCATCTGTCACGGTTGCCGTGAGGTCGACCAGCGTGCCGTCAACCTTTCCAGCCAGCGCAGCTTTCGCAAGACCTGCGCCGATGGAAGCCGCCACGTCGGCGACGGTCGCGCCGGCAGCGAGCTCTTTTACCGAGCCATCGGGTAATGCAATGTTCATGAGAGTCCTTCCCCATGTCAGGCGGCCAACCCGCCTGAACCGTTGATTTCCTCGCTTGCGAGATTCGATGCGCAAGCCAAAGAAACATGATAAGCGATGAAAAAGCTTACGCAACCTCAAGTGCGAAACTTGCGCTAAGATAGTGCAGTTTCGGAAGGCGAAACGAAAACGAACCGCACAACGAAGGAGCATCCGTCCATGAGCGTTGAGCCTCAGGCAACCGTATGGATCACCGGCGCCGCCGGGCGCATGGGCCGCACGATCAACGCGCGACTCGACCACGACCGCTATCGCGTGGTGACAACCGACAGGGAACTCGACATCGTCGATTTGCAACGAAGCGTCGCCTTCGCCGAATCGGAGAAGCCTTCCTTTGTAATCAACTGCGCCGCACTCGCGAGCCGCACCGAGGCCGAGGCGAACCCCGACCGCGCCTACCAGGTGAATGCGCTCGGCGCGCGCAATCTCGCCATCGCAAGCGCCGCCGTGGGCGCCACGCTCGTGCACCTGTCGACCGACGATTTGTTCCCCGCCGTGTCCGAGCACTCCTTCAACGAGTTCGACCCGACCGACCCGCCGCACGTCTACGGCAAGTCGAAGCTCGCCGGCGAGCGCTTCGTCTGCGAACTCAACCGCCGTCACATCATCGTTCGCTCGTCGTGGGTCTACACCGCCGAGCCCGACGACATTCTCCCGCGCGCCTTAAAGGCGAGCCGCGAAGGGCGCACCGTGTACGTTCCCGCAAACCAATTCGCGTGCCCCACCTCGGCCGATACGTTTGCAAAGGCCGTTGTGGCCGTCATGGAGTCCAACGAGTTCGGCACCTTCCACGCCGCCTGCACGGGAATCACGAGCCGCTTCGAGTTCTTCGAGCGTGCCTTCGAGCTTGTGGGCGAGCCGATCGGCAACCTGCGCGGGGCGAGCAAGCCCGAGCACGGCTATCGCATCGAGCTCGACAACATGATGGCGCGCCTGACCGGCGTATTCGAGATGCCAACCTGGGAAGACGACCTGGCCGCCTTCGTTGCGAGCCACGATCTGACGGCAGCAAGCGCCGAGAAGTAGGTTTCGCCCGGCCCCGCTCCGTAGATCTTCGACGTCAAGGGTCCCGTTACTCCTTCGCGACCCAGTTCTCGCGGCCTTGTTTGTACACGCGCACTCCCTCGACGTCGGCGAGGTAGCCAGCAAGATGCGGATACCCGAGCTCGCGAACTTTGAAGGACTTGAAGCGGGTGCGTACGCGTTTCGCAAGCTCGGCAACGGCGACACCGTCCGCGCCCGCTTTGCCCACTTCCGAGCGGATGAAGTCATCGGGCGTCATGCGCGCCGAAGACGCCGCGGGCGCGTTTGACGCACTGGGCGCCGCGGACGTATCGGATTCTGCGGGCGCGCTGGATTTCACGGGCGCGTTTGGCGCTGCGGGTGTCTTGCGCGTGCGGCTGCGGCGACGCTTCGAGGGCGCCTGCGCCGTGCCAACTTCAACGGGCTCACCCGCCGCCTGGGCCTTGCCGTCTGAGGAAGAACCACTTGCCACCTGCGCCCTATCAACCTCGGCAGTCCCAGCAGCTGCAGGCGATTTCGCGGAGGCCTCGACCCTGTCTGCCTTCAATACCTCGGCATCGACTGCACCGCTCTCGCCAGAATTGTCCTTAGCCACAGCCCTACTATCGCGTTTATACTGTTCAGTGGCACTTTTCGCCTTACGCGACCTGCCAGACCCCCTGCCCTTGCGCGCAGCAGGCACCTGACGCCCGTCCGCCCCATCACCTTCTGCCGACTGAGACTCAACGACTTCCGCCGGCTGAGCCTCACCCTCGGGTGCTTGCGCGGCGTCGGTGACACCGGAGTCTGCCGTCTGCTGTTCTGCGGACGCGGTCGGCTTCTCGCCTTTGCGCTCGGCCGATACCTCCTGCGATGAGGCGGGCTCGGGAGCTTCCGCCTGCTGGGAATCCGCCTCTTCATCTGCCTTCGAATCGCTGGATTCGCCCTGGTCAGCGCCAGCTACTTTCGAGGATTTGCGACGGCGGCTTCGGCGGCGGCGCGGCTTCGAGCCATGTGCGGAAGATTCCTCGCCGCCCTCGCCCTCCGAATCCTCGGAAGGGGTCTCGGGTTCCGCGTCGGCGCTTACCTGCTCCAGCGCGCCCTCGGGGGCCGCGTGCTTCTCACCTGCCGCATGCTCGTGATCAGCACCTTCGGCAAGCTCGACCCGCACGTTCGAACCATCCTTGCGAATGGTGACGCTCTTGAACTCGCCGAGAAGCTTCGAGAGCAAGTTCGTTCCGAACGAACGCACGTCGAAGTCGGGGTAGCGCTTGAGCAGACGGCTTCCCACTTCGCCCAAGCCCGTCGACTTCCCGTTGTTCTGGTTGTCGGTGATGATATCGACGACCGCGCGCTCGACTTCCTCGATGGTCAGGCTCGATGAGGAGCCGTTCGCCTTGTCGCGGCGCGCCTCGCCGATGAGCAGCTCGAGCGTGGTGAAGATGTCGCACGCCTTGCGAAACGGCGTGGGCGTCTTCTTCTCGCCCATCCCGATCACCGTAAGGCCGCTCTCGCGGATGCGGCTCGCCAGGCGTGTGAAGTCGCTGTCGCTCGACACGAGGCAAAAGCCCTCGACCGAGTTCGTGTAGAGGATGTCCATCGCGTCGATGATCATGGCCGAGTCGGTGGCGTTCTTGCCGACGGTGTAGCTGAACTGCTGAATCGGCGTGATGGAGTTGTCGAGCAGCGCGTCTTTCCACTTGGCGTGCAGGGTGCTTGTCCAGTCGCCGTAGATGCGTTTGTAGGTGATGGTGCCGTACTTCGATAGCTCGTCAAGGATGGGCTTGATGTATTTCGAGGACACGTTGTCCGCGTCGATGAGCAGCGCAAAGCGCTTGTCAAATGAGGGTTTTTGTTCCACGGGTTCTCCTTTTGCGGCGCCCGAGAAGGGGCGCTCATTGTTCGCATCCATGATACAGCAGCACTCCCATCACCGCATTATCCCCACAAAGCGCGCAGCTAGGCGCGAGGCGGGCGAAAGCGGGACGGGGCTGCCACGACGCGGCGGGCGGCGGCGTGAGCATCAGGTGCGCGGTTGCTAAGCGAGCCCGCCTTCCACGACGCGGCGGACGAAAGCAAGCATGCGACCGCCACGACGCAGCGATCGCTAAGCGTAGTTGTAGTGCTTGCGCAGGCCGACGAGGAAGCCACCAGTTAGAAACATCGACGCAACCTCGGCAACCACGATGGAAAGCCAGATGCCGTCGACGCCGATGATCGCAGGCAGGAGCATCACCGCGGCGCATTCGAACACGAGCGTGCGCAAGAACGAGATAAGCGCCGAGACAAGGCCATTGTTGAGCGCAGTGAAGAACGCCGAGCCGAAAATGCTCACGCCCACGAATATGAAGGCGAGCGAGTACTCGCCGAGGGCGGCGACGGTCATCTCGCAGAGCACAGCATCGTATCCCACAAACACCGCAGCGAGCGGGTGCGCGAAGAGGTGCGTGAGCACGGTGATCAGCACGCCCCCCACCACCATCACGCCAAGGCAGGTGCGAAACAGGTTCTTGAGCTCGAAGGTGTTCTTCGCGCCGTAATGGAAACTGATGATGGGCGAGGTGCCTACCGTGAAGCCCATAAGAAGCGACACCGCGATCCACGCGACGTACTGGATAACGCCGTAAATCGCAACGCCATCAGGCCCGATATAGGCCATCAGCTGGAAGTTGTAGACCATCGATACAAGCGACATGGAAAGGTTCGAGACAAGCTCCGAGGAGCCGTTCACACAAACACGCCCCAACGCGCGCACATCGATAAGCGGACGACCCAGGCGCAGCGTGCTCGAATTCTGCCGCGCAAAATACAGAAGCGGAATCGCGCCGCCGAGGACCTCGCTTACCGCCGTCGCCAAGGCAGCGCCCGCCAGGCCCCATTGGAACACGATGATGAACAGGGCGTCGAGCGCGATGTTGGCAACGCCGGCGACAACCATGACACAGAGCCCCACCTTGGGCTTCCCCGCGGCGGTCAGCAAACTTTGGAAGGTTTCCTGAAGCATGAAGAAGGGAAGCGAGAACGACAGGATGCTGCCGTAAACCACGCATTCCTCGAGCAGCGAGCCTTCGGCCCCTAATGCGCCGGCAACGGGCCCCACGGCAGCGAACACCACAATCCCGCACACGATGCCCACAATGAGCGTCGCGAACACGATAAGCGAAAACAGCCCGCGGGCACGCTTGGGGTTGCCCTCCCCCATCGTCTTAGCGACAAGCGCCGTGCCGCCCGTGCCGAACATGTACCCAAGCGCACCGAGCATCATGAACAGCGGGTAGACGAGATTGAGCGCGGCAAAGGATTCCTTGCCGACGAAGTTCGACACGAACAGCCCGTCGACCACGCCATAGATGGAGGTAAAGAGCATCATGGCACAAGTGGGGGCGGTAAAGCGCGCAAGACGTCCAAGCGTGAAGTGGTCGGAAATTTGGATTGCCATGGGTTATCGCGCCTCGTTTTCCCGTGCCTCGGTTTTGTTGTTTTGCGAGGTCAGACACACGCCGGGGATATGCGAGAAATGCTTGCGCAGAGCATCGGTGTAGCGCTGCCCAAGGCTTATGGACAGCTCCAACTCCCTGTCATCGAACTCGTTTAACGCTGCGAGCTCAGCCTCGATCATGGGAACAACAGTGCGCTCGGCAAACTCGCGACCTGCTGGCGTCAGATGCGCAAGCAAGCCACGGCGGCCCGAGCCGCTCTTAAGGGTAACCGCTCCCTCGCGCGCGAGCTTGTGAATGGAGCTGTTCACCGTTTGCTTGCCGATGCACATCTGCACGCAGATATCCCGTTGCGAGATGCCCTTTTCGCCCGCAAGGTAGATTGCGTACAGAATGCTGAATGCGCTTTCGGAGGTCCCGAAGGAAGTCGCGAGGTCGCGGTAAAGCTGGCCCTGCTCTCGCCAGAAAGCGTCATATGCCTCATAAGCGCGTGCGATATTTCTCGGGATGGAGGCGCCTGCCGGAAAAGGCGAAGACGCAAGAAGGGTCGCGCCCTCTCCCGCCGCTGTGCTGACCGCGCCTGTAGCGTCCGCGATTCCTGGGGCGCCTACGTTGCTTGCCGTGCTCATTCGTTTTCCTTAGTCCGATTTCGTACTTTTGCTTAACTGTAGTACGAAATCGGACTGAAATAGACGACGCGCACGCAATGCGCACAACTTAGCCCCGCTATTTCAGAATGAGGCGGGTGGGGAATCAAAATGTCAGGAACCTTCAAAACAAGAAACCCCAGGTCACAGTCTTGAAGCCCTTTTCTTTAGGAACCTAGCTGTACGAAAACGCCACTTTTTCGCGCAATCGGAGCCCATTGAACGGCTGCGGCGCGGTTTTTCACGTAACGACTGGCGAAATACACGAAGATAATCCACAAATCTACGCTAATTGGGGATTATTTTAATTAGGAACCATATGACATTTCGGAAAAAACGTCATTTTCGTACAGACTCTCGCCGGCTCTATGTTAAACCACCGTTGACATGGGTGTCCCATCGGCGGCCCTCCCGAAAAGCAGGCTCCCCCTATCATGGG
>NZ_CAKTTZ010000038.1 GCF_934617235.1 uncultured Ellagibacter sp. | reverse complement strand
TGTAGAACATGCCGTCGGCGGAGCCGATGATATCGATCGTGTTCTTCGCAGTCGCGGGGTCGTAGGAGGCCGCCTCGTCCGGGCAGGCGTTGCGCCAGAGAATCGTGGCGAGCTCGCCGCGGGTGAGCGCGTTGCCAACTCCGAAGATGGTCGTGCCCTCGTAGCCCTTCATGAGGCCGCGGCTCGCGACGAAGTCGACGCCGGGCGCGTACCAGGAGGCGTAGTCCACGTCAGTGAACACGGGCGCAGGATCCTTTTCCCACTTGGCCCACAACTCCACATCGCCCACCTGCGCGGCGCTGATTGCGTCGACCTTCTGAGTGAGCTCCTCATCGAGATACCATCCAGCAAAGGTGTAACCGCTCTTGATGGGGGCGGCGAGGGCAACCTCCGTCCCCGGGATATAGGAGGAAGGATTGGCCGCAGCGTTCGTGCCGCCATCAAGATGGTAGGTGATGTCGCAAGACATCCGACCAATTGCCATGAGGTTGCCCGAGTCGTTGTTGTAGTACAGGGTGCCATCGGAATCGCAAATCGGGCTGCAGATACAATACTGCGCCAGAGGTCCTTCGGGCACGTAGAGGTTGCTAACCTTCGCCTCTGCCTGACCCGCCGCGTCCTCGAGAACCAGGATGCCACCGGGATTGTTGTTGTAGGTGAAGTACGCGTAGACCTTGCCGCCGTTCGCAGCGTAGCCCGTGCTCAGCAGCGCCGAGGACTGCACATAGCCCTGCACGTTAGCCGAATAGATGGTGCTCATCGTCGCTGTCTCCATGACCGCGACGACGCCAGAAGTGAAGGAGGACGACCCGCCGCCAATGTAGAGACGGCCGTTGAAAACAACAGGCGTGCTCGTACTCTTCGTCATGCCGTCGACCTGACCAGACTTGACCGACCCGCCGTCAAGCGCGCCATCTGCCCCCATGGGAACGGAATACACCTTCCCCGTGGTCGTCGAGAAGAAAAGGTTCCCATCGGCGTAGGCGATAGACGAACGAATCTGCCCGTCAGCTTGGAAGGTCCCTACGACCTCGCCAGTCTTCGTATTGCACGAGGTAAGGACCCCCGCATCGGACCCGAAGACAATCACGTCGCCCGACAGGTAGGCACCAGCCCAGTAGCAGCCCGTGCCCTCCGCGCGATAGATCCAGGTGGGATATTTCACCTCGTCAGTTGCGGAAGGGTCCTCGTCGGTCGCCGACAAGCAGAGATACGTCACCGCATTGGCGCTCGACGACCCCTGGGAAATTCCCGTGTAGACGTAGCCATCTTTGTAGGAGAGCGGCGTCGTCGTGGAGCCGCCAAGCTCCTCGCTCACCCACAGCGACTCGAGCGTGTCGGCGTTGAGCGCCTGAACACGGCCATTGTCCACCGTGGCGAACAGCATTCCGTCACCATACGTGAGACGACCGTCGTAGTAGCTGTTATCGCTTACAAGTTCGCCCTTCTCGATCATGGCGCCAGTTGCCTTATCGACCTTCCAGATCTCCTTGCCGGCAAGCGCATAGAGGTAATCGCCAACGATGAGCGTGTTCGAAACTCGGTCCCAGCCGCTCGTCAGCTTCGCACCCCAGAGAAGCTTCGCCTCATCAGCCGTGCGCGGGGTCTTCGCGTCCGTGATGGCCATGTTGTCGTCAGAGCCGCGGAACGAAGGCCACGCGGAATCGAAATCGACAAGCGAGCTCGCGGGCGCCTTCTCGAGCGTCACCGGGACAGTCGTCGCGTCAGCCGATGCCTCGATGGTGGCGCGCTTGGTCACATAGCCAGCCTTGCTCACCGTGTACGTGTAAGTCTTCCCCTGCTCAACCGGGAACAGCAGCGGCGCCGACGCGGGGACATCATTGCCATCGGGGTCGGCGACGCTGACGGTCGCATCCGCAGGGTCAACCGAGAAGGAAAGAATCGGGCCGACAGGCACGGTGACCATGTAGGTCTTCGCCTCGGCACCGGCGGCGTCGGACGCAGCGACCGTCACCGCGAGCGTGTTGATACCTTTAACGAGCAGGTCACTTCCGTTGAAGAGCGTCCAAGTCGAATCGCCCGACGTCACAGCCTTCGCCGCACCGCCGTTGAGGCTCGCCGTGATGACAGCCCCCTCGGGCGCGGACGCCTTAACGCGGAACATGCGCTCCCAGGAGTTGCTGCTCCACTTGACCGTGGGCACGCTGTATTCGGTCACATCCGCGGCAAAGGCGGGGGTCAGCTCGAGCGCGTTGGGGAAGCTGTCGAAGCTCGCCACGCTGAGCGCCGTCAGCTCCGCTGCGGGAGCAGGCACCGGCGCGTCGTTGCTGACGACGACCTTGAGCACGGGCGGGATGACGGCGGTACCACCAGCGGAGTACGCCGTGTAGTAGTAGGTTCCCTCCTCGCTGGGGGCGACAAACGCCACGCTGCCGACATCGGACGTGATGGCTCCATCCACGTCCGCCCAGGTGGAGCTCTCCCCGTCGACGCTCGCAAGTTGCGCGCCTGCAATCGGCTGACCAGCGGCGCGCATCGCTTCCGCATCCTTATATTGGTAGCCCGACATGTACGCGACGCCCTTCAAGACAAGGTTCGTCTGGCTGCCAGGGCGAACGGTGATCGAGTCGACCGCCACGCCATCCTTGCAGAACCAAGCAGCCTGGTCGCCATAGCCACTCTTGTCCTCGTAGATGAAGAAGTCGAGCACGTCACCAGTCGCAACCGCCTGTGTGACCACCGTCGTACCGGTGTATCCGCCCCAGCTGCTCTCGGTGCCGTCGTTGGGGAAGGCGCCGTTGAGCATGAAGCCGTTGGCGGACGTCTCCTGCCCGAAGAGCTTCGTCACATACCCGGCGTCGCTCACGGCCAAATAGTCAGCGGCGTCGTCCTTCGTCATCCCGAAAGCGTCTTCGTGGGCCTTGACCAGGACGTCGAGCGCCGAAACGCCGTCGGTCACCTGGTCGGTGAAGCCCATCGACTCAGCCTCGTCGCTTGCAACCTCGACGTCCAGCCCGTTGACGAGATACGTGCTCGCCGCATCCTGCAAATGGTAGCTCACCGTCACCGTCTTCGGTGCGGCTGCCGCCTTCCCCACTTCCACGAACGCGAGCTGCGGCACAAGGCCGCACGCCAGCACAACGGATAAGAGCAGGGAAACGAACTTGCTCCTACGATTCATCCAAGCCTCCTTATCTGCTTGATTTTCCTTTATCTGCCTGATTTGTGTTTTCGTTTGATTCGTCGATCCGCAGCGCACCTCCATCAACGCCGCCGCGACGCAGTTTCGCACTGTCCCCTTTTAGGGCAACCCCCTTTCAGGCCGCATCCTCGCCAAACGACACAAGAGCCCGCAGCTCTCGAGTCGAGCTGTTCAGCGAGACGGGCTACGCCGTTTTGAGAAGGGAAATGTCTGCTGCCTCGAACATGGCACTGCGATGGCGTTTTCGCCATATCGAATGAGGGCACAACAAGTCGAACCATCCTTCCCAGGGCTGTTTGGCAGATAGGTAATCCGACTTCGGCTTGGGCCCGTCCCTATGCCCGGGCGAGCACAAGCGCTTTACGGTTGCTGGTACAGCGCAGGGTTCCCACCTGCATTCCCCTCTGCGAGCCGCATCTATCCGAAATGCGATCCGCACACGTCCGCCAACGCCATTTACTAGATTTGCAAGCGCATTGTATTACATGGGGAGGCGAGCGATTCGCGCGGGCAGCCAAAAACCGCCGAAACGCGCGAGGGAACAGATGAGAAGGCGAGGCGCAGCTAGGTGCCCTTCGGCGGCGCCCACAAAGCGAGTTCCTTAAGCGCAGCGAGGACTGTTTGAGCGACTGGGCGTTGCCGAAGAGCCCTCATCGGGCGGAAGGGGGACATGGGATGCCGGCAATCTGGACAAACCTTGTGGCGTCTTCATCCCGCCCCATCCCCCAACCAGCGAAACTGCTACCATAGGCCTTGTTCGCATTATCTTCAGGGAAGGACGCAGCATGCCCACACGTGACGAGCGGCGCGAAGCCGCAGCGAAGAACCTTGCGCTGATGCGCGGGGCGTTCGCAAGCGAGACAAAAGCGACCGTTGACGCGGCCAAAATCTACGAGAACGGCGAAGGGCGCGAACTTCCCGTAGCCGAAGCGGAAGGCGAGACCACGACATCGGTAACGACCGATTTCGCACCGAAGGCGGTATTCAGCGCGCAGGGCAAGGTCGTGGTTGTCGACCCGTGCTCGTTCACCCGCCCAGGCGGCGCCTATGAGGACGGAAGTTTTGGTCCCGAACAGATTCTCTGCGCGGAGAGCAACCTCTATCCCGCGCTTTGCGCCTGCAAGGACCTCTACCACGGCAAGAACCGCGGCTATTCGTCCGGCATGCTGTTCACCGATCGATCGCTCTACCTGCCCGACGTGGCATTCGTGCGCGACGGTACCATTCGCCGCGCCGATGTACTGGCTATCCCCGAACCCATCCGCACCCGCGCGCTGGAGAACCATCGCTCGGAACGCGAGTGCGAGCATGCGCTTGCCAGCCGTATCGAGGCGATTCTGCGCATCGCGGCGGCGAACGAATGCGAGACGCTTGTAGTGGGCGCTTTCGGCTGCGGGCCGCAAGGGTTCGATGCCGAAATGTCGATCGGCCTGTTCAAGGCTTGGATTGAGGCGCATCCCGGAGCCATCGCGCACATCACGTTCGCCGTGCCGCGCGCAAGCTTCAACGCCTTCGACGATGCTTTCGGCGAAAAGAAGGCTCCCGAGCCCGAAGTTGTGCAGGAAGCAGCCGCCGACGAGGATGCCGAGGACGACTTTGATTTCGATCCCGCCGATCTCCCCGAGGGAGTGACGCTGCGCGCCTAAGAAGCCAGGCGGCCCAACAGACCTTGGGATACTAAAAACGCCCTTTCACGAGCGCCCCCACGAAAGTCGGGGGCGCTCTTCTTTTCGCCTGCGCGCCACCCATAGACGCAACGATGCAAAAACCTCGAAGACTCTTGCCACGGGGGTTCGGCCGTGTTCCAAATGGTCTACAATAGTTCGTCCGATATTTCAGCCAAGGAGAGCCCACACATGTCAGACGAACGCGCACGCGACAACGCATTCGAATCAACCACCGCCGCCGAAGGGCCCGTCGACCTTGGCGAGGCGAACGACGCGAACAGCGAGAACGACCCCGTTTTTGCCCAGGAGCAGCAGCACTTAAGCGACACCTATGCAACGCTGCGGTCGATGGCGAGCGCGCTCGCGGTCAAGATGCACAAGAACGAGGACGCGGCTGCCGCCACAAAACAGCAGATGGTGGAAGAAATCAAGCAGAACTACGGCAGCGATACCGAGGCGTTTGAGACCTACGCCGATTTCGCGACCGTGAACAGCGTCATCGACTCGTACAACCAAACGCAAGACGCCGCGACCGAGAAGCTCTCCAACATCGGGCTTCTCCTGGAACAGCCGTACTTCGCGAAGATCGTCCTCGACTTCAAGCGCGGGGCCGCGCCGAAGGAGCTCTACATCGGGGCTGCGGGCGTATCCGACGATAGCTGCCGTCGCCTCGTGGTTGACTGGCGCTCGCCCGTTGCCGAGGTGTACTACAACCAGGACATGGGGCCCACACACTACCGCGCGAACGGCCGCACGATCGCCGTCGATCTCACG
Source organism: uncultured Ellagibacter sp. (assembly GCF_934617235.1). GTDB lineage: Bacteria > Actinomycetota > Coriobacteriia > Coriobacteriales > Eggerthellaceae > Ellagibacter. The sequence goes on along the minus strand of NZ_CAKTTZ010000038.1, from coordinate 18,482 downwards.
CTGCGCCGCCAGTTCGACATTGTGCACGACGAGCTGCGCGCCTACTTCGACACCAACGTTGCCATCCAGGATTCGCTGCTTCTCGCATCGCTGTCCAAGCAGCGCACTTCCCAGATGCAAGCGATCACCGCGACCATTCAAAAAGAGCAGAACGCCGTCATCCGCCACGAAGACTGCCCCGTGCTTCTTGTGGCGGGCATCGCAGGTTCGGGCAAGACATCGGTGCTGCTTCAGCGCATCGCGTACCTCTTCTACCAGCACCGCGAGAACCTTCGCCCCGAAGACGTGTTCCTCATCACTCCGAACCCCGTGTTTCGCCATTACATCGCGAACGTGCTTCCCGACATGGGCGAGCGCAACCCGGAAACGCTTACGCTCGCGGAGTTCGCGCACACCCTTTTGCCACAAGGCCAAGGCTTTGGGAAGGGCACCGTCGACGAGGCGACGCTATGGCGTATCGATGAAGCGCTCGAGAGCGGCAACTTCGATTACGCACCGGGCGATTTCTGCGACATTCGCGTGGGGCGCACGAAACTGATCACGCAAGCCCAGGTGCATCAGGTGCGCGCGAAGTGGCCTCGCATCGAACCTGGTGCGCGCCTGTCGAACCTGATGCGCGAAGAGCTTACGCGGCGACTCGATTCCAAGCTCGCCTCGATGGCGACAAGCGACGAAGCCTATGACGAGGTGGTTTCCCTCACCCACGACGAGCAGCTCGCGGCGTTCGGCGAACCGGTGAACATCGACGACGACAAGGACGTGCGCAAGGCCGCGCTCAAGCTCATCAAAGGTCGCTTCGACATCGCGTACGGGATGATCGCACGCGACGAATGGCTTCATGTGGACAACCTAGGCCGCCGTCTGATCGGTGCGGAAAGCCTGCCGCCCGCGGCGTGGCTCTACCTGAAAATCGCCTGCACGGGGCTTTCGAACCCGGACGCGCGCTACGTCATGATCGACGAGGTGCAAGATTACACGATTCCCCAGCTCGCGGTTCTCGCCCGATTCTTCCCGCGCGCACACTTCATGCTGCTCGGTGACGAGAATCAGGCAATCCGCGAAGGGGGGCTCACGTTTGCGCAGGTCAAGAATACATTTGAGCGCCTGCGCGGCAAGGTGAGCGAATGCCATCTCATGACGAGCTATCGCTCTACCCCAAGCATCACCGACTTGTTCGCGCGCCTTCTGCCTGAACGCGAGCGCATGGAGGTGTCGTCCGTGCAACGCGAAAGCGCCGCGCCGCGCATCGAGGTGCTCAACGACAAGGATGCCTGGGCAGACGCGCTGCGCGAGGCCGTGCAGGCAGCGAATGCAAGCGACGAGGGACTCACCGCCGTCATCGTGCCGTGGAAGCACGAGGTAACAAAGCTTGTCGCGGCTTTGGGGGACAACGCGCCGACGCTCGTCGATGCGACGGGTGCGCTCCCCCGTTCGGGGTGCGTGCTGCTCACGCTGCCGCTCGCCAAAGGTCTCGAGTTCGACCACGTCATCATCCCGAACGCAAGCGCGGGGCTCTTCCCCGCTGACGACCGCATCGCGAAAAACCGCCTCTACACCACCATTTCGCGCGCCACGCGCGAGCTCGACGTGTTCGCCCTCGGCGAGCTGACGCCTCTTTTGAAATAGACGCAGGGAGCTGCAATGACGACCCCGAACTTCATTCTTTCGCTGCGCGAAAAGATTGGCCACGACCCGCTTTGGCTGACGGGAATCACGGCCTATGTCGAGGACACGGGCGGGCGCATCTTGCTCGGGCGACGCAGCGATACGGGTGAGTGGGCGCTTGTGTACGGTATCGTAGAGCCTGGTGAGGAGCCTGGCCGCACGTGCGTGCGAGAGGTGCTCGAGGAGACGGGCATACACATTCAGCCACGGGCAATCGCAAGTGTGAAGTCGTCGAACCACCTGGTGAAATACGCGAACGGCGATCAGTGCCGCTACTTGGATATCCTCTTCATCTGCACGCCTGTCGAGGACGACACCGCGCCTTTTGTGGGGGATGACGAGAGTACGGCGGTTGGTTGGTTCTCGCCCGATGACCTCCCCCACCCTCTGGCCGCATCGACCGTCAGTCGACTCGCCATCGTGCGCGAATACCAGGCCCGCGCCGCCACAGGCAACCCCGCCGCGCTCTTCTCGCTGTAGAGGAAGCCCGCGGCGATCACAGGCGGGACGCGAACTTTCCCCTCCTCGCCTGTGGCCCTGATGCGGACTTCCCCCATCCTGCCTGGTACAGACAGGATTCCCATGGCTAACCTCTTCTAACTTGAGGTCGTTGCTCATCCCTCCTGGCGCAGACGGACTTCCCTCTTCCTGGAGCGGGGTGCTATTCCTTTACGAGGACCTTCTCGATTTCGGCCATGTACATGGTGTGATAGTCATGATTGGGATACCAGCGCTCATCGCAGGAAGTGTCGATGAAGTCCTCCGGCGGCAACTCGCGCGCGTACAGCTTGCGGCACACGAACACGAGCTCGGCCTCCTCGAACGCCACCGATCCGCCGACCTCGACGGGAGTAAGCCCCGCCTGGGAAATCTTGTCGGGAACGTCGCGCCCGGAAACCTTACCGAGAAGGTTCAGAGCCTCACGGTTGTTCCCCTCGCCAAAAAATGCGCAGGTGAAACGCTCCTCCGCGTCAACGAATTCCTTGGTGTAGCGCTGCGGGCGAATGTAGACGCTCACCACGTTCTTTCCCCACATAACGCCCATGGCGCCCCAGCTCGCCGTCATGGTATTGCAGTGCTCGGCATCGGTGCCCGCGGTGACGAGCATCCACTCCTTGCCAATTTTCGTGAACGGATTGAGCATCAGCTCTTCAGGTGCGATTTCTTTGAAAGCCATAACAGTCTCCTTGATCGTTGTTTTCTTAATGATAACGCGAATTCGAGAAATCTCGGTCTTCTTGATATTGTAACCATAGGCGAACTTTTTCTCGTCAAATGCTTGACGGGGCCACCTCGCTGGGATATAAGTTTCCCGTAGCTAACACATTGCGAGCCCGAAAGAAGTCCTCCCATGGATAAGCATCAATACGTGAAGCTTTTCGAACGGAAGTTGGTTCACCATTGCACGCCGACGCTGGCGGGCATCAAGCCTGCGAACTTGTTCGTCTGCCGCGACGAGTCGGTTCCTGGGCTTGGAAAGAGCGATTCGGGCATCATTTCCGCCAAAGCGCACGAGCGGAATCTGTCATATGCGCTGCGCATGACGCGCGACAAACTCTATGATTGCGGGGTCCGAATCGAGCTTTTGGCACGCAGGAAATCGGGCGTGCTGCTCTACGTCTATCGCCCTAACATGCTTCGCCGCGACCTTTCCCGCCCCGAAGTCGCGCGCTTCCTCGAATGCGAAGGGTACGACACGAAATCGCTTGCCGCGTGTATCGAGCTTCTGCACAAGCGCATCTGCGGGACTGACCTGCAAAGCACGCTGTCGGGATCGTGCGCGTTCCCTCACGAGATCGGCCTCTTTTTGGGCTATCCGTACGAGGACGTCGTGGGGTTCATCGAGAACAAGGGCGAGAACTACCTATGCAGCGGGTGCTGGAAGGTGTATTCATGCGAGCGCGACGCGAAGGAGTGCTTCTGCAAGTTCAAGGAATGCACGCGCGCTTACGAGGAGCTCTTCGACGAGGGCGTGTCGCTGGAATGCTTGGCCATCCTCGACGACGCTTTCCCCGCAGACGAGGCGTTTTCCCAGGCCAGCTAAGGGCGCGCTGGGTGACGCGCACGCGGAAGGGGAGCCTGCGTGCGCGTCACCCAGCGCCGAAGGAAACGCGCGCGGGACTAAATGACAACCGATATGCAAGGAGCACCCATCATGAACAAAGTTGCCATCGTTTATTGGAGCGGCACCGGCAACACCGAGGCCATGGCCGACTTGGTCGCGCAAGGCGTGCGCGCCGCCGGCGGTACGGCCGACCTGATCCAAGCAACAGATTTCGATTCCAGCAAGCTCGAGGACTACGACGCCTTCGCGTTCGGCTGCCCCGCAATGGGGGATGAGGAACTCGAGGAGATGGAGTTCCTACCGATGTACGACGAGGTAGAGCCGCACCTTCCAGGTCGCAAGGTGGTATTGTTCGGGTCCTATGATTGGAACGACGGCGAATGGATGGAGCTTTGGGAGAAGCGCGCGGAAGAGGCGGGCGTCGACGTGGTCGACTCCGTCATCGCGAAGGACTACCCCGACGACGACGCCTCTGCCGAATGCATGCGCCTCGGCACGCTCGTCGCGAAGTAGAGGCACCTCAGGGGCTGGTCCAAGAACGAGGCAAGAGGTTTGAGGGTTCAAGCCAGGCGGGGTGCACTTGCAGATATGGCCCTGCCTGGCTGCTCTAGAGTTCAGGGAATCGCACTTCTCGGGAGCGATAGACGCAGCGCGGCGTCTATTCTCCTGAGAGTTCCCGCAGCTCAAAGGTGCCGTTTTCATAGACGGCGTAGCTGTTCGAGCCGTCCTTCGGAAGGGAGACGCTGCCTGGGTTCACAAAGAGCACGCCATCGCGCGAGGCGATTTCCTTCACGTGGGTATGCCCATAGAGAAGGGCGGCGCCGCGCGCAATCGGCGGCACATTCTGAGGACCGAACAGGTGGCCATGCGTGCAAAAGAGCAGGCGCGGCTTGGCCTTTGGGACAGACTGCGGGGCGGGTTGCGCAGCGAGCTGTGCGGCAGGTTGCGGGGCAGCTGCCGATACAGGCTGTCCGTCCGCGCCTCCCGCAGGAGCCGCATCCATCACGATCGCGTAGTCAGCCATGCAGGGAAAATCAAGCACCATCTGGTCGACCTCGCTATCGCAATTCCCGCGCACGGCAACGACGCGGTCAGCCAGCGAATTCAGCATCGCGAGCACTTCTTTCGGCGCATAATCGCGCGGAAGGTCGTTTCGCGGACCGTGGTAGAGAAGGTCGCCCAAAAGAACGATGGTGTCGGGCGATTCGGCGTCGATTTGCGTCATGAGGGCGCGGCACCAGTACGCCGACCCGTGAATGTCAGAGGCAATTAAAAGCTTCATCTATGCGCTCCTTTCTTGTCTTTGCGCAAGCATACCTTATCCGACGTGCAGGCCGCAGCGAAGTTGAGCCAGCAAGTCCTATCCCACGACGGTAGGCATTTGGCTGGCCGAACGCTATGGCGACGGGGCACGAGCGTGGGCACGGAGCGGGGGGACGCGAGGCGAAGCACAACGGTCCTGAAAGCCCACTCGACATCCCGACTCGGGAAAACTCAGATATCAGGCTGGGCGCTATAGGCCAAAAAGCAGGGCGGCTCCAAGTAAAACCACGAGAAACATCACGTTGATCAGCGTAAATACCTTGACGTAGCGCACCTTTGCCCCCACGCGGCCAATTGAAATCGCCTTGAAGGTAATGAGGCTCGCCATCGAGGCGATGAGCGTCCCAAGTCCGCCGAGGTTCGTTCCCACAATAAGCGCACTCCATTGGGTCGTGAACCCGGAGAGCAGTACGGCTGCGGGAACATTACTGATCACCTGACTCGCACCCACGGCTGCAACAATCGCATTCTGCCCCACAAGCTCCGCCACCGCATCATGGAAAAGCGGTATGCGCGCCATATTGCCCACAAAGACGAACAGCGCCGCGAAGGTGAGCAGGAGAGCATAGTCAACACGCCGAAACAGCGCGGCATCAACAAGCGCCACGGCTGCGATGACTGCGGCAAGCACTACGCGAACATCGGCAACGCCCGCGACTGCAAGCAAGCAGACGCAGAATAGCACCAGATAGATTGCGAGGCGCACGCGATGGCTGCCCCACATAGGCACAGAGGCGGCACCTTCGCGAGCCTCGTTCGCGAACTCATTTGCGGCGCCGTCGGCCAAGCACGCCGGCGAGGCGCTTTCTCCCCCACCCGCAGTGCCCCGTCCGCAGCCCTCGCTCTTGCCGAGATCCTTCCCACAACAAGGGTCCGCTCTGAATAGCGCGAAGATACACCCGACCAAAAGCCCCGCGGAAAGTGCGGTATAGGGTGCCATCAGCATCAGGAAGTGGGGAATCGACATCCCCGAAGCAGTGAACAGGTACAGGTTTTGGGGATTCCCAACAGGCGTAAGCATGCTGCCGAGGTTCGCGGCGACCGTCATGAGCGCAGCCACAACGAAAACACGCTCCTCCATGCCTGCCGCGCGAAGCGTCACAAGGGCGAGGGGAACAAACGTGATGAGCGCCACGTCGTTCGTCACCGCCATGCTGAAGAAAAACACGATTCCCACGAGCGCAAATGCGATCGCGCGCTGCGACTTCGCTCGCGAGATGAGCCACTTCCCCATCGAATCGAGCACGCCCAGCGAGCGCAGCCCGGCAACGACGGCCATGAGGCAGAAGAGCAGTGCGAGCGTGCGCCAATCGATATAGGAAGAGTACGCCGCGTCGGGCGGAACGGCAAGGCACGACGCGGCGGCGAGCACAACAGCGACAACGAGGACAACCTCGCGCCGGACGAAATCGCGGAAACGTTGCACTTAGAAGCTTTCCCAGCTCACAAGCGACATATCGATATCGGCCGCCGTATGGGGAGCGGGATGCTCGCAGATAGTTCCCACAACGAGCATCGCCTCGAGGGAGAGACCTTCCGGCGCGTCGAGGACGCGGCTGACATAGTCACTCGAAGGCGTGCCGTCGGCGGCAGTGCGCATGCGAGCCTGGACCCAGCAGCTGCCAAGGCCCAGCGCATCGGCCGCGAGGTGCATGTTCGCCATGGCAACCGAGCAGTCCTCGACCCACGTGTCGGCGATGGACGGATCCCCGAACACGGCAATGACCAGGCTTGCCGTATCGAAGAGCTTTTGTTTGGGGTCGCGGGCTTGCGCGAGGAGGGAAATCGTCTCCGTGTCCTCAACGACGACGAAGCGCCAGGGCTTCTTCCCTTTGCCCGCGGGGCCCGACATGCCCGCGACGAGAAGCGCCTCTATCGTCTCGCGCGGGATGCTTCCGCCCGAGAAGCTGCGGATGCTACGGCGATGGAGCAACGTGTCGAGAATTTCCATAAGGTTCCTTTCTCTATGCCCAGCTCAGGCCACTAACTTTTTCCAGTGAGCAACGACACCATCAGAGGAAACAGCTACAAAGCCGCGATAGCCTCCTCGAGCGCGACGATCTCCTCTTCGCGCGTGGCCCAACTCGTGCAGACGCGAATGGCGACGTGCTCCTCATCGATGCGCTCCTCGAATTCCAACTCGAACCGCTCGGAGATCTGCGCAAACTGCGCATCGGTGAAGTTGATGAAGACCTGGTTGGTCGTCGTTTGCGCGAACAGGGGAATCCCCGCCTTCGCACAAGTGTCCTTCACGCGCGCAGCGTACTCGTTCGCGCGGCGGGCAACCCTGAAGTAAAGGTCGTCGGTGAAGAGCGCCTCGAATTGCGCACCGAGCAGCCACCCCTTCGCGAGCATGGCGCCGTTTTGCTTCATGTTCGCGCGGAAGTGGGGTTTGAGCTCGCCGCTCACGATGACGACGGCCTCGCCGAACAGCGCACCGCATTTCGTGCCGCCGCAGTAGAACACATCGGCGAGGCGGGCGATATCCTCGAGGGAAACGTCGCCGCCGATCGCCTCGAGGCCGTAGGACAAGCGCGCGCCGTCGATGAACAAATAGAGCGAGAATTCGTCGCACACCGCGCGAATGGCTTGAAGCTCGGCCAGCGTGTAGACGGAGCCTGTTTCGGTCGCCATCGAAAGATAGACCATCTTAGGCTGCGTGATGTGTTCGGGGATGATACTCTCGGCCCAGTTTGCCGCAATCGCGCGCACCTGGTCGGCGCTGATTTTGCCATCGTGAGCAGGCGCGGTTTCGCACTTGTAACCCGCATGCTCGACCGCTCCGGTCTCGTGCACGTTGATGTGCCCCGAATCGGCGCAGATGACGCTTTGCCACGGGCGCAGGGCGGACTCGATGACGATGAAGTTCGCCTGCGTGCCGCCGACGAGGAAATGCACGTCAGCCGTAGGTACGCCAGCACGCTCGCGGATCAGGCCGGCCGCGCGCTCGCACACCTCGTCGCAGCCATATCCGCAGAATGCCTGGTCGTTAATAGCTTGAAGCGCTTCGAGAACCTCGGGGAGCGCACCTTTACAGTAATCGCAGTTGAGTCTAATCATGAAATCCTGGCCTTCGAAAAGCGACAGTTAGCGAAATGCACGGACAACAGCATATCGCACCAACGCGGAAAGCGGCGCAAGACCGAGCTAAACGCGGTGCCTTTCTCGCATGCGCATCACGGCCAGCACGATAGCCACTGCCACAAGAGCCCCCGCCGTATCGACACCGACGTCGAACGGCTGCCCACTTCTGCCCGCGACGAACAGCTGGTGGAACTCGTCGAAGCAGGCATACACGAAGGCCATGGCCACCGCGCCCACCGCCACAGGGGCGATCTTCCGCGTGTTCCGCAGCGCTTGCGAAGACCGAAGCGCCTGGCCCTGGCGCAACGTCGCAAAGGCAAGCAGACCCAACACGGCATACTCGCTGAAATGCCCCGCCTTCCGAACGAAGAAGCTGAGCGACCCCACAACAGCCGTCTGCTCGTCAGGCGACATGTCGGAAAACCCCGGCCAAGCCATCGAGAGGACAAAAGAGGTCAAGCCATCGCTCATGCCCTGGGAGTGGTCGCCGTCGTTCGCCGACATGAAGAAGATGAACCCCATCCACAGGACGAGCGCCACAACGCACACCGCGAGACGAACGCATTGCCAACGACGCTCATGTGACGAAGAAGACGACATGGTTCCTATCTTTTCTCTTTTGATACTACGAATCGGGGCTGGCGCGATATGGCCAGCCCCGATTCAATCGTTTGGTTTATCTACCCGAGAGCTAACCTCGCCCTACATCGGCGGGAAACGCACGATGAGGTACACGGCCGACACGGCGATGGTGACAAGCATAATCGGGAAGCCGTATTTCAAGAAGCCGATGAACGTGATCTCGGTGCCGTGCTTCTTGGCGATATCGGACATGACGACGTTCGCCGACGCGCCGATGAGCGTGCCGTTGCCGCCGAGGCAGGCGCCGAGCGACACCGCCCACCACAGAGGCATAACGTCCATGCCGGTCGCCTCCATGGAAAGCAGGATCGGAATCATCGTAGCGACGAAGGGGATGTTGTCGAGGAAGCTCGAGATGATCGCCGAGGCGATGAGCAGCACGAGCATGGCGACGAAGGTCGAGCCACCCGTAACGTCGATCAAGGCCTGCGCGAGCATTCCGATGACGCCGACTTCGGACAGGGCTCCAACCACGATGAACAGGCCGGCGAAGAAGACGAGCGTCGTCCACTCGACGTGCGCGAGGGCCTCTTCAATGCGCTCGCCCGAGATCAGCATGAGGATACCTGCCGCGGTGAGCGCGACGACGCAGGACTCGATGCCGAGCGATCCGTGCAACATGAAGCCCGCCGTCACGAGGATGATCATGATGACGCTCTGGCGCAGGAGCGTGGGGTTCTTGATCTCCTCGCGCTCGTCGCGCTCCATGAGGGCGCGCTTGTGCTCCTCGTCGACCTTGAACTTGCGGCCGAACAGGAGATAGAACAGGCCGATCATCACGATGAGGCAGATAATCGCCGCCGGCGCGTCAACCATGACGAAGTCCGCGAACGAGAGGCCCGCCGCCGAGCCGATCATGATGTTGGGCGGATCGCCGATGAGGGTGGCCGTGCCGCCGATGTTGGAGGCCATGATCTCGGCGAGGAAGAACGGCAGAGGGTCAAGGTCGAGCAGGCGACAGACCGTGACCGTCATAGGGCCGATGAGAAGGACCGTCGTCACGTTGTCGAGCAGCGCCGAGAGCACTGCGGTCAAGCAGACGAAGAGCACCATCACAAGCCAGGGATTGCCTTTCGCGAGGCGCGCGCACTTGATGGCCAGGTACTCGAAAAGCCCTGATAGCTTCACCACGGCGACGAAGAGCATCATACCCAAAAGCACGCCGAGCGTGTTGAAGTCGACGTGCTCCATGGCCGCGTCGAAGCTGACCACGTGGAGGATAAGCAGGATCATCGCGCCGACGACGGCGGCAAGTGCGCGATGAACCTTTTCGGTTATGATCGCCACCATAACGACGACGAACACGACGATGGCAATTATCTGGGTTGTGCCCATGCGGTTCCTTTACTGTTCGATTTTTCGCATTCGAATCAGTATCCATGAAGTGGGGGGCCTTGTCATCATCATTTGAGCTGGAAAACCGTAAATCTCGGCGGATACATTCAAAGATGGCGCGGATTTGCCAAATCTACAGCGACAATTGGCGACTAATGCCGAAACACTCCGAGGAACGCTATATTATCGCTCGCCTTCGTCCACAAGGTCCATCAAACGCTGCTGGGAGTTCACGCCAAGTTTTTGATAGATATGGTAGATGTGCGATTTGATAGTGGCAGGCGTCACCATTAGCTGCCCCGCAATGTACTCGGCGTTACGTCCCTTCGCGAGAAGCGCAAACACTTCGGTTTCGCGCGGGGTGAGCGAAAATTTGCGCGACACCTCTTCGCAACGGTCTTGAAAGCCTTCCGAGTAAAACGGTTCTCCCCCTCCGCGAGCGCTCGCGGAGGGTAGCACCTCCACCTCCTCGGGCTTCGAGACCACTTCTACCGCCTTTTGCGCCGCAACGTCGATAAGCGAATCAAGTCGTTTCTTCGTCTTCGATTCATCGCCACCGTAAACAGAGAAGGCCACCACAATAACTACAACGAAACCGCAAGTGAACAGGTAGAGACTTTCGCCGTCGAGGCAGAATACGAAAGCGGCAGCGTAGGCAAGAAGACATCCGACAAAGAAACCGATCCACGACGGAATCTGACGAAGCGCGAAACGACGCACGGGATGCAAGCGGAACTCATAGTTCTCGATGCTCACCGAGAACCAAGTGAACATCTGATTATGCGCAAGCGTCGCCAAGGCGACGCACGCCCAAACCACACGCAAAGGTCCCTCAAACAGGGGCATCATGAGAAGGCTAACTACTAAAAGGGGCAAAGCAATACGTTGAACAATCCCCACATCGATGTCGACACGCGAGCCAAGCACGCACCAGACAACTGCGAGAGCAACACCAAAGATGCCGCTCGCACCGCCCACGAGTGCTGCCGCGAAGCCTTGATAACAAACCTCGATGCTCATAAGTCCATATACTGCACCACAACTCGCGACGGAAAAGAACGCGGGAGCAGACAAGTCGGGCACGCGGCGAAAATCCTGCACACTCGGGATAGAGTTTTTCGGGATGGAACGCGCAATCATTGCCGCAGACAAAACCGAAATGAAGAGGATGAGACACAATTCGAGCATACTCACCCACAACTCTCCCGTAGCGTTCACGATAACGAACAGGAACGTGCCGCCGACTCCTCCCGAGACCACCACCCTCATAGTGAACGACGACTCCATCAGGCTGAATATTACGCACCAGTACGTAGCCAAGATTGCTTGGGAAATTCCGAGCAACGCCCACGAAATCTCGAGAACGATAATCGGGAGAGCGCCTGTCGTAGTGTAGACGCACGCGCAAATCATGGGCAAAAACGACACGATCAGCGCAGCAATCGCAAGTCTATCCCGATTTTTGAAAAATACATCGGCTTTCACCGTAAAGAAGCCAAAGGCGAAAGCAAGCGTCAGCACAGAAATGCATCGTATAAAAATTGCCGTCTGAATATCGCAAAACGACAGAAGCGGCAGCGACGGCGAGAACACCACCGACAATTCCCAACCTATCAAACATGAAAAGCCGGCAACTGCCACCGCGAATAGCGATGCGACGCCGGCTTGCCGCCGAGTCGCCCCCTCCGACGATGCATCTTCCCCTTCGACGCTTTCCATACCTCTCCCCCCTAAACATCTGGGTATGACACGACCCCTCAAGTTGCTCTCATTTCAATATTACCAGCTGTCGACCAGGCACACCTAATAAAAGATACTCCATTTAGTTAAAGAGAGGCGCGCTTCAAAAAGGCGTCCCGCCGGCAACAAGAAGGATGTCAAGCTGGCTTCTCGTTTTTCCGATGCGCCTTTCAACCAAACGAGCGAGAGGGGAAATTCATGTGTTTCAGACCACCAAGCGTCGATCAGGGTCCTGTCAAATGTCCGAAATGCGGAGCGATGGTTGACCCAAACCTCGATGCATGTCCCAAGTGCGGAGCCAAAGCGACCGCCGCCGTCGGGGCGCCGCCCATGCCAGGGGCGCCAAGCGCACCTTCGATTCCAAAGGTCCCCGGTGCAGCGGGTGCGCCTTCCGTACCGAGTGTACCAAAAACACCGAGCGTTCCCTCTGTTCCTGGAGCGCCAAAAGTCAATGTGCCTCGGGGGTAGTCGAAAGCGAATCTTTGGGAGCACACAGCATTTAATCCATGGGTAAGCCGGGGAAATCCCGACTCAATCAGACGAGAGCAAGGAGAGGAGCACGCATGAGCAAGAACGCAAAGGGGACACCGATTGTCAAGGGCCTCGGCTTTGACAGCTTCGGACTCGGCGCCAACGCCTGCACAGTTGACATCGATGAGGAGGCGAACAAAATCCTGCGTATCAGGCCGTTTCATTTCGACGAGCATCAAACTCCCGAGGAATTAAACGCCTGGAAAATCGAAGCAAGGGGAAAAACCTTCGAGCCCGGCTATAAAACACTGATTTCGCCATTGTCACTTTGCTACAAGAAGCGCGTCTATTCTAAAAACCGCATCCCCTACCCTATGAAGCGCATTGACTGGGACCCAGCGGGGGAACGCAATCCGCAAAATCGCGGCACAAGCGGTTATGAACGCATCAGCTGGGACGAAGCAGCAGAAATCGTCGCAGCCGAAATCAAGCGCATGCATGATGAATATGCCCCGGAGGCAATCCTGTGCGAAATTGACGGCCACGGCGAGACGAAAGTGGTGCACGCGAGCCACGGCTGCATTACCCATCTGCTCGATCTGTGCGGCGGGTTCACCTTGCAGTCCCGCCAACCCGACAGCTGGGAAGGCTGGTATTGGGGCGCCAAGCATATCTGGGGCATGGACCCACTCGGGCAACAGAACAAGCAAAACAACGTAATCAAAGACATTTCCGAAAACGGCGATGCAGTATTGTTCTGGGGCTGCGACCCTGAGACCACTCCTCTCGGTTGGGGAGGATATATGGCAAGCCGAATCTGCTTCTGGTTCACAGAGATTGGGGTGAAACAAATCCACATCTCCCCTGACGTGAACTATGCCAATGCCGTGCACGCCGACAAGTGGATCCCCGTCCTTCCCAACACCGATGCCGCGCTGCAGCTTGCCATCGCCTATACCTGGATAAAGGACGGAACCTTCGACCAAGAATATCTCGACACTCATGCCGTTGGCTTCGAGAACTTCAAGTACTACGTTTTAGGCGGTGAGGACGGCGTTCCGAAGACGCCAAAGTGGGCCGAAAAGATCTGCGGCGTGCCTTCCTACACCATCAAGGCGCTCGCCCGCTACTGGGCCAAGCACGCAGTCTCCATCGCGCATTGCAACGGCGGCTCGTTCATTCGCTCATGCTTCGCGCATGAACCGGCGCGTCTCGAAGTGGCACTTCTGGGCATGCAGGGTCTCGGAAAGCCTGGCGCTAACCAGTTCAAATTCATGGAGTGGACGCTCTTCGGCATTCCCACGCTTGACCCCCTGCCCCCTTCAACGCATATCCCCAGTCTGGGAGCCGCGTATCGCGGATACGTCACCGGAACCAAGACAAGCTTCATCCCCAAGACCATGATCCCCGAAGCAATCATGAACCCACCCGTCTCATGGTACGGGCACATCTCTGCTGGCCTGCCTCGCGAGGACCAGTTTGACGGCCCTTACACCTTCCCGCCCGAAGGCGGAAGCCGCGTGCACATGATTTGGTCCGATTCGCCCTGCTGGGAAACATGCTGGAACGGCGGGTTCAAAATGCAGGATGCGCTGCGCGACGAGTCAATCGAGTGCGTCGTGGTGCAGCATCCCTGGATGGAAAACGACACCATGTTCGCCGACATCATCCTTCCCTCGAATACCAAATTCGAAACGGAAGACATCGGTACGGATTGCGACTCAGGCCAGTGGAACGTCGTGTTCTATGAGCGCCAGGCAATTAAGCCTTTAGGCGAGTCTAAGTCTGACAAGGAAGTCGTCGCAGAAGTAGCCAAGAAACTCGAGAAGTTCGGCGGCATTTACGAAGATATCTACGACAAATATCTGGGAGGAAAAACCGACGACGAGTGGATTCGCGTGGGCTTTGACACAAGTGGCGCTCCCGAAGGCATGTCCTTCGAAGAATTCAAAGAGAAGCAGTACTACGCCTTCCCCACTCGCGAGGACTGGAAGGACATCCCCGCTGGCGTGCGTGAGTTCCACGACGACCCCGAGGCAAACCCGCTCCGCACACCATCAGGCAAGCTGGAGTACTATTCCACCACGCTTGCACAGAACTTCCCCGACGACAAAGAGCGCGGCCCCATTCCGCATTGGGTTGACGAAGGTGCTGGGCATCAGGAACGCCAGTATCTGGAGCGCGGTCGTAAGTATCCGTTCCTGCTGGTATCTAACCACCCGCATTTCCGCGTGCATGCCCAGCACGACGACGTCACGTGGTTCCGCGAAATGGAAACATGCAAGGTGACCGGGCCCGACGGCTACAAATATGAACCCGTATGGGTGAATCCAATCGATGCGGGCAAACTCAGTCTCGAAACGGGAGACGTGGTGCGCGTGTACAACGAGCGCGGTGCCGTGCTCGGCGGCGTTATCGTGTCAGAGCGCATCATGCCAGGTGCAGTTTATCAGGATCACGGCGCGCGTTGCGACTCCATTGTGTTAGGAGAGGGCGGTCTCGACCGCGGCGGCGCGAACAACCTTATCGCTCCAACCGCCTGCACGTCTAATCATGCCCACGGCGAAGTAACAAGCGGCTTTTTGGTAAACATCGAGAAGGTCGATGTGTGCAAGCTTGCCGAGGAATATCCCGAAGCGTTCGGGCGCGACTACGATCCAGCGTGCGGTCTTGTTGCCACTGCGCGCATCGTTAACGGAAAGGAAGGCGAATAGCCATGGGCAAGGTTTTCATCTTCGATGCAGCAAAGTGCAACGGATGCCGCAACTGTCAGCTAGCATGCAAGGACGAGCATGTCGACAACGAATGGCTCCCCTATGCTAAACCCCAACCCGATACTGGGCAATTTTGGACCTCCATGGAAGAAATCATTCGAGGGCAAGTTCCCAAGGTGAAGGTATCTTACGTGATGCATCGCTGCCAACACTGCGACAACGCCCCATGCATGAAAGCCGCACCCAGCGCGGTATATAAGCGCGAAGATGGCTTGGTTATCATCGATCCCGTGAAGGCCGAAGGCAAGCGCGAGCTTGTAGATGCCTGCCCCTATGGCGCCATCTTCTGGAACGAGGAACTCGCAATCCCTCAAAAATGCACTGGATGCGCTCACTTGGTCGACGAGGGAGAACTTCCCCACTGCGTAGACGTATGCCCGCACGAGGCGCTACGCTTCGGGGATGAAGAGGACTTTGCCGACGAGATAGCGAAAGCCGAAGCCATCATGCCCGAGCGCTCTGCCAGCGACAGCCCGCGCATGTACTATTTGAACCTGCCCAAACGATTCATCGGTGGCATCATCGTTGATCTCGAGGCTGACGAAGTCATCATTGGGGCAAAGATCACACTCGAGAATCTCGATTCCGGCGAAATCAAGGTGACTGAATCTGACGACTTCGGCGACTTCTGGTTCCACCAAATTCCCGCCGCGAAGTTTAGGGTATACGTCGAAGCCAATGGCTATCTCACTCGCGTCATCGAGGCAGACACCACCAATGAAGATAAAAACGTTGGTCCGATCGAGCTCTATATTAACCAGTTAGGGTAGCAACGTCCCACGCAGCACTTTTCGAAGCCCAAGCCTATAGAGGCTTGGGCTTTTTTACTCCATGTTATCACTGTATCGTGATATTATATTATCTGCAAGATTGAAAAGGGGAACTATGCCAGTACTTTCAACTTTTTACGGAATCGTGATTCGGATGTACTTTTTGCAATCAGAGCACAACCCTCCCCATGTTCATGCAATTTACGGCGAAGATACCGCCGCGTTCGATATCAATACAGGTGAATTGCTTGATGGCAAGTTGCCCGCACGCGCATCTGGCATGGTCAGGGAGTGGATTGGGATCAATCGCGATGCCCTGCTCGACATGTGGGAAACGCAGGAATTCAAGAAACTCGACCCGCTGAGTTAAGGAGGTATTCGATGTTCCACAAAATCAAAGATGTCTACCCGTTACCCAGTATGAAGCTTAGCGTTCTATTCACCGACGGAACCACAAAGAAATATGATGTTGCCCCGCTCACAATGAGAATTCCCGCTTTCAAAGCCCTCGAAGACGGCTCGTTGTTCAACGATGTCAAAGTAGACGTCGGCGGCTACGGCATCATATGGAATGACGACATCGATCTTTCGTGCGATGAGCTCTGGTACAACGGGGTCACAGAAAGCACGCCTTTTGACGACCTTATGTCATTCGCTGACGCCTCAGAGCTGTGGGGGTTGAGCGAATCGACGCTTCGTAAAGCAGTTTCATATGGAAAGATCGTCTCAGGCATTGATGCACGAAAATACGGGAAACAGTGGATCGTAACAAAAGGTGCCATGCAGAGAGAATACGGCGATCCAGTTTCCGCATAGCACAAAAAGGCCTGCCATCCGAAGCGAATCGCAGGCCTTGATAGATAAGTTCTGGAGACGTTGGAACTAGCTAGATGCCCAAGACTCCCACGATAAACGGCATCCATGCCGCCATGAGAAGAACGAGCACGATGGATGGAATAATACCCGTTTTGAACATATCACCAAAGGTATAGTAGCCCTCGCCGTACGTTAACATGACCGTCGGGTTCACCGGCATGAGGTAGTTGCCAGCAACGACAACCGCCAAGGCAATAGTCGGAACAGAAGGCGACATGCCGAACCCTGCGCACAGCGTGATCATGATCGGCAGGAAGATACCGAGAATGGCGACGCCAATCGGGCAGACGGTGTGCAGGATATACACGAAGGCAAGCATAAGTGCCAACGCCGCAAACGAGCTCAGGCTCATAACGCCGCTATTGGTGATAAGGCCAGCCAGAAACGCAGCGCCACCCGTAGACTCGATAACCGAACCAAGCGACATGATGGTTCCGCACATGAGCACAATGCCCCAAGGCACGGCGTCCTGGAATTCCTTTCAAGACAGGAGCTGCATGCCAGGAAGGAACATCACGGTAAGACCGATCAATGCAACGACCGTAGCGTTCAGCACCGGAATCCAGTTGCCAGCAATCCAGAGAACAAGCAAGCCGAGCACGACAATAATAGCCTTGATTTCATAGGGTTCGATCTTCTTAGCTGCGGCAGCCTGTTCACGGATACCCTGAAGGCACTCGTCGGTAATGGGTTCGGGCTTCAGGATCTGAGTGATAAAGAACCAGGTGACGGGAACCATCACGATAACCACCGGCAACGCGACGATGACCCAATCGAGGAACGAGATCGACGCGCCCGTAGCCTTCTGAAGAATATTCATTGCAACAACGTTGAAAGAGCTGCCTGCCGGCGTTGCCATGCCACCCGTGACGGCAGAAATCGGGATACCGATCATCAAGCAGCGTCCGAGATTGGATTCTAAGGGTTTAGCGTTTGCAGCTTTCAGGATTGCAAGTGCGAAACCGAGAAACAAGACCGTGCAGGGCACGTCAGACATGATCGTTGAGACAAGCGTGGTCGCAATCATAAATCCCAGAACGAGCTTGCGAGAATTCGATCCCGTCCATTTGATGAGAGCCCCAATAAGACGAGTTCCCCAGTTAGTCTTCAGCATGATAACGGGCAGCGAGAACACCGCAATGATGAAGAACAGGGCCGGACTAGCAAAACCACCAATTGCCTGGCCCAAGCCGCCGACGACGCCCAAAACCGGACACATTACAATGACGAAAAGCGCCGTAACGCCCAAAGGTAGCGCAGATGTAACCCACAAGGACACCAGCGCCAAAAGCAAGCCGAGTGTCATGACCCCTTCGTGACCGAGCGTCTCGCTTCCTGGAATGAAAATCGATCCTACGATAAATACAGCTGCCAAAGCAATACCAATGAGACGCTTCGACATGGGTACGTTCGTGCTTTCCATTATCTCCTCCTTATAGATTTATAGACACAGCAGAAACGGACTCCCATTTAACCCCTGACAACCTCCTTACTGCGAACGCCGCCTTCTCCCCTTGCAGGAAAACGAACGAGTATGCCGCACACCGCACACGCCGCAACGATTCCCGCGGTTACGTAAAACGCCAGAGCACACGACCCCGTCGCATCGAAAAAAGCACCGCTCATAATAGGAAGAGCTGAAGCGACAAGGGTTGTAATCATAATCCCAGTACCTAAATTTTTCGAAAGCGACCCTGTTCCGAAGTAGTTAGCCATCGCCGTCGGAAACACTGCATT
>NZ_CAKTTZ010000037.1 GCF_934617235.1 uncultured Ellagibacter sp. | reverse complement strand
CGGTGTAGCTCAGTTGGTTAGAGCACACGGTTCATACCCGTGGCGTCACTGGTTCGAATCCAGTCACCGCTACCATTGATATATTAGCGCGTCCTTTACGGGCGCGTCGTTGTTTATTACGTTTTTGCTGAAGCGAAAACCAAAATAAGGAGGAAAAGAATGGCAAAGGAGAAGTTCGAGCGTACCAAGCCGCATGTTAACATTGGTACGATCGGCCACGTCGACCATGGTAAGACCACGCTGACGGCAGCCATTTCCAAGACCCTGTCCATGAACGACGGGTCTCATGGTACTGCCCATGCGGACTTCACGGCTTTCGAGGACATCGACAAGGCTCCTGAAGAGCGCGAGCGCGGCATCACCATCTCGATTGCTCACATTGAGTACGAAACCGACAAGCGTCACTACGCACACGTTGACTGCCCGGGCCATGCTGACTACGTCAAGAACATGATCACCGGTGCTGCTCAGATGGACGGCGCGATCCTTGTTATCGCTGCTACCGACGGCCCGATGGCCCAGACCCGCGAGCACATCCTGCTCGCTCGTCAGGTTGGCGTTCCCTACATCGTCGTGTTCCTGAACAAGTGCGACATGGTCGACGACGAAGAGCTCATCGAGCTCGTCGAAATGGAAACCCGTGAACTCCTCAGCGAGTACGAGTTCCCCGGAGACGACCTGCCGATCATCAAGGGCTCTGCACTCAAGGCTCTCGAGGGCGACCCCGAGTGGCAGCAGAAGATTTGGGACCTCATGGACGCTGTCGATGAGTACATCCCGACTCCGGAGCGCGACGTTGACAAGCCGTTCCTGATGGCTGTCGAGGACACTATGACCATCACCGGCCGTGGTACCGTTGCTACCGGTCGTGTCGAGCGTGGCGTTCTGCATGTCAACGACCCGCTGGAGATCATCGGCATCAAGGAGACCCAGAACACGGTTTGCACCGGCATCGAAATGTTCCGCAAGCTGCTCGACGAGGCTCAGGCTGGCGACAACATCGGCTGCCTGCTCCGCGGCATCAAGCGCGAGGACATCGAGCGTGGCCAGGTTCTCTGCAAGCCGGGTTCGGTTACCCCGCATCAGCAGTTCGAGGGCCAGGTCTACATCCTTACCAAGGAAGAAGGCGGCCGTCACACCCCGTTCTTCGATGGCTATCGTCCTCAGTTCTACTTCCGTACCACCGACATCACTGGTGTTGCGCATCTGCCTGAGGGCACCGAGATGGTTATGCCTGGCGACAATGTCACCATCACCGCTGAGCTCATCCACCCGGTTGCCATGGAGGAAGGCCTCCGCTTCGCTATCCGCGAGGGTGGCCGCACCGTTGGCTCTGGTCGCGTGACCAAGATTATCAAGTAACTTTACTTTTGTAGTTGCTTATGGCGAGGGGATGCGATATAGTATCCCCTCGCTGTTCGAATTCATGTGTATGCGACAGCTTGCTAGAAGTGATTGGTAAAAGGAGTTATTAATGCGTACATTGGTCACCTTGGCCTGCACCGAGTGCAAGCGCCGCAACTACACGACCAAGAAGAACAAGCAGAACAACCCCGACCGCCTCGAGTTCAACAAGTATTGCAAGTGGTGCGGTAAGCACACCGTGCATCGCGAAACTCGTTAGAGGATCGGTCTAGAATCAGGTACAGGCCAGTAGCTCCAATTGGTAGAGCGGCGGTCTCCAAAACCGTTTGTTGGGGGTTCGAGTCCCTCCTGGCCTGCCAGCTTGTCGTATGCGAGCAGCCTTGAAAGGCTGCTTGTTTGGCGTTTAGAAGGAATGAAAATTCCCGAATAAAGGAAGCACATGGCAAAGAAATCTAAGACTCAACGAGCGAAGGCTTCCGCTGCTCGTGCTCAGCGCAAGCAGGCGCGCGAGGAGCTCGAAAACGAAGAGCAATCCTCGGTGGAAGTGAAAGAGGTCGCTGAGGAAAAGCCGAAGCGTTCTTTGTTTAAAAAGGATTCGGAATCGAAAGAAACCGCTGAGAAATCAGCGGCTAAAGCTGTCTCCAAGGACAAAAAGGACGCAAAGCCTAAGAAGAAGCGTTTCCAGTTCCTTCGCGATGTGAAGGCCGAGATGAAGCGCGTCACCTGGCCGACGAAGCAAGATGTCGCCCGTTGGAGCGTCGTAGTTGTCTGCGCTTTGATTTTCTTCGGTGTCTACGTTGCCGTTCTCGACAATCTGATCGCCACGCCGTTGCTCGTCTTCGTTTCAGGGCTGGGTGTTTAAGTAATGTCGAAGAAGTGGTATGTCCTGCACACCTATTCCGGCTACGAGAACAAGGTGAAAACCAACCTTGAGATTCGTGTCGAGACTATGGGTCTTGAGAATAATGTGTTTGCAATCGAGATTCCTACGGAAATGGTGACCGAGATCAAAGAGGGCGGTCGCCGTGTGGAAAGCGAGAAGAAGGTTTTCCCAGGATATGTTCTCGTCCGTATGGAGCTCGACGATCGTAGCTGGGCAGCTGTCCGCAACACCCCAGGTGTTACCGGGTTTGTTGGCAGCGATGGCAAGCCCGCTCCGCTCACGCGCGATGAGTACAACAAGATCATGAAGCGTACGAGCCATGAGGCCCCGAAGAAGACTTCCACCACGCTGGAAGTGGGGCAGACCATCAAGGTGGTTTCCGGTCCTCTGGCCGAGTTCGACGGTGTCATCTCCGAGGTTGCGCCCGAATCCGGCAAGGTAAAGGTTATGGTTTCCATCTTCGGTCGCGAAACGCCGGTCGAACTTTCCTTCGACCAGGTCGCTCGCATTTAGTTTGAGTGCACTAGCGTGTGCGACGGTGCCCGCGTGGACCGGGGCTTCTCACCACGTATACGCTTTGCGATAGAGAGTAACCAGTAAGCGATTCATCTGAAAGGTAGTACAGATGGCTGAAAAGAAGCAAACCGGCTTCGTCAAGCTGCAAATTCCGGCTGGCGCTGCCAACCCGGCTCCGCCGGTAGGCCCTGCACTTGGTGCGCAGGGTGTTAACATCATGCAGTTCTGCCAGGCGTTCAACGCTCAGACGCAGGACCAGTCCGGCACCATCATCCCTGTTGAGATCACGGTTTACGAGGACAAGTCCTTCACCTTCGTGTGCAAGACCCCTCCCGCGGCTGTGCTCATCAAGGAGAAGCTCGGCATCAAGAGCGGCTCTGGCATCCCGCAGTTGAAGACGGTCGGCACCCTGACCGATGCTCAGCTCACCGAGATTGCCGAGATCAAGCTCCCCGACCTCAACGCGAACGACATCGATGCTGCGAAGGAAATCATCGCCGGCACCGCTCGTTCCATGGGCGTTCGCATCGAAGGCCGCGAGATGAAGATCAAGTACGTTCCTTCTCGCAAGGTCGCTGCAATGCTCCAGGGCAATGCCTAATTGCCTCTCCCTGTTTGTTTAAGTGGAAGAGCTAACAACTCGCCAACACCACGAAAGGATTTATAGAATGGCTAAGAAATCCAAAGCTTATCGCGAAGCCATCGCGAAGGTTCCTGCTGAGGCGCTGGCCCCCCTCGAGGCTATGACGCTCGTTAAGGAGCTTGCTACCAAGAAGTTCGACGAGACCGTGGAAGTTCACTTCCGCCTTGGCATCGACACCCGTCAGGCTGACCAGCAGCTCCGCGGCACGGTGTCCCTGCCCAACGGCTCTGGTAAGACCGTCCGCGTTGCCGTGTTCGCCGAAGGCGCCATGGCTGAGGCTGCCAAGGAAGCTGGCGCCGATATCGTGGGCACCGAGGAACTCACCCAGCAGATTCAGGCTGGCGAGTTCAACTTCGACGCCGCTGTTGCAACCCCTGATCAGATGGGCAAGGTTGGCCGTCTCGGTAAGATTCTCGGCCCCCGTGGCCTCATGCCGAACCCCAAGCTCGGCACGGTGACCACCGATGTTGCTAAGGCTATCAAGGAGCTCAAGGGCGGCCGCGTTGAGTATCGCGCCGACCGTTATGGCATCGCCCACGTTATCGTCGGTAAGGCTAGCTTCACCGCTGAGCAGCTCGCTGAGAACTATGGCACCGTCTACGATGAGGTTCTTCGTATGAAGCCGGCTGCCGCTAAGGGCAAGTACGTGAAGTCCATCTCCGTTTCTTCCACGATGGGCCCGGGCGTTGCGGTGGATTCTTCCGTGACCCGTGCATACACCAGCGCTGCTGAATAGCTTATTCGGCTACTCAATCTATCGATAAATGAGCGTGGCATTCGTGCCGCGCTCTTTTTGTTTTTGGGGCTATACTGGTATAAGCTGATAGAAGGGATGGTATTGATGAGAGCAAATGCTGTGATCTTGAAGTCTCCTGCTGAAATCGATGCGATGCGTGAGGCGGGGCGCCTTTCTGCCAAGGTGCTTCGAGTTTTAGGTGAGCATGCGAAGCCAGGTGTGTCGACGTTCGAGCTCGACGAGCTTGCGGAGGAACTGATTCGCGCTGAAGGCGGTATTCCTGCATTTAAGGGGTATGGAGGCTTCCCCTGTTCGATTTGCGCTTCAATCAATGATCAGATTATTCATGGTATCCCTTCGGCGAAGGCGATACTTCGCGATGGGGACATTCTTTCGATCGATACTGGCGCTATAGTCGATGGATGGGTTGGTGATAACGCCTGGACTTTTCCCATCGGCAAAATTGACGAGGAGAAGAAAAAGCTCCTTCGTGTGACTGAGGAATGCATGTGGGCTGGGCTTGATGCCGCACGGGCGGGAAATCACCTGGGGGATATTGGTCATGCCATCCAGAGTATCGCCGAGGGCGCAGGCTTCGGCGTCGTGCGCGACTATGGAGGCCACGGCATTGGGCGCGACATGCACGAGAATCCCCATATCCCTAACCATGGATTTCGTCACTGGGGGATACCGCTGCGCGTAGGCATGGTGCTCGCTATCGAACCCATGATTAACGCCGGGACGCATAAATTCGCCTCTATGCCTGATGGGTGGCTCATCTGCACGAAAGATGGGAAGCCGTCTGCCCATTTCGAGAAAACGGTTGCCATTACTGAAGACGGGCCCGTCGTTCTCACGACTGAGCCCGACTACAAGCGTCCGGTTTCGAAGGCGAGTGAATAGCCTATTTCAGCTGCTTGCCTTCCGTATCCCAATAGAATTTTTTGAACTTGCGAATCTGATTCACGTACATGATTTTCGCCCAGAGATTGTGCGAGAACGTGTCGGGCGCATAATGCAGCGGATAGTGCTCTTCGTTTGAGCGCAGGCGTTTGAGCGCTTCGGTAAGGCGCACTTCGTTCGACATCGAGCGTTTCAGCACGTAGGCTGGCACGCAGCAGTAGACAAAGGGGTCGTACGCTTCGTGATAGGGGATATCTTCACCGAGGACGAACTGACGAACCATCAGCTCGACGAAGTTTTGCCCGCCAAGGCTCATGTAGTAGGTGTTGCGGCCGCAGCGTGTGTTCACTTCGAAGAAGCGGAACGACCCATCGCGTTCGTCGAGCTTGATGTCGAAGTTGGCCATACCGCAGTAACCGACGCGGCGTATGAATCGTTTTGCGCATTCGATGATGGCCTCTTCGCGCTCGCCAAGGATGCAAAGCGGGTTGCCGATGGCCGTGGGGTCGTGGTCCTGCAGGCACACGACGCCGCCCGATACGCAGCGCACTTCGCCTTGCGCATTGGAAAACGTGGTGAGCGTTCGAATCGCGTCATCGCCGCCAGGCACGAAATCCTGGACGACCATGAGGTTGTTATAGCTCGACTCGCGCAGCGACTTCCAGACGTCGGCCATTTCGGCGGCGTCCTCGATTTCGTAAATCTTGCGCCATCCGCGCACCGTCGGCTCGGCGTCTTGAAATTGTGCTGAGTTCGACGGCTTCGCGATTAAGGGAAACGGCAGCTCGTCGAGCGGCAGTTCGTCAGGGCCGGCATCACTGCAGTCGAAGTACCACGTCTTGGGGTAGGGGATGCTAAGCTCTTCGCACAGCTCGTAGAAGCGGCGCTTCTGGGTGATGTCATCGAGGAGCTCGAAATCGATATAGGGAACAACGATGCCTGCTGCCTCGAGGCGCGGCTTTGCCTCCGAGAGCATGCGTGCATGGCAGTCATCGCAACCGAACACCATCGGGACGAATGCGGGGTCCTCGCGCGCGAATTCGGCAGCAATCGCCTCGAGGGTTGCGTAGAGCACATCTGCATCATGGACGCCGGGGGTAAGGCGATAGTCGGTGAAGCGGCTTGTCGAGAGCATCTTGATGTCGGCCGCTGCAAGGACGATGGTCTTGTCGATGCCAAAGGCTCGATTGAGCTCGCGAACATAGCTGTAGGCGAGGATATCGCCTCCGACGACGATCGGCTTGAGGAGCTTCCCGATTTCTTCTTTGCGTGCGATGCGAGGTTTCAAGGT
This sequence comes from uncultured Ellagibacter sp., assembly GCF_934617235.1. Lineage (GTDB taxonomy): Bacteria > Actinomycetota > Coriobacteriia > Coriobacteriales > Eggerthellaceae > Ellagibacter. Next base: position 18,461 of record NZ_CAKTTZ010000037.1, on the reverse strand, counting down.
GGTCATGACGTTCCTTTTCATAAGGGGATGCCGCTAGTGACGGCGTAGTTTCCTAAATATTTTCCCGGCAATATTGGTGATGAACAACGCTTCGGGAATGTGCAGCTTGTGGGCAAGGCCGAAGGTCACAATAAGGCTCACAAGCCCGCCTGCAACGATGTAGGCGAACGCTTGGAAAAGCGACCCGGACAGCGGCCCAATGAACGTTTCAAGTGCGAACAGCACACCGAAGCCGCAAAGGGCGCCCGCCGCGCCGAGCAGAAGACCGGCGAGCGCGGCACCGAAGATTTTCCTTACTCCCACATGGCCGAGGTGTGCTCTCAGATAGATGAACATCGCGACGTCGCCAACCACGTAGAATGCGATCGATGCGAGTGCTATGGACTCGATGGTCGCAGGGTTCGGGTTGCCGTTATAGGTTGTCCATGCCCAGAATGCCGTAAGCGCAACCTGAACAACACCCGCAAGGAAATTGAGCGCTGCGTAAACTCCCATCTTCCGCAGGCTCGAGAACACTTTCTGCAGATAGGAGCTGACGCCGTAGAACGGCAGCGCGAATGCGAGCACGGCTAGATAGCTCGAAATGGACTGGATGTTTTCCATCGTGAAGGCACCGACATGGTAGAGCGTGACGAGCGGAACCGAGAACACGGCAAGGTAGAGCGCGAAGGGAACGAGCAGGAACATGATTTGCGCGGTGCCGTTCGTAATGGCCGAGACGACGCCTTTCATGTCGCCTTCCGCCTTCATCTCCGAAAGCTCGGTGAACATGGCGGTGGTGATGGGGATCGCCAGGAAGGAGTACGGCAGGGTGTACCACAGGCGCGCGTACGCGAGGATCGAAGGGCCGTCGATTGCGAAGCAGTAGGAGGCTGCATTCATGACCGACACGGTTGCGAACGAGATGATCATCACGAGGAACGTCGGCCCGCCGATGGCGAGCGTGTCGCGAAGTGCCGGATCGTGGAAATCCACGCGGGGGCGCAAGCGAATGCCGTTTCGCTTGAGCGCGGGGAGCTGGATGGCCATCTGGACGAAGACGCCAAGCGGGTTGCCGATGGCGATGACGAACAGGGCGACATCGGGGTTTATGGGCGCGATTGCGGCGTACATGAGGAATGTTGCGATGACGATGACGTTGTTTGCCACGGGGGCAATCGAAGACCACAGGTAGTCGCGATTCGCGTTCAAAAGGCCCGATACGATAGACGATGCGCCGTAGAACACGAGCTGAATGGCGAAATACTGGAAGAAGAACGTCGCGAGCGCACTCGACGATTGATCGGAGTAGAACGTCTGCGTGTAGATGACCTGGGCAGGGAACACCATGCACAGGATCGAGAGTGCGCCGAGGAAAATGGTCACAAGCGTGAGCAGGTTCGACGCGTAAGCGTTGCCGGCCTGGGTGCCAGATTTCTTCTTAACCGAGATATAGACGGGCAGAAACGCGGTGACGAGCATGCCGCCCATGACGAGCTCGTAGAGCATGTTGGGCAAGTTGTTCGCAACCTGGTAGGAGCTCGAGAGGAAAGACGAGCCGAGCGCGAAGGCCATCGCCCAGGTTCTCAAGAATCCCGTGATGCGGGAGAAGAGCACGCATACGCTCATGAGCGCAGCTGAGGCGCCCACGGAGGATGCCTTGCTTTCGGGCTCTTCGCCAACGATGGTGACGTCGGGGGCGGGCGCGGGCGTGGGAGCGAGCTCGCACGCGGGCGAGAACTCGGGTGTGCCCGCGGCGTTGCACGATGGGGCGCTCGAGCTGGCGGGTGCTCCCGTATGGGACCCATGCGCCACGCTGCGCGTTTTGTCGACGCCGGCATGCTTGCTTATGATGGGGATGGCCGAGGTTTCCCCTGGTGCGGCCTTTCGCATGAGGGCCTGTCGCTCGCGTCGGGCGTCGAGCTGTGCTGCCTTGTCGACGCCCGCGTGCTTGCCCACGATGGGAATCTGCCCCGTCTCGCCAGTTGCCCGCAAGCGAGTTTGCTCGACCGGCGCTTCGTTTGCATGGCGGGCGTCGGGTTGCTTGGGGACGCGCCTATGTTGAGCTCGTGCGAGCTTGTCTGACATGCAAACGACCAATTCTCTTCGGATATAATCATCTCATCTTAGCAAACACAACGAAAGTGCTCTTATGAACCTGCTCATCGTACGCAATAACTCCAATTCGCAAGCGATCGACGCTTCACTGCTTTTAGCGACTTACCTGGGAACTCAGGGAATCGATTACGCAGTCTTCGACTCCTCTGACCTACAAGGTCTCGCGCCGAACCCCCTCGTTTCCGACCAGCTTGCCCGCGGTGTCGATATGGCGGTCGTTCTGGGCGGCGACGGAACGATCCTGCGAACGGCGCGCGCGGTCGGTGTGTCGGGTGTCCCGATTCTGGGCATCAATTTCGGGAGATTGGGCTTTCTTGCAAACGAGAGCGAAGACGGTGTGGTGGCTATCGTGGCGGCGGCGCTTGCGGGCGAGACGGTGAGCGAGCGGCGCAGCAATCTGCGTGTCGATATCGTTTGCGAGGGGGAGTCCGACCCGTGGGCTTCCCCTGATGCGGATGTCGATATGGCTTCGTCGCATGAAGAGAAGGTTTCTACCTGGTTTGACGACGACGAGTGCGAAGGGGAAGAGTCGTCGCAAGAAGGGGCGGGCGGCCATACGTTTTTCGCCTTGAACGAGGCGGCGGTGACGCGCGGCGCGAACGGGCGCATCGTCGATTTCTCGCTTTCCATCTCCGACGTCCATATCGCCGAGATGCGCGGCGACGGGCTTGTGGTGGCGACGGCGACGGGCTCGACCGCCTATGCGCTCTCCGCGGGCGGACCGCTTGTGGCGCCCGGTTTCGACGGGTTGATCGCCGTGCCGATCGCGCCGCATTCACTTCGTGCCCGCGCAATGCTGACCTCGGCAAACGATGTTGTCGAAATGGACTTGTCGCAAAATGCGGCGGGACGGGAGGCGACCCTTTTCATCGATGGCGAAATGGCCGAGTTCTCATCCCCGATCAAGCGCATGTACGTTCGCCGCGGAGCCGAGCCGACGACGCTGCTTCGCTACAAGGGCGAGAACTTTTACGAGTACGCGTCCTCGGTGTTCTTCTAGGGACGTCGCCTTTGGGAAGGTGTCCCCCCTCGATAAAAGGGCGTCCTAATAAGAAAAGAGCCCCTCAGCTGGGGCTCCTTTGGTGCGGGAGGGCACCGCAAAAGTGGGCGCCCTCCTAAGGCTTGCTTAGCGCTCGAGCTCGCCGTGACGCTCGTAGCGGGTGACGCGCTCGGGGCAGTTGTTCTCGCCCACGAGCACGACGCGCGGAGGATTGGCATCCGCTTCCTCCTCGGTCATCATCGCGTAGCACATGATGATGATCTTGTCGCCAACCGAGACGCAGCGTGCGGCGGCACCGTTCAAGCAGATGGTTCCGCTGCCTCGATCGCCTGCGATAACGTAGGTTTCGAAACGTGCGCCGTTGTTGATATCGACGATCGCCACCTTCTCGTACTCGCGGATGCCGGCGGCTTCCATGAGTGCCTCATCGACGGTGATCGACCCGACGTAGTTAAGCTCCGCCTGCGTGACCGTCGCGCGGTGGATTTTCCCCTTCAACATATGCAAGAGCATGGGCTTTCCCTTTCCGCGTTTCTACATTTCGAAGATGAAGTTGTCGATGAGGCGCGTCTTGCCGATGTAGACCGCCATGGCCACGAGGACCGATGAGGTGGCGGTGCTGACAGGCTCAATGCCGTCCCATGACACCATCTCGACGTAATCGATGCGCGCAAGGGGCTCCGCCTCGATAATCGCGCGCATGGCGCCAAGGATAGTGTCTGCGCTGCGCTCGCCTGCCTCCATGAGGCGCTGCCCTTCGCGCACGGCACGGGAAAGGACGAGCGCCGCTTCGCGCTCGGCGGCGGAGAGGTAGGTATTGCGCGAGCTCTTCGCGAGGCCGTCGGCTTCGCGCACGATGGGGCAGCCGATGACTTCCACGTTCATATTCAGGTCGCGAACCATCCTTCGCACAACGGCGAGCTGCTGCGCATCTTTCTGACCGAAGTACGCGCGATCTGCCTGCGAGATGTTCATGAGCTTGGAGACCACGGTGCATACCCCGCGGAAATGCGTGGGGCGCGTTTTGCCGCACAGCTCGGAGGTGATGCCCTCCACGTTCACAAACGTGCAGGCGTCGGGAGCGTAGAGCTCGGTCGGCTCGGGGTGGAATACCAGGTCAGCTCCAGCGTTTTCGATAAGCACGGTATCGGCTTCAAAATCGCGCGGGTAGGTGGCCAAGTCCTCGTTCGGCGCGAACTGGATGGGGTTCAAAAAAACGCTCACCATCACGCGGTCGCATTCGGCGACGGCGCGCTTGATGAGACTTTCGTGCCCTTCGTGGAGATAGCCCATCGTGGGGACAAGTCCGACGGTCAGCCCTTCGGCCTTCCATTGGTGCACGGTTTGCTTCGCCTGTTCGACGGTTGTTGCGATATTCATAAGGGAGTTATCTTTCTTGGTGGATCAGTACAGTTTCTTGATGACGTCGTCGCCCGCGTGGAAGGTTTCGCTTTCAGCGGGGAAGGTGCCTGCGTCGACGGCTTCGATGTAGTCGGAAAAGCCCTTGCGCATCACCTCGCCAACCTCCGCGAAACATCGTGCGAACTTGGGGGAGAAGCCGCTCGTCATGCCGAGCATGTCTTGGTAGACGAGGATTTGCCCGTCGCACGCCGAGCCGGCCCCGATGCCGATGGTGGGAATCGAGATGCGGTTGGTGACAAGCTCTGCCAAGGCGGCGGGCACGCATTCGAGCACGATGGCGAAGGCGCCGGCCTCTTCAAGGGCGTGGGCGTTGTCGAGGAGCGCACGGGCGGATTCCTCCGTTTTCCCCTGCACTTTGAAGCCGCCGAAGGCGTTGACCGATTGCGGGGTCAAGCCGAGATGCCCCATCACGGGGATGCCTGCGGCCACGATGGCGCGCACCTGGGGACAAACCTCGCGTCCGCCCTCGAGTTTCACGGCGTTCGCGCGGCCTTCCTTCAAAAGGCGCCCGGCGTTGCGCACCGCATCTTCCACGCTCACCTCGTAGGAGAGGAAGGGCATGTCGCAAACGATGAGCGCATGCGTTGCCCCGCGCGCGACTGCGCGGCTGTGGTGGATCATATCTTCCATGGTAACTGAGAGGGTATCTTCGTACCCTAAGATGACGTTCCCTAAGGAATCGCCGATGAGAATGCCGTCAACGCCCGCTTCATCTTGAAGCTTCGCGGTCGAATAGTCGTAGGCGGTCAGCATTGCCAACTTTCTGCCCTCGGCTTTCGCGCGCTGGAACGTGGCGACGGTCTGCTTGGAAACAGGCATAGCCGTCCCTTTCGTTGTATGCTTCGAGGCTGGATGCCTGGCCGTGCGCTGGGTCACCCGCACTCCTTGTGCAGCTGCTCAGTATAAGCTGTGCAGCTGGCAAGAGGAAGGGAAAACCACGAATCGCCCCGCAAATCACGCGATTCGCGGGGCGAGGTTGATTCGCAAGTTCATCCGAACACTTGCAATCCTGCGATAATCTGCAGCAGCCTGTGATATGAGACGCATCCGGCGCAAACGGGTGAGTCTTTTGGGGAGGAGCAAGTTTCCCAGGTGGCCCATTCTTATTCGATATGGGAAAGATGCTTACCAATTAATGTAACCAGAAGGAACACTATTGAGCGAAATAGTAGAATGATGGAAATTGAATTAAGACAATTCTATTGACGATGGGGAGGGGAGCATGTTCAGCGAACTCGTTGTTTGCTATTTATTCCTCGGTGGCGCGGGCGCTGGTGCTTGCCTCGTCTTGTCGGTCATGGGCATCCTTGTCCCCCGGAGTCGGTTCTCAAAGGGTCCCGCACGTAGCATTTTCGTGTCTTGGGAGTACAGAAAACTATTCGGATTTGGCTTTGCGTTTGCCCTTGTTGCCCTTGTCGCTGGCGGTCTCTTCCTTTTCGCTGACCTTGGAAGGGCGGATATGGTTTTGCAGCTATTCACAAGTCCCAGGGCGGTTCACATCACCATCGGCGCGTATGCGCTCATCTTCTGCATACTCGGCGCAACACTACAGGCGTTGATATGGGCGCAAATGATTCGAAGAAGTAGCGTTTTTATTCTGCGGTTGCTCTGCGTTTTGACAGCATTGATCTCGCTTGTTGTTATTGCCTACACGGGCTTGCTGCTTCAGAGCCTTCGCTCCGTTCCCCTATGGCATAACATATGGCTTCCTGCGCTTTTCATCTTGTCGTCGCTTTCGTGCGGAATGGGACTTGTGATGGGAGCGTCGCTGCTTGCGGGGCTTGGGAGCGTGTTCGGCTCCGTGCTACGACAGATTGCATTTTTTGATGGGCTTGTTATTGCTCTAGAGGCTTTGTCCGTCGTTACGTTTTTGCTGACGACCCTTGTTTCTGCAAGCAAGACAGCCGTTTTGTCGGGTAAGGAGCTGGTGCTCGGGTCGAATTCAGGTCTTTTCTGGGCGGGCTTCGTGCTGCTTGGGCTTGTTGTTCCGCTTGCTCTCGACTACCAGCTGTGCTCACGGCAGCCTATTCGCGCCTCGCTGGGGATGACATCGGCTGCTTGCGTGCTTGCAGGTGGATTTGTGATGCGCTACTGCCTTGTTCAGGCTGGCGTTCACCCCGGAATTTGAGCGGAATGAATAATAGCGAAGCAGACGTTTCGAGTGGAAACGAGAGGATAGGTAGAAGACGATGAGTTTCCCTTTTGAACCAGACAAGACGAGTGATGTTCCACTGTGGGTGCAGCTGCGTCAACGCCTCGTGTACCTTATTAGCACGGGATACTTTAAACCAGGCGATCAACTTCCAACTGTTCGAGCGCTTGCTGCCGATATTTCAATCAATTACAACACTGTGAACAAAGCATATCTTAGCTTGGCCTCCGACGACTACATTGAGTCGACTCGCGGACGTGGCGCATTCGTCCGAGATCTCAATGCCGAAGCGGATGGTGAATACGCACAAGAGCTGAACGAAGTCATGGATGATTGTATTGTCGCATGTCGAAACATGGGTCTATCCCTCGATGACGTGCAGGCGGGCATCACTCGCCGTATTCAGCGGATGAAGATGGCCGAACTTGGCGCTGGCGATAAAAAACAGCGCGGTGCTGCGCGTATCGTTGAAGTCGATATACCTGGTTCGGATAAGAAAGCTGCAAGGTAGCAGGGGAGTCAAGGGAGCGACGCGTGAAGACAAGTGGATCAAGCACTCATGTTAGAGAAGGAAGTGCTCGTGCATTTCGCAAAAAGCGGATGCCAGAGGTCGTTCCAGACGCAAGCACCGAGGTGGTCGGAGAGCGCGCATCCAGTTCAGGGGTCCTTGTGTTCTCAATAGCAGTGTTCTTGGTGAGTCTCTGTGTCGTGATGGGACTCTCATCGCTGCTTTTTGGGAAAGTGGGGATCGTTGCCATTGCTTGCTCTTTTGTAGTGGCAATGCTTGCGGTAATGTCGGCCCACATCGCTCAGCAATGGGAGCGCGTGGTGGTTCTCCGATTGGGAGAATTCAATCGTGTCTCAGGTCCGGGCTTGTACTGGACTATTCCCATCATCGAGCAAAATGCTATGCGGGTGGATACGAGAATCAGGTCGACGACTTTTGGGGCGGAGGAGACTCTTACTTCCGATCTTGTCCCCATCAATGTGAACGCTGTTCTGTTCTGGATGGTGTGGGACGCGAAGGCGGCTTGCACGGAGGTGGGCGACTTCTCCCGCGCAGTCGAGCTTGCTGCGCAAACGGCGCTACGCGATGCGATTGGACGGGCGGGCGCGGCAGAGGTGGCCATTCGTCGCGAACAGCTTGACCGCGAGCTGAAAAGCACTCTCGAAGAGAAGGTGGCGCTTTGGGGCATTACGATTCTCTCTGTGGAAGTTCGGGATATTCTTCTTCCCGAAGAACTGCAGGACGTTATGTCGCTTGAAGCTCAGGCCGAGCAACGCAAGAAAGCGCGCATTATCTTGATGGAGGCAGAGCAGGACATCAGCGATATGCTCGATGACATAAGCAAAGCGTATGACGCAAACGATTCTGCTCTTCGCTTGCGCGCGATGCACCTGCTCTACGAGAGCGTGCGGGAGACGGGCGGAACTGTGGTCGTTCCTAGCTCCTTTAGCGAAGGGTTTAGCGATGTGCTTCCTGACACGATGAAGGACGCTCTTGGCCATAAATAAGCTGCTTTCGAAATAGCGCTTCTCAGATTAAGTATCGCTCAATCAAGATAATCATATGACAAAAAATCATAGGATTATCTTGATTGCCCTATGACAATCTGATATCTTGATTGTCATAGGATTTGGCCAATCCCATATAATGTCAGACGGATGGTTCGCCGTCGTTGCACTGGGGGAGACGAAGTTTGGGGCTCGCGGTCGCTGTTGGCGAATCGTTCTGGTCAAAGAGGAGAGGAAATGGGGGAAGTGGCAGGCTCGCATGCCGAGCTAACTCGAAGAAGCTTTCTCAAAACTGCTGGTGTTGCTGGAGCCTTGGGCTTAGCGGGCGCTGCGGGAATGACATCTTCCAGCAATTGGCTGGCTCCTGTCGAGGCGAATGCCGACGAGGGAGCGGAGGAGCGCGTTGCATATACGACTCATCAGTCGCATTGTAGCGGACATTGCTCTCTGCAATGCACGGTTCGTGATGGCAGGCTTGCGATGATTCAGCCTAATCAGGCATGGGCGGACAAGCGGTTTGCAACATGCTGCCTTAAGGGCATTTCCGAGGTTCAGCATATCTACTCTTGCGAGAGAATTCAGACCCCTTTAAAAAGGGTCGGCGAACGAGGGGCCGGGGAATTCGTTCAGATTACCTGGGATGAAGCCTTCGACGAAATCGCAGACAAACTGACTAGCATTAAAGAACAATATGGCGGTCAGAGCATCTTTGTGAAGCGCGCCAAAGAGGCAAACTACTCATTTCTTATGAACATCCTAGGCGCGCTGACCGATAAGAATACGGGAATCGATACAGGCATTGGAAACGGGCTCGATCCTGCAACGGGCTTGGGCGGTGGATTCGCCTCGGGCACGAACGAGGACTTGGATTGGGTGAATTCCAAAACCATTATCCATATGGGGAACAACCTACTCGAATCCAAGCTCGTCACGACCAGGGCCTTCTTCGAGGCGAAAGAGGCCGGTGTCCACATCGTCACCATCGATCCAAATTTTTCTACCACCGCGAGTAAATCTAGCGAGTGGATTCCGATTGTCCCCGGGACGGATGCTGCCCTTTTGCTTGGAATGATATCCGATGTCATCAAAAATGGTTGGTACGACGAGGACTTTATGCGCTCGTATACTTCGTTCCCGTACCTAGTGGACGTCGAATCAGGGAAGCTGCTGAAAACTGGCGACGACACAGATGCCCAATATCTTGTGTGGAACGTCGAAAGCGGCGCTCCGGAAGCCTTTACGCCTGGAAACGAGAAAGCAGCGCTCGAAGGCGAGTTCTTGGTTGATGGTAAGACGGTGAAGCCGGTATTCGAGTTGCTCAAGAAGCAGCAGGCTGAATACACTCTCGAATGGGCGCAGGGAGAGACCGACATCGATGCTGATAAGATTCACTACCTGGCTCAGCTGTATGCAACTGGCGGCCCTGCAAGCTTGTCTTTGGGATACGGCGGAGGTGATAAATACGAGAACGCCGATATCGTTGGGCACGCCGCCATCGTTCTAGCCTCGATAACGGGGCAAATCGGAAAACCTGGGGCTTCGGTAGGTGTCTTTGGGGGTGGAACGGGAGCCCCTTCAGCTCCCCTGGCATCCTGGCCGCTTCCGAAAGAGTTTTCCGTTAGCAAGCAGAAAAAAGCAGTCATCGAGCAACGGGCAACCGAAGAAATCAAAGCGCTGTTCGCTCCTTGCGATTTACTGCTTCAGTCTTTCGCTAATATGCATGAAACGGAAAAATGGCTCAAAGGGCTTGAGCTTGTCGTTGTGGCGGAGATATATCATACCTCGATTGTCGATTGGGCCGACTACGTTCTGCCTGTTTGCTCGCGGTTCGAGTGCGAAGATGAAGTCGGCGGTGTTAGCGTTGCCCAAAGTCATGTTCGGCTCCAATCGAAGGTTATCGATCCGCTATTTGAGAGTAAGAGCGACTTCTATATTGAGCGCGAGCTGGTTAGTCGCTTGGGATATGGGGATCTTCTTCCCAAGACGAGAGAAGAAAATGTTCGTTACCAGCTGAAAAACTCCAAAGACAAAAGGCTTTCCTCTCTAACAGTGGAGCAGCTGCAGGATTGCAAGGGCCTCTATCCTCTTCCCGAAGTGTCTCGCCCCGCCCGTCTCAACTTAGACAAGGGATTGAAGACGGCGACGAAGAGACTCGAGATCTACTACGAAAAGATGGTTAAGTGGAATCAGGCGTTGCCTACTTACGAAAAGCCAAATGAGGTGTATTCGGATAACCCATTGCGCGAAAAATACCCGCTGGTGTTCCTGCAAACACGAACGAGATTCCATATTCACAATCATTTTTGCGACGCTGATTGGATTCGGCAGTTCGTCGATCCTTTTGTCGAATTAAACCCAACCGATATGGAATCCCGTGGTCTGAAAACTGGCGACATGGTCCAGATAGTGAATGATAGAGGGACTGCGAGCTGCAGAGTGCAAGAGAACAATGCGGTGAGGCCGGGAACCGTTCGCTCGTACGAAGGGTTTTGGAGCAAGTATATGCAGGAAGGAAACTTGCAAAATCTAACTAATGATGCGGTGCTTGATCGAGGTCGTGATTTGCTCAAGGGCCCTGTCATTCCTTTTAATGATACGCTCGTCGAAATAAAGAAAGCGTAGGTGAGATCTTATGGCCAAATTAGCAATTGCCATTAATCTTGGGCGCTGTATCGGGTGCCATACTTGCGCGAATGCCTGCAAGATGCAGAATAATGTGCCCGACGGCATGCTATGGAACCGCGTGCTCACCGAGGGATGCGATGTGATCGACGGTGCGCTTGGCAGCTATCCAAATCTGGAGCGCACCTATATCCCCGTCGCATGTCAGCATTGTGAAAACCCTGCTTGCTTGAGGGTGTGCCCGACGGGCGCGACCTACAAAGATGACAAGGGCCGTGTAGAAATCGATTACGACAAGTGCATTGGCTGCCGTATGTGCATGGCAGCATGCCCGTACAACGCGCGCGTATTCAATTGGAACGAGCCTGTGCGCAATCCCGATTTCAACTACGGGGACAAGGATGTCCCTGTTCGCCCGAAGGGCGTTGCTGAGAAATGCACGATGTGCAAAGAGCGCACCGACCGCGGGGAAGAGCCCATGTGCGTGATATGCTGCCCGCCTGGCGCGCGCATCTTCGGTGATCTTGATGATCCGGATAGCGAAATCTCCCGAACCCTTCGCAGTCACGATGGATTTGTGCTGTTGGGAGACCAGGGCACGCGTCCGCAAGTCCATTACTTCAAATAGAGGAGGTGCGCTATGGAATTGCTTAAAAGAAACAAAATCGCTGTGGGCATTCTTGGCATTTTGACGATCGCCGGATTATGCGCCTATGTGTTTCAGCTGATGAATGGCCTTGGCGTCACTGGCATGAGCAATGGCGCTTCATGGGGTCTCTACATCACCATGTTCATGTTGTTCGTCGGTCTGTCTGCAGGCGGCCTTATCGTTGCCAGCTCTGCTTCGGTGTTTCATATTGAGAAGTTCAAGAAGGTCGCTCTGCCGGCGGTCATCTTGTCCACGGTGTGCATCTGCGTGGCGGGCTTGTTCGTTCTCATTGACCTTGGCGGGGTGTACCGCGTCTGGCGCATCCTCACAGGCCCGAACTTCATGTCTCCGCTTTTGTGGGACGTGTGCGTTATCGTTTGCTATCTCGTTATTAACATCCTGTACCTGTATTTCATGTGTTCGAAGAAGGCCGATCGGGGCAAAGTCGCTGTCATCAGCCGCTTTGCCCTCCCCATCGCCATCCTCGTGCACAGCGTGACGGCATGGATCTTCGGTTTGCAGATCTCACGCGAGGGCTGGTACTCGGCCATCATGGCGCCTATCTTCGTGGCCTCTGCCATGGATTCGGGTCTCGCCCTCCTGCTTATCTCGCTCGTCTCGCTCGAGAAGGCGAAGCTTATCAAGCTGGGGCGCGATCTCATGGCGAGTCTTGCCGGTCTGCTCGCGACCTGCATTGCCGTCGATGCTTTCTTCGTCGGCTGCGAGGTCCTCACGGTCGCCTATCCCCAGTCTGCGGGTGGCGCACAGCTCCTTGGCGAGATGTTTTCGGGCGCGACGGCTCCGTTCTTTTGGTTCGAAGTTGTTGCCGGTCTGATTGTTCCCTTCTGCATCCTGGTGTTCGCCAAGAACCGTCAGCGCACGGGACTTGTGATGGTGTCAAGCGCCCTCGTGGTGCTTGGTGTTCTGTGCAAGCGCGTATGGCTCCTGTTTACCTCGTTCATTCATCCGAACATGGCGGGTGCTCCTGGCATTTCATCAGGTTCGAGCGTTGCCGCGCATTCCAGTGGCGTCGATATCTGGTCGACTGCCGGGTCATATGCTCCGACACCGATCGAGATTCTTGTGGTACTTGGTGTTATATCCCTTGCAACTCTGGTTTATCTTGCCTTGGTATCGAAGCTAATCGGGGAAGGGAAGGCGACGGTTCCAATGGCGGGGGTCAGCGAAGCTCGAGCTTCTTAACTGCCTAGTGCGATACCCTTCTCATCTCCTCTTATGCTTTTATTTCTCGTATCGTCTGCAGATTGCCTTTCTGTGGGCGGTACGAGGGTAGTTAGGAGCAAACGATGTCCATCGTTACTCAAATTGATTATTTGCGATACAGCGATATGCTCGCTTTCATCGGAAACTCCCTGCTCAAACCTATGACGCAAACCCAGTCTGTAGGTCTCGATCCTTTGTTTTGGAAAAGCCTTCCCGACTTTGGCGAAGATGGTATTGGCGAGGCTATCAGCCTCTGCGAGAGTACCGTTGAGCGAATTGGAAAGGAACGCGGTAAGGGGGCTGTCGAAGCTGTGTCTGTCGAATACACGCGCCTGTTCGTCGGGCCTCCTTCGCCGGCGGCACCACCGTGGGAGACGATGTATCGTGGAAGCACCAACGTTGGCTTTGGTGAGGCAACCTTCGAAATGCGCAATTACCTGCACGACCTCGGATTGGAGCTGAGCAACGAGAACCGCCAGTACGAGGATCATATGGGCATCGAGCTGCTTTATCTCTCGGAGCTGTGCCGACGTGTGGGTGAAGGCGATGGCTACGAGGAGCAGGCGCGTTCGTTCGTCGTCAAGCATCCACTGTCATGGATTGATGCGTTCCTCGATCGAATCGAAGGAATTTCCCCTCAAGGGTACTTCTCTTGTCTTGTCAGATTAGAAAAGGCGCTTTTGCTTGCTTGCTAGGAAAAGCCGAAGGCCCCATCTAGCCCTTGTGCATGAACGATGACTCACTCATGCGGGGCTCGATGGGGCCGTGGCGTTTTTTTATCGTGCAGGCGCCTTACTTATGGTAGTAGCTGCGCTGCTCGTATTTCGGCTCGCAGCAGACGTTGATTCCCAAGGTGCGGTAGAGCCTCTCGTCGGTCGCGGAGAGGATCACGCTGAAGAAGGCGTCGCATCCGCGCAGGTCGTCCACGTGGTCGAGAAGCTGCTGGGCGAGCGGGTCGGTCGCGGAGCTCACCGAGAGCGCGAGTAGCGTCTCGTCTGAGTGCAGGCGCGGGTTCTTCGAATGCAGCGTCGAGGTCTTGAGCGTGCAGATGGGCTTGATCACGTCGTCGCTGATGACGTAGATGTCGTCGTCGACGCCTGAGACCGCCTTGAGCGCGTTCATCAAAAGCGAGGACGCGGCGCCCAAAAGCGGAGACGTCTTGCCGGTGACCACGCGCCCGTCGGCAAGCACCATGGCACCCGCGGGGCCGCCCGTCGTCTCCTCCTTAAGGAGTGCAGCCGAACGCGCAGGTGAGAAGCTCGAGTCGATGCCCGCTTGGTTCATCAAAAGCTCGAGCCGCTCGACGCGTTCCTCGTGAATGCCGGTGCGGCGCGCGTCGACGGCAGCCTGGAAGTAGCGGCGTACGATTTCCATCTTCGCGGCGTCGCGCACGGCGTCGTCATCCACAATCGCAAGCCCCGCCATGTTCACGCCCATGTCGGTGGGCGACTGGTAGGGGCTTTCTCCTGCGATCCGCTCCATCATGGTCTTCAGCACGGGGAAAATTTCCACGTCCCGGTTGTAGTTCACCGTGGTCTTTCCGTAGGCCTCCAGATGGAAGGGGTCGATGCAGTTCGCGTCGTCCAGATCGACCGTCGCGGCCTCGTAGGCGATGTTGACCGGGTGCTTCAGCGGCAGGTTCCAAATGGGGAAGGTCTCGTATTTCGCGTAACCCGCCAGGTTCCCGCGCTTGTGCTCGTGGTAGAGCTGCGAGAGGCAGGTTGCCATCTTGCCCGAGCCGGGGCCGGGGGCGGTCACCACGACGAGCGGGTGCGTCGTTTCCACGAACTCGTTTTTGCCATAGCCCTCGTCGGAGACGATGCGCGCGGTGTCGTAGGGGTACCCGGCGATGGGGTAGTGCAGATAGCTTTTGATTCCCAGGCCGTCAAGGCGCGAACGGAAGGCCACGGCGGAAGGCTGGTTCTCGAAGTGGGTGATCACGACGCCCGAGGTGGCGAACCCGCGCGAGCGGAACACGTCGAGCAGGCGCAGGACCTCCTCATCGTAGGTGATGCCCAGATCGCCGCGCGTCTTTGATTTCTCGATGTGGTTCGCGTTGATCGCGATGATGATCTCGACCTCGTCGACCATGGTCTTTAGCATGCGGAACTTGCTGTCGGGCTCGAACCCGGGAAGGACGCGGCTCGCGTGGTAGTCGTCGAAGAGCTTGCCGCCGAACTCGAGGTAGAGCTTGCCCCCGAATTGGTTGATGCGGCTTCTGATGTGCTCTGCTTGAAGTGCGATGTATTTGTCGTTGTCGAATCCTTGGCGCATATGAACGAGACCCTTCCGCTTAACGCAACCTTTATAAACCCATGAACCGAATCATTATAGCGAAGGGGGCGCGCAGTAGGTGTTCTTGCCGCGAAGATTCAAAGAACCCGTTTTCGCGAGCAATCGTGGCCACCCGCGAGGCAGGATGCTCTCACCTGGCGTTATGGAGGGAACACGCAGGTACGAGGGGGCGTTTTCGGCCCTCATGCTACAATCGACGCTGTTTTATGTTCTCGCGATCGGCGGGTTTGCGAATTCCCGCTGCAGGACGAGGGGTGCGGCCCTTCGTCCGGATAAGAGGTTTCATGGCTTCTCGACCGTCTCGCTTTCTCAAGGACTCTGCCGCTACTGCGTGCGCAATCGCCCTCGCCTCTGCACTCTCCCTTCCGCCCGCTGCCTTTGCGGTAAGCGAGGGATCCTCATCGGGTGCGGATGAGGCCCGCATCACACTGCAGTCGAATGGGCGCATGCTCAAGTTCGACCAGGTGCTCATCAACCAGGTGGGGCTCCAGCACACGGGCGGGTCGTGTTTGGGCTACGCCGCGGCGTATGCGGAAACCATCACGACAGGCATCGTGCACACGTGGGCGGAGTTCGACTACTACGGCGGCTCCCGCGGCGAGAGCGGGTTTTACGGCAAGAACATGACCGACGAGTTCGACTGCCGTGTCATCGGGAGCGAGTCTGACGTGCTTCGCACGCTCTATAACGCCATCAACGACGGCCATCCGGTCGTGCTCTTCGTGACCACGGGAAGCGGCTCGCAGCACTGGGTCACCGTTATCGGATACGAGGGCGTGGATAACCCGGACAATCTTTCCACCGACAATTTCATCATCCTCGACCCCGACCGGACCTCGGGACTCGAACCTGAGTCGCTCTCCTCGCGCGGGCTCACGCTGCGCTATGGCGATTGGATGGGCAACGTGCGCATCTCATACGCGTCGGCTGGCGTCGATGACGGGCGCGTTCCCTCCGAGCATTTCAGCGATTGCTACTATGGCGACTGGTTTGTCGACTCGGGCGTTGTCGATTATGTTTACGACCATGGCTACATCACCGGGTATGAAGGCACGACGTTGTTCGGGCCCGCGAATGCCCTCCGACGCTCCGAGGCAGTCACTATCCTTTGGCGCGTGGCGGGCAAGCCCCAGGTCACTTCCGACAAGCCCGAGTTCGATGATGCGAACTACGAGGATTTCTACGGGCAGGCGCTTACCTGGGCACGCGAGGTCGGTGTCGTGAACGGTTGGGACGGAACGAACGATTTCGCGCCTGACATGGAGGTTTCGCGCGAACAGCTCGCCAAGATGATTGCGAATTATGCGAACAAGATTGCAGGCGCGAACACCGCGGTTGACCAGTCAAACCTGGACATCTTTGACGACGCGGACGCGATTTCCCCTTGGGCGCGCGATGCGGTAGCCTGGTGCGCCCAGGCGGGTGTCATGACGGGTTCGCCTTCTAACGGCTCGAACAACGCGCTTCCGCAATACGTGGCCGATCGTGCAGCGACGGCGAAGATGGTCACCGTCCTCGCGCGCGACGTCTTGGCGCTGGGGTAGTGCGCTTTCCCTGATGACGCGCTTCTTCTTTTGAGCGTGCGCCCTGCTGTGCGCCTTTCTGTCCAGGGGGTATACCTGGGCTGCGGCGATTGCTTTTCGCTTGTATGAGGGGCGCTGTGGGCATGGGTTTCTGCAGCGCCCCTTCCTTCGTTACTGATGTGTTAAATGCGCGGTGCGTTCCCCGTGCGTTTTGCTCGTTCGAGTAAAATGAACGAACGTTTGGAGTTTGCCTGGCCGCGTCCGAGCGTGTCGACTCGCGCAGCCCGAGGTCGTAACTCACGAGGTTGGATAGCATTTCGGTTGCGCATCAGAAGGAGAATCATGGCCAAGCATATATTTGTAACGGGCGGCGTCGTCTCATCGTTGGGCAAGGGAATCACGGCGGCGTCTTTGGGGCATCTGCTCAAGGCGCGCGGCTACAAGGTGACCATGCAGAAGATGGACCCGTACCTGAACGTCGACCCCGGCACCATGAGCCCGTTCCAGCATGGTGAGGTCTTCGTCACCGATGACGGCCATGAGGGTGACCTCGATTTGGGTCACTATGAGCGCTTCATCGACGAATCCCTTTCGCGCGAGTCCAACTTCACGCAGGGTTCTATCTACCAGACGCTTATCGCGCGCGAGCGACGCGGCGACTTCCTCGGCGGAACCGTGCAGGTCATTCCCCATGTGACCGAGGCCATCAAAGAGCGTCTGCGCCGCATCGCCTCCCAATCGAACGCCGACATCGTCATCTCCGAGATCGGCGGCACGATCGGCGACATCGAATCCCAACCCTTCATCGAAGCTGCCCGTCAGTTCAAAAAGGAGAAAGATCCAGGTGACGTGCTCTTCGTGCACGTGACGCTTGTTCCCTATATCGCCGCAGCTCATGAGGTGAAAACCAAGCCCACGCAGCACTCCGTCAAGGAGCTGCGCTCCATCGGCGTGCAGCCCGATTTCATCGTGTGTCGCTCCGATCACGAGATCACCGACAAGGTGCGCGAGAAGATTGCGCTGTTCTGCGACGTGGCGACCGAGGACGTGCTTGCTTGCGTCGACTCGCCTTCCATCTATCAGGTGCCGCTTGCCCTCGACGAGCAGGGATTCGACGTGAAGGTTCTCGACAAGCTCGGGCTTGAGGTGCGGCCGATCGATTTGACGCCGCTGAAGTCGTTTCTCGAGGCGTCGGACAACTGTGAGGGCCAGGTCGACATCGCGGTTGTGGGCAAGTACGTCTCGCTTCCGGATGCGTATCTTTCCGTCATCGAGGCCCTCGGTCACGCCGGTGTCCATGAGGGGCGCCACGTGGAAGTGCACCTCATCGACGGCGAGGAGCTTACCGACGACAACGCCGAGGAAACCCTCGGCTCAATGGACGGCATTCTCGTGCCGGGCGGTTTCGGCCAGCGCGCCTTCGAGGGCAAGATCGCTGCGGCGCGTTATGCTCGCGTGAACAAAGTACCGTTTCTCGGCATCTGCCTGGGACTTCAGGCGGCGGTGTGCGAATTTGCCCGCGATGTCGCAGGAATGACGGGTGCCACGTCGGCAGAATTCGACGAGCAGGCAGAATACCCCGTGATCGACCTCATGCCCGAGCAGGAGGATGTTGAAGACAAGGGCGGCACCATGCGCCTGGGCGCTTACCCCTGCAGGGTGACTCCCGGCTCGCGCGCATTCGAAGCGTATGGCGAGGAAATCATCTACGAACGCCATCGCCATCGTTACGAGGTGAATAACGCCTACCGCGATCGCCTTCAGGAGGCGGGGCTTGTTATCTCTGGCGTGTCGCCCGACGGCCGTCTGACCGAGATGATCGAGCTTCCCGATCACCCGTGGTTCGTTGCAAGTCAGGGTCACCCCGAGTTCAAGAGCCGCCCGACCCGCCCGCATCCGCTGTTCAGCGCCTTTGTGCATGCCGCCTCGATCGGCAAGTATCATGCCTGATCCGATTTCGGA
>NZ_CAKTTZ010000036.1 GCF_934617235.1 uncultured Ellagibacter sp. | reverse complement strand
CAGCCGGGGTGATGTACTTCATGGCGACATCGGACTCGGGAGCCTTGACCTCGTCGGTGGCAGCAGCCTTCTGCTCGGTAGCAGCAGAGTCGGACTTCTTCTCAGCGTTGTTGGAATTGCCCGAGCAACCCGCGAGAACACCACCTGCGAGAGCGAGCGTGCAAACGACAGCGAAAACCTTCTTCATCATGATGAAGCATCTCCTTATATTTTCTTGTACGGAATATTCAGCCTTCAAGACGACGCAGAATCGTCAAGCCCATAAGCCCACCCTTGACCCGGGCATCGCGCGCAAGGCAGAAAGGCGCGAATAACTTGCCCGAAACGCCCGTTGCAGAATGGGCATTCGGTTGGAAAGGCCATGGGAAATGATAGCATGCCGCACTCAAATAAGGCAATCGCTCACGATGCTATTCTGAAGCAAGCGGCCTCTTTTTCAGGTAGAAGCCACGGCGGTGTAACTCGGCAACAAGCGTTTCGACCAAAAGGGGAAGCGCCTCACGCACTGGCTCGGTCAAGTCCATCGCATATTCCGAAGGTGACATGTTGGCAACTTGCATCCCCAGGCAATACCCTTCCGCCTCATACCCAAGAAGCGAAGCGGCATCAAATAAATCGACCAGCTTCAAGTCGTGAAGCGATGCCATCGCCCCCGTATGGCGCGCCATAGCGTCAGGCGAGAAACGGTACACCGTGCCCGGCGCATCGCCCGTGCCATCGACCGCATCGACGGTGATGATCACATCGCAACTGTCCACATAGGGAAGCATATCCAGACTCATACAGCCGACATCGAAAAGCCGCACATTGTCAGGCACCTCATAATCACGCAACACGGTATCGTACACGGCAGGCCCTATGCCCTCATCAAGCATGAGGCGGTTTCCCACGCAGAAAACGACGGCTTTTTTCTCCCCCATGCGCTTAAGCCCCCAAACCTGGACGGATGGCAAGATTGTAATAGGTAGCGGCAGCAATCATCACGCAACCAACGACGACCGACGCCACCGCCCATGCGCGCTGCCGCGATAGATATTTCTCACGCGAGACGCCGTGTTCGGCCGCGCGATGGGCAGCGAAGGGCTGGCTTACGATGGAAAAAGCGACCGTCGCCGCCGTCAAAAGCACGAACACGACCACCGCAAACACGACAGAAAGCACGCTAGGAGCAGAAAAAGCAGCGTAAAAGGTATTGTCGGCAAACAGCCAAATCGGATAGAACAAGATGGCCGCCCACATGCCATGCGCCGGCCCCCAGATAGGCGGCAGGAAGAGCGCGCCGATATTGACGCGCGGGATGCCCTTCAGGAATTTCTCCTCGCGGGCGATTTCCTCATCAGTGAGCTCGCGTGCCATGACGGCGCACACCCCTCTTTCGAAATCGATAGCCTTGCGATTCTCGCGATTCGCATTCCACATTGGCGTGCCTGCTCAGATGAGCACCCACGCCAATGCCATGCATCGAAGACAAAAGGAGCCCGCTCAACAATGGCGGGCTCCTTCTCGTTGCTAACGCCTAGTGCTTCTCGGACTCGCCGAGGTCGTCCTCGCCCACAATGGTGTGGGTATCGGGGTCGTACACCAGTCCGCCATGCTCTTTCCAGAGGAACATAAGCTTCGTCGGGGCGATGCCCTCGATGTTAGCCAGATACACATGGATGAACATGAAGATGATGAAGATGTACATCATGAAGTAGTGGATGATGCGCATCGACATAAGACCGCCAACGAGGCTTGTGCCAGCTGCGAAGAACGGCAGGTTCATCGTCGGCACCCACAGGCACATGCCGGTGTAGAACATCACGATGATGAGCACCGGAATGAACAGGTAGGAAATCTTCTGAGGAACGCCGAGCTTCGCTCCCAGCGGGTGATCTTTCTTCAAGAACAGGTAGTACTTGATCCAGATGAGACCCTGATGGCGGTTATCCTTCTGCGGCAGCCAGGTCTTGTAGTCGGTGACCTGCTTGCGCGTGCCGCCCGTCGGGGCCGTCTTCACGAAGAACGCAGCGATGATGCGGAACACGCAGTTCAGGAAGATCACGAAGCCGAAGAACACGTGCATGCCGCGCGCCAGGCTCTCGAAGTAGGGCCAGAACGGGAAATGGATGCAGAAACCGGTGACGATCAGGACGATCATCGCGATGAGGTTGATCCAGTGAGTGATGACGAAAACGAGGGGATGCGCCTCACGGTAGTGTGCAAGATGTGCCATCTTACTTCACCCCCCAAGGGCTCGTAACGGTTTCGAAGTGTTTGCCCGTTGCAGGCTCGGTCACATGCACAGCACAAGCGGTGCAGGGATCGAAGCTGTGAACGGTGCGCAGCGCGTTGATCGGTTTCTTGATGTCGCCGACCGGCACGCCGATAAGCGCCTGCTCGAGCGGACCATATTCGCCCTTCTCGTTGTGAGGAGCCAAGTTCCACGTGGACGGAATGATGATCTGGTAGCCCTGGATGCGACCGTTCTCGACCTTCTCGGCGTGATAAAGCGCGCCGCGCGGAGCCTCCCAGAGGCCCTCGCCCTCGCCCGAGATGCGAGCAGGCTCGCGGAAGTACTCGCTGTCGCCGCTCTTCACAGCCTCGATCAGCTCGTCCACCCATTCCTTCATGAGGCTTGCGATGTAGAGTGTCTCGACCTGGCGGATGCCGGTACGGCCAAGCGTGGAGCCAAGTGCATTCAGGTTGCCGGGTGCGCCGAGCGCCTCGAGAACCGCGTCGACATGCTTCACGATGAAGGGCACGTTGCGCTTGTAGGCAACGAGGATACGGGAAAGCGAGCCCGCCTCCATCGGCTTGCCGTCGTAGCCCGGGCACTTGACCCAGGAGTAGCGATCGTTGACCGTGTCCGAACCGTCTTTGTAGTACTCGGTGTACTCGGGCTCGGTGGTGTAGTCAGGAGACTGACGGGTTTCCTCGCCCTTGTACCAAGAATGGCCCACGTACTCGGCGATCTTGGACGTTTCGACATCCTCAAGCTTCAGGCCGTCCTGCAAAACGCCCGCCGGCATGTAGCGCTCGTTCAGAAGCATGCTCTTGTTCTCGAACACGCCCCAAGCGATGTAGCGGCCGCAGCCCTTGCCCCAGTTGAGAGCATCCGTGTAATACGGAGCCAGAGCCAACACGTCGGGAAGCATGGTCGCCTCAACCCAGTTGTAGAGCTCGTCGACGAGGTATTTCAAATCGTCGAGCTTGCTTGCGGTGGGAACGAATGCCGTGCCGCCCGGGATGATGGTCATAACGTGGGGCATCTTGCCGCCGAGCAAAGCGGAGATCTCGGAAGCCTTCGCCTGCATCTTGAGCGCCTCGAGATAGTGCGCGGTGAGGATGAGGTCGAGCTCCGCGGGAAGCTTGTAGCCCGTGCCGTCTTCAGCGTCGAACCAGTTGCCCGAGAAGATGGACAGCTGACCGTTGTCGGCAAACTTGGAGAGGCGCTCTTTCAGAGCATACATATCGCTCGCAGTGGCACAACCCTGCGCTGCCGCCAGGTCGTACGCATCGCCGACGTTCGCCTTCAGGGCGTTCAGCGGGTTCACGTAATCGAGGCCCGCCAGGTTGTAGAACCACAGGATGTGGCTGTGCAGGAACTGGGCACCCTCAATCAGGTTGCGGATGATGCGCGCATTGTTGGAAATCTCGATGCCGTAAGCTTTTTCAGCGGCGATCGAAGAGGCATGCGCGTGGGAAACCGGGCACACACCGCAGATGCGCTCGACGATCTGAGCCGCATCCTCGGGAGTGCGATCCTTCACGACAAGCTCCATGCCGCGGAAGCAGCCGCCTGAGACCCAAGCATCGGAAACCTTGCCGTTCTCGACTTCCATCTCGACGCGAAGATGGCCTTCGATACGGGTAATCGGGTCAATGATTGAACGGGTCATTTACTCTTGGCCTCCTTCCGTATCGTTTTTCTTCATGTCAGGACGAACACCGATGGTGTCGTAGAGACGTTCTTTTTGGGAAACGTTGCCGGAGTTCTCCTTGCAAGCCTGCGCCTTCTCCTCGTCGGTGAGGTCGTAGGTGCCGATGGAGCTCTCGGGATGATCCTTATCCCACTTACGGATGGTCTCGAAGTCGGCGCCGCCGTCCATGCGTCCGGTCGCCTTCATGCCGAAGCCATGCACGACGAGTGCCGCCGCCACCAGGCCGGTAAGCGTGAGGGCAATCGTGCCGGGCTGAACCATCCAATCGCCGATGCGCAGGTCGCGATGGCGCTTGTAGAACGGGGTGTTCACCTCGACCCAGTTGTCGCCCGGGTCGTTGGGGTTCGCCTCGCAGCAACCGATGCAGGGAGAGCCCGCCTGGACGCACCAGCTGCGACGGTTGTTCCACATCGTGATGCCGCACGTGGACTTCGTCTGCGGACCACGGCAGCCGAGCGGATAGAGGCAGTAGCCCTTGGCCTCTTCTTCGGAACCGAACTTGTAGACGAACTCGCCGTTCTCGAAGTGGCCGCGACGCTCGCAGTTGTCGTGAATGGTCTGACCGAAGATGCCTTCGGGCTTGTTGTCGCTCGTGAGCTTGAGCTGCTTGCTGTCGAGCATGATGACGTCGACGAGCACGGAGATGAGCCACTCGGGGTTCGCCGGGCAGCCAGGGATGTTCACAACGGGGACATCGATACCGGACTTCTTGAGGAACTGCTCAACGCCAAGCGCGTCCGCCGAATTCGGGTGCGCGCCCATCCAGCCGCCGTTCACAGCGCAAGAGCCGAGCGCGATAACCGTCTTTGCCTTCTCAGCAGCCTCGATGAGATGCTCGGTGCCGGGCTTGTCCGCAACGCGAAGTGCCTGGCCGCCCCACCCCTCAAGAACGGCTCCCTCGTACACAAGGACGTAGTTGCCGGATTCGATCGTCTGCTCTTTGGCCTCTTCCATCGACCAACCGGCCGCCGCAGAGAGCGTTTCGGAGTAATTAAGCGACAGAAGCTCGAGAACCACCTCAGCCGGATCGGGCGTTTCAACCTGGGCAAAGGACTCCGTACAGCCTGTGCACGACGCACCCTCGATCCAGATGACCGGATACAGGTTTCCCTTGGTTGCACCGATAACGGAGTTTTCCAATGCAGAAGCAACGCGTGGAGCAGCAAGCTCTGACAAACCTGCCGCAACTGCGATCGTACCGCAAAGCTTCATAAAGCTGCGTCGCGTAACCCCCCGCGCTTCGAGCATTTCAGAGAACTCGGAAGCAGTAGCTTCGTTTACCATGTGCACACCTCCTTTTCCTCTCATTAACCAATTTCGCGAGCGTCCACGCATACCGATCCATGCATGCGCGAACGTTCTCCCTATAAAACCTAGCTATTTTATGCACTTAGTATCACGTGATTGGCGCGAAGGGACGAAAAAACAAATGATTGTACCGAAAATGTTACGTCAATATTGCTACGTAACACCAATTATGCCTGTTCAGGCATCATATTAATTATTGAAATGTTAACTAAGTTTCATTTTAAAATAACTTCACATTTGGCCTTTCGCGTCGCGAGCAAACCGCATTCAAGAACTTTTCCGAGATTATTCCCGCAAACCGTAAGCCACCGTTACAATGTTCGCGCACGTGAAAATCGCTTTTCAAGGAGTTACCCGCATATGAGCTCACCCGACAACGCCATTGCCTTCCTCGGTCCGATCGGAACCTATTCCCATGAGGCGACGCTCGCCTTCGCAAAGCGCCTCGGCATCGAGAATCCGGACCTCATCGAATGCACTTCTTTCGACGAGGTGTTCGACTGCGTCGATCGCGGGCGCTGCGAGTACGGCGTCGTTGCGAAGGAGAACTCCATCGAGGGGCCGGTTACTGCCACGCTCGACGGTTTCGCGCTGAAGAGCTCATCGGTTATCTTGGGCGAAGAAGTCGTCGACATCCACCACTGCCTCGTCGTGAATCCCGAAGCCGAAATCGGGG
Organism: uncultured Ellagibacter sp.; assembly: GCF_934617235.1. Classification (GTDB taxonomy): domain Bacteria; phylum Actinomycetota; class Coriobacteriia; order Coriobacteriales; family Eggerthellaceae; genus Ellagibacter. The sequence continues at coordinate 19,693 of NZ_CAKTTZ010000036.1, read as the reverse complement.
ACATCACCACGGTGGCCTCCCATGCGCAGGGGCTCGCCCAATGCCGCAGATTCATGGCGGAGAAGATGCCGGGCCGCACGACCGTCACCACGTCGTCTACCGCGGAAAGCGCACGCCTTGCCGCAGCCGATGTCCACACAGCGGGAATCGCGAACGCCTTCGCTGCCGAAATCCACGGGGCGAAGGTCCTCGCGCACGACATCGAGGACCACTTCGGCAACCAGACGCTTTTCGCGCTCATCGGCCGCCAGGGGCATGTGCCCGTGTTCACCGGCTCGAAGTTCAAGACCTCGGTCGTGCTCTTCCTGAATATGGACCGTGCGGGCACGCTCAACATGATCCTGTCAGAGTTTGCCTATGCAGGCGTGAACCTGTCCCTTATCCAGTCGCGCCCGACCAAGCAGGCCCTTGGCGATTACATGTTCTTCATCGAGTTCGAGGGCAACGCGAACGAGCCGCACATTCAAACGGCACTGAACTGCTTGCGGTTGAAGCTGCGCGAAGTGAAGATACTCGGAAGCTACCCCATCGAGTAGCAAGCGCTTGACGAGGGGCATTGCCCGAAAGCCGAAGCCGCCCCGCCCGCGGGATGCGGCGCGACCTTCGAATACGCCGCCCGCGGGATGCGGCCGGCAACGCGAGGGGCACCAGCGCCAGGGTTACAGCGCCAAAACCCCCAGATGCTCGAGAAGGATCTTGCAGCCGATCAATATGAGCACGACGCCGCCCACGATGGTCGCGCCCTTCTCGTAGCGCGCGCCGAAAGCGTGCCCCACGGCAACGCCGATCACGGAGAGCACGAGCGTCGTCACGCCGATGATCACCATCGCCCAAACGATGTTCACGCCTAAGAACGCGAAGGTGATGCCCACGGCGAGCGCGTCGATACTCGTCGCAATTGCCAGCATGAGCAGCTCTTTAAAGTCGAGACTCGTATCTTTCGGCTCGCCCGCGTCTTCCTCGTCACCTCCGCGAATCGCGTCGAGGAGCATCTTCCCGCCGATAATCGCAAGCAGAATAAACGCAATCCAGTGATCTATCGGAGTGATGAAATCGGCGAGCTGGGTTCCAAGCGCCCATCCCAAAAACGGCATGAGCGCCTGAAAGCCCCCGAAGAAAAGCCCGATCACGAGCGCCTGTTTCATGTTGAGGCGTTTCATCCCCAACCCCTTGCAAATGGAAACGGCAAACGCGTCCATCGACAACCCAACGCCTATCAAAAACAGCTCGATAAAACCCACAGCTTCATTCCTCTCGTCTTAGCGCGCACGCCCGAAGCCCCCGCTTTCGGGCACAAAAAAACCGGCTTGCGCGCCGGCATATGGAAGCGCGGTGCGACAAGCGTCACACCGCGAGTCTTGTCATTTAAGGCTTGACCAGCTCAAATGAGCAGTATGTTGGCCAAGTCGCGCCAGATGGCGCCGACTACTCCCCCACGGATTCGAGCATTCTACCACATACGCGTTTCTAGGCGCGCGCACGATCGTTCTCGACGGTGAAAAAACCTTCTCGTTGAAGGTCCGCCACGATAGACGAGAACAGCACGTCGTCAACGCCATCGCGCCCATGCTTTCGCTCGAAGGTATCAAGAAGGGAGTGAACCTCGGGAAGCGGAATCGCACGCTCGGCCGCAAGCACGATCCTCACCACTTCAGCGCGCTTCTGGCGCCGTGACCCCTCGAACGCGCTCTGCCGCGTGTAATGCGCGCTTCGGCGAGAGGCGTTGCCGAGCGTCGCCTTCAAATGCGCGCCGTAATCGAGCAGCGCATAATACCACTCGCGAGGGTTCTCCGCAGGGCATGTTGCGCGGACCAAAGGCTCGAGCTGCTTATCCCGAACACCCCCCTCATCGGGGAAAAGCTCATGGAGAAAGACTGTTCGCACGTTAGTCTCAAGATACAGCGCAGGGCGGTTGAAGGCGAACGCAACGACCCCCGCAGCCGTTGCGGGGCCGATTCCAGGAAGCCGTTCGAGGTCGCAAGCAGCCTCGGGGAGCTTCCCTCCGAAATCCCGCGAGCAAATCTCGCATGCCCGCTTGAGGGCGAGAGCACGGCGATTGTAGCCAAGTCCCTGCCATTCCCCGACCACATCCGATGTGCTCGCGCTCGCCAAGGCATCGGGTGTGGGGAATTTCGCCAAAAATCGCTCCCAGCGGCCAAGAACGCGCTTCACCTGCGTTTGCTGAAGCATCACTTCGGAAACTAGCACTGCGTAAGCGTCGTCGATATAACGCCACGGAAGGTCGCGATAGAGCCGCCGCCCCTCGCGCCTCACCAAGGCAACAAACGCCTCGGGAGATGGAGCGCTCTCGGGCCACGGACAGCAAAGTTCCGCCATGCTAGTCGGAAACCTTCCCATGGCACGATTCGGTCAAGGCCAGGTTGATGCGGCTCGCGCATGCGTCGCAACCATCAGCGCAATCACCGAGTGCCTCGCGAACGCGCGGATGCTCACCGCCCATCTCGAAGAGATCTTTTAATGTAATCGACCCCAAGTACTCGCTCAAGATGCGGTCGGCACCGCGCCACACTTTGTTGTACGCGCACGTGTCGCTGCGTCCGCACGGCGAACTTCCCACGCCGCACTCGGAAACGCTCACAGGACCCTGGACCGCCTCCACCACATCGCGAACGGTCACGGTGGCGGGATCGCACCCAAGGCACAGCCCGCCATGGGCGCCGCGCGTCGTGTTCACGAAACCGCACTTCGTGAGGTCATGCTGAATGCTCCGCGCAAACGCATAGGGAATTCCCTCGCGCTCGGCAAGCTCCGCAACGGACATGCGCTCCTCGCCGTTGCGATATGCGGCGCGCAATATTCTGCACGCGTAGTCGCAGCGTCGTGTGATATCCATCGGTAAAGCCCCCTCTACTGGCCCGAAAGCAAGTCGTCGATGTTTTCCAAATCCTGGCGAAAATCGCGAATTACCTGCTCTTCCAGCTCGTGGTATTCCTTCGAGTCAAGCGGCTGATAGGCGGCAAGCTTATCGAAGAGGTTGTCGCGCGTAACCGGAACGTAGCGGCGCGCGAAAAGGCTCTCCTTGTAAGCCTCCTCGATAGCCTCGCGCGCAGCCATATAGATGTCGAAACGCGGCATGTTCACCGAATAACGCACCAGGTCAGCGATGCGTACCCCTCGGATCGAAGGATGGTCGCGAGCGATTTCCATCCAGATCTCGACGCGCTCTTCCGCCGTTGGGCACTCGATGTCGATAAGCGACAGCGGCTCGAGAAGCTCCAGGAAGAACGGGTCGATTTCCGCATCCTTCGAAGCCGACGCCAAGACATAGACATCGGGGTTGTCCACCGCGGATCGGATGAGCTCGATAGCCTCACGAGCACCGCGAGAAAGCGAGGCGTACACGAAGCCCTCGAAATCATCCCCCGAATCCACCTGCGGGGCGCTCCACAAATCGATATCTTCGAGCACAAGAATACCGCGTCCGGAGAATGCGCTTTCGGGACGCGTCGGCCGCGTCACGTTGCCAGCGGGCCCCATCACACAAAGAATCGGCATGCCGGAGAGGTTCTCCTCCATGCGCATGCGCATCGCCGGAAGCTTGAGCTCGCCAATCGTCGCCTGCACGAATCGACCGGCATCTTCGCGCGCTGGAGAGCGGAACACGAAGGTGTCGGTCACCGGCAAGCGGTCCAGCCCGTGCCGAGCGTTCAGCAAGGTGACGAGCGCCTTGAAATCCTCGTCGTCCTGCATGCCGATGCCGAAATCGCGCATCGTCGCGACTGCCGCATCGTAGCCTGCAAGATCGTCGTAGGTGAGCTTCTCTTTTGGCTCAACAGCCGACTTCACACCAGCATCGAGCGCAAGCTTCGAAAGCGGCGACATTTCGGAGCGAGCTTCGCGCCCGTCAGCACGAGAAGAGTCATCCTCGGAAGCAGAATCGCCCTTCGACTCGACCGAACCCTTCCCCGCCGCGAGCGACGGCAGAGCGCCCGACGCGAGATCGCCCAAGGGTTCCACCTTGAACAGCTTCGCGTCAAACCCAAGGAAATCCCTCGAGATCATCTCAGCCACATCTTGCAGCTCGTCTTTGGAAAGCCCAAATTCCTCAAGCTTATCGAGGGCAAGCCGCTGCAGCTGCGCCGAGCATTCCGCAGACTCCCCCGCACTCAAGAACGGATCGAGCTTCCCGAAGATGTACTCAGCAAGGGATCGCTCTTTAAGATCGCACGCCAAATCCCACGCCTTCTTCAGCGCATCAATCGCCTCGGGACTCGGCTCTCCTGCAGCTCCCGCTGCCTTTTCGAAGGCGGTCAAATACAGATGCATGCCGAGCACGGCGTCGCCTTTCGCGCACGCGTCTTTCGCACGAAGCAGATAATCGACGTCTCTTCCGTCAGCACCTTCACCATAGCTTTGCTTATCAGCGTTCTCCAGCATGGACCCACCTCCAATCGTAAAGCAGATGCGTTAAGCACGCATCGCACTCTCTATTTTTAACTTCTTATATTAGCCCACAGGTAACACATCTGTCCCGAAGTGCACGTATTCCCACGATTCTTTACATGGGAAAAGGATTCTTATGAGAGAGGGAGTCTTCGCGTCCTGTTGAGGGCGCTACCACTCGGCGATACGCCAACCCTCACGCGTCGCCGTTCTCGCAAGAGGACGATCGGGCGTGACAGCGACAGGGTTGACCGCTGCTCCGAGAAGCGTGCGATCCGAATGGTGATCGCCATAGGCGGCATCGAGGACCCACTTGCCAGCGCCAAAGCGCTCATCGGCGAACTCGCGCAACCGCACGATTTTCTGGTCCCCCTCGACGGGAAGCCCCTCGACATCGCAGGTATAGCTTCCATCAGCGGCAACACGCATGCGCGTTGCAATCTGAAAATCAATGGGGTGCGTCTCCATCGCGCGGCGGGCGATGGGCTCGAACGTCGCAGACACGAGCACGACAACACGGCCTTCTGCCTTATGGCGTGAAAGCTCCGCATCGGCGTGCTCCCTGAACAGGCACGCCACATCCGAGTCGTAGAAATCGCACAAGAAGTCGTCGACACGCGACACCGGCTCGCCGGCAAAGGCGCGAAACACCAGCCCGCGCACCCAGCTTTCATTCTGAGGAAGGCGCAACTTATAGGCAATTCCCCACAGCAAGATGCGTGCAAGGACGCTTTTCTCAAGCATGCCGAGCTTCATAAGGCGACGAACCAAAAGCACAGGGGAGTTCCCCGAGATGCAGGTTCCGTCGAAATCGAATGCTGCGATGTGGACGAGCCCATCAGGCTGCGTGAACCGAGACAAATCGTCGGGCGCATCGCTTGGCAACGGCTTGCCGGATACTGCGGTTAATGCCGCACCCGCGGTGTTCGAATCGGACGAAACTTGCGAATTATCTGCGCTTTCTTCCACGAATACTCCACTGGGAATCAACTTATGGGCAAATCAAGGGCGCCTTCGAAAGACGCCCTTGCACAGGATACCTACTCTTCGCCCTCGTCGAACTGCGAATTGTAGAGTTCCGCATAAAAGCCACCGCGGGCGAGCAGCTCATCGTGGGTGCCCTGCTCGACGATATCGCCATGCTGCATGACCAAGATCAGGTCAGCCGAGCGAATCGTCGAGAGCCGGTGCGCAATGACGAAAGACGTGCGACCTTCCATGAGGTTGTCCATCGCCCGCTGGATGCGCTCCTCGGTACGCGTGTCCACCGAGCTTGTCGCCTCGTCGAGGATAAGCATACGCCGGTTCGCCAAGATTGCACGCGCGATTGTGAGAAGCTGGCGCTGGCCTTGGCTTATGTTGCTCGCATCCTCGTTGATCACGAAGTCGTAGCCGCCAGGCAGCGTGCTGATGAAGTGGTGGGCACAACCCGCACGCGCCGCAGCCTCTACTTCCGCGTCGGTCGCATCGAGCTTGCCGTAGCGGATATTGTCGCGAATCGTCCCGCTGAACAGCCAGGTGTCCTGAAGCACCATGCCAAACAGCGAGCGCACATCGGAGCGCGCGAAGTCGCGTGCATCGACACCGCCGATGCGGATAGCACCGCCGTCGACGTCGTAGAAACGCATGAGCAGCTTTACCATGGTCGTCTTGCCCGCACCCGTCGGCCCGACGATGGCAACCGTCTGACCTTCGGAAACTTTCGCCGAGAAGTCGTTGATGACAACCTTGTCAGGCGAATATCCGAAGCGAACATGATCGAATTCCACGTTGCAGGGAACCTGCGCTGTGGACGCCTTGGGTTCCTCGGGTGCAAGCTCCTCTTCCTCCAAGAAGGCAAAGATGCGCTCTGCCGCTGCCGCCATTTGCTGCAGCACGTTACTCACCTGGGTCAACTGCGTTATTGGCTGCGTGAAGTTCTTCACGTACTGGATAAACGCCTGGATATCGCCCACCGTGATGGCGCCTTGCACCGCAAACACGCTGCCTGCCAAAGCCACCGCGACATAGCCCAAGTTCCCCACGAAGTTCATGACAGGCTGCATGAGACCCGAAAGAAACTGCGATTTCCAGGCGCTTTCGTAGAGCTTGTCGTTCGTTTCGCCGAAGCGCTCCTCGCAGGCCTTCTCCTGGTTGAAGGCGCGCACGACCGCATGGCCCGAAAACGTCTCTTCGACCTGCCCGTTGATCTCGCCAAGCTTCTCCTGCTGGGCGCGGAAGTGCTTCTGCGAGAGCTTGACCACGATCATGATGAGCACAAGCGAAACCGGGAGCATCACAAGGGTGATCCCCGTCATCGCCAGGTTGATCGAAACCATCATCGCAATGACGCCGATGAGGGTCGTGATCGACGTAATCATCTGCGTGACGCCCTGATTTAAGCTCTGCCCGAGCGTATCGACGTCGTTGGTGATGCGCGAGAGCGTGTCGCCGATTGAGTTGCGCTCGAAATAGCCAACGGGCACGCGATCGATCTTCTCGGCGATGGCGCGGCGAAGCCCATAACAGGTGCGCTGCGACACGCTCGTCATCATCCATCCTTGTAAAAAGCTGCATGCTGCACTGACGAGATACAGGGCAAGCGTCGCGCCGATGATGCCAGCGATGGCGTCGAAGTCGATGCCGCCCGTACCGTCGATTTTCGCGACGATGCCGTTGAACAGCTCGGTCGTCGCTTGCGAGAGCACCTTCGGACCCACGATGCTGAAGGCTGCCGAGCAGATGGCGAACACGATGGCGACGATGAGAGACGCCTTGAACTGCCCCATGAATCGCACAAGCTTGGCGATGGTCCCTTTGAAGTCCTTCGCCTTCTCGCCAGGCATCATTCGCGCGCCCGGCCCATGCGGAGGACGACGGCGCTGCGTCGCTTTCTTCAAATCCTGGGAATTCTCGCTCATCGCACACCACCTCCCTCAAGCTCTTCTTCGGATAGCTGTGACATGGCGATCTCGCGATATTCCTCGCACTGCTCCATCAGCTCCGCATGCGTGCCCTTGCCGACGACGCGGCCCTCATCAAGCACGATGATCTGATCGGCGCTGAGAACAGTCGAAATGCGCTGCGCCACGATGATCACGGTCTTGCCGCCCAGACGCGCCTCAAGCTCATGACGAAGCGCAGCATCGGTTTTGTAATCAAGGGCGCTGAAACTGTCGTCGAAGAGGAAGACGCGCGCGTCGGTCGCAAGCGCGCGGGCGATGGCAAGTCGCTGACGCTGGCCGCCGGAGACGTTCGTGCCACCTTGGGCAACAGGACTCCCAAACCCTTCCGGTTTCTCGTCGATGAACTCACTCGCCTGAGCGATATCCGCCGCCTCGCGAATCCGCTCGTCATCGGCACCTTCCGCGCCATAGGCAATATTGCTGGAAATCGTGCCGCTGAACAGGAACGCCTTCTGGGGAACGTACCCCAGCTGCTCGCGCAGCGCATGCTGACTCACGTCTCGCACGTCAATGCCATCGATGGTAACGCTTCCCTGGCTGACATCGTAGAACCTCAGCGCCAGTTTCACGATAGTCGACTTTCCGCTACCGGTACTACCGATGATGGCCGTGGTCTTTCCAGGCTGGCAGGTGAAATCGACGTGATCGAGCACGTTTTCCGCAGAATCCGAGTACTTGAAGCTCACATCGCGGAAAGCGAACTCAGCGCCCGGCGCATCGCAAGCCGAAAGCTCAGCATCCTTGGAAACGGCAGGTTCAGGGTCGCGAATCGAGGGCTCGCATTCGAGGACCTCTTCGATACGGCGGGCAGCCACATCGGCACGTGGAAGCATGATGGAGAGCATGCCGATCATGAGAAAGCCCATGATGATGACCATGGAGTAGGTGATGAACGCAATGAGGTCGCCCGTTTGGAGCGCGCCCGCATCGATGGCATGGCCGCCGAACCAGACGATTCCGACCGACACGAGGTTCATGATGAGCATCATAAGCGGCATCATGAACGTCATCACGCGGTTCGTGAACAGCTGCGTCTTCATCAGTCGCGTGCTCGCCTCGTCGAAGCGCTCCTCCTCATGCTTCTCGCGATTGAACGCTCTCACGACCGACAACCCCATGAGCATCTCGCGCGACACGAGGTTCACGCGGTCGATGAGCTTCTGCATGATCTTGAATTTCGGCATAGCGATCTTCATGAGCACGACGAGGATAAGCCCGATCGCAAGCACGGCGACGATAACGATCCAGCCCATGGACAGGTTGGTGTTCGCGATCATGATGATGCCGCCAATGGCGAGGATGGGTGCATAGAGGACCATGCGCAGAAGCATCACCGTGACCATCTGGACCTGCTGGACATCGTTTGTCCCACGCGTGATCAGCGAAGCCGCGCTGAAGGACTGGATCTCGGCATCGGAGAAGGTGACCACCTTGTCAAAGAGCCGTCCGCGCAACGAGCGACCCACGCTCGCCGCCGTTCGCGACGCCAGGAACCCAACCGCAATCGCAACCAGCATGCCGAGCGCCGAAAGCAGAAGCATCTTTGCGCCCGTGGACACGAGGTAGTCCATCTGCATGGCATTCGTGTCGACACCGAGCTCCTCGTATTCCGCCCGCGCCGCCGCGATACCCTGCTGCGCGATGAGCGTATCGGCCATGTCCCCCATCGACTCGCGAGCCTTATCGAGCATGGACAGCACATCGTCCTTGCTCACAAGCCCGGCATCATAGGCGGCTTTCACCTGGTCAAGATCAAAGTCGGGAATCTGGTCGGCATAATGGACAACGGACAGCGGCAGCGCCATAACGCCATCGAGATCGGATCGCTGCGCCTGCCCAGTTGCGGTGAGCTCATACTCCCCATCCGCGGTCTTGTCGTACGCATCCGCGAAAAGCTGCTCGTCGGATTCGGGCAGCATCATCTCGATGAGGTCATGCGTGCGCGCAGAAAGCTTCTCTGCGGAGGCGTGCTCGACGCCAGATTGCTGGATGCCGACATCGACGATGTCGGATGTGTAGTTAGGGAGCGACAGGTCGCAGAATGCCTGCACGGCAAGAAGCACCACGATGAGCAGCACGGCGATCTTGTGGTGCGCAAGGTTTTTGGCTATTCGCATCGCGCACCGCCTTCCCCCGCACCATCGCATGCTGCGGCTTCCTGCTTGTCATCGCCGCACAAAGGCGGCACTTCGCTCTCGTCTGCTTCTTCTGGAAATGGCTTCCAGGGATGGCTGCTCTCGAAATCTGATAAGCGCTCGGCAATGCGGGCGAACTCGCGCGCGTCGTCTTCCCCGAGAAACTCGAGAAGCTCCTCGAGGCGCCGATCGTGCATACGCCTGTTCATCCGCTCGTATTCCCAGCCGAGGTCGGTAAGGCACACCGTCACCCCGCGGCTGTCGTCTTCATCGCGATGCCTCGTGATGAAGCCCTTCTTTTCGAGAGACTTGAGCGCCTGCGACGTCGCACTGGGAGTGCTGTGCCCGCATTTGGCGACATCGCCCGACCGAACACGTTTCCCGTCGGACATAAGTTGAGAGATCGACATCAAAACGAAGGCCTCTGCCGACGTGATGCCCTCTAGCAATGGCGGGTGCGACCTGCTTTGGCGCATGCGCCTTGTGGCAGCGAAGAGCCTCTGCTTCAGCTCGATGATGGATTGGTCCACGCAGCAAACCCCTTTTCCCATCTTATTTCGCGATGATTGTTTTAGCTGCGAAAATATATCACAGCTAAAACATCTAGCAGGGGAGAAACGATTCACTGCATCTTTTCACCAAAGATGTGCTACTCTTCCGAAACGACGGTCAAGGAGTGAGCACATGTCAAAGCAGAAAGAAACGAAAACAAACGCCATGCGGGAAATCGAGGCCGCAGGCGTACCCTTCGAAAGCCACGTCTTCCCTTGTGAGAAGGCGCTTTCGGGCGTCGAAGTGGCAAACCTCCTCGGGCAGGACCCCGACCAAACGTTCAAAACACTTGTCACCGTCGCGAAATCCGGCGAGCATTACGTGTTCATGGTGCCCGTCGCTGAAGAACTCGACTTGAAGAAAGCGGCAGCAGCCGTCGGCGAGAAGGCTGTCAGCATGCTGAAATCGAAGGAACTCTTGCCTCTTACGGGCTATGTGCATGGAGGGTGCTCACCCGTTGGAATGAAGAAGCTCTTCACCACCATCATAGATGAAACCGCGCAGCTCTTCGACACGATCATCTTCTCGGGTGGGCGTATCGGATGCCAGGTCGAGCTTGCCCCAAGCGACCTTGAGAAGGTCATTCCCCTTCGCTACGCCGATATCACGGTGCGCTAACTGCACCACGCTGGCACCAAACCATCAGCTAACAAAAAAGTCTGCCCGCGCATCAAACGCAAGCAGGCTCGTTTTTTCTTACCAGTGCGACACCACGACATCGCCCACGCGGCAAAGGTTGTGCAGCTCGGCAGCTTTGCTCGGAGGAAGGTTCACGCACCCATGCGAGCCTGCGCCGTCCCGATAGCGCGTACCGCCGAACGCGTATTGCCAGCTGGCATCGTGAAGGCCGATGAGGTTTCCAACAAAGGGCATCCAATAGGTGACGGGGGTCTTATACTTCGAGCCGTCGTCGTTGGTGCCTTCAAGCGTCGATCCGCCGGAATTCGAGTTGATGACGTACACACCTTGGGGGGTAAGGCTGCCCGAACCACCGCGCGGCTTGCCGCTCACGATGTCGGACTCCCAAATGACCTCGCCGTTCTCGTCAAAGAGCCGCGCATGCTGCGCCGAAAGGTCGATATCGATATAGCGGGCACCCCAATCACGGCCGCCGACGCCATTCCATGCGTTCGCGGTTTGGCTGCACGGCAGTTCCGCTTCGCCCGTCTGATCCGCCTCGATCGCCGCCTTCGCCCAATCGTAGAGCGCATCGCGGTCGACTTTCCAGCCATACGAGCCACCCGATACGCTGAACTGCGCACCATCGGCACGCATATAGGAGCGCGTGGAGCCGACCGTCGTATAGGCCGCAGCGACCTCATCAGCCCAGGCACCGAGCGCGTCCTCGTTCAGGGAAACCGAGCAGTCCTCCCCTATCGCGATACAGGGTCCGATCACCGAGGCGTCAAATACGAGTGCGTTCGTTCCCGCCATCAAAAGCTGCACATTCGCAAGGATCATGCTGTTCGCCTTCGATGCCGCATCTATCACGCATTGATCGGTCGAGAAAATCGTCGGCTGCGAGAGCGCCCGCTCATCGAGCTCGACCTCGCTTTCGAGCGTGGCAACGGCTTGAGCCACGTCCTGCATCACCACATCGGTGTTGATCTGCGTGCCGTATTGCTCCTTCACGATTGTGAACATCTTCGCGTTTTCATCGTATGCCACCGTCGCGTTCACTGGCGCAACCGTGTTCTCGTTCACGGCATCGATGGCCTCGTGGAGCTTGTCGGCAACGCCGGACTCATCGAGGGTGGCAACAAGGCTGTCGGTTTCATCGTGCTCGCGAAACACCTCAACCGGCCATGCCCATTCATTCGCCTCGGCAAACATCTCGTTCACGATTTGCTCGGCATTGAAGCGCACACCCGCCTCATTCGCCGTAAGCGTGACGTCCAGCCCGTCACCGTGGACGCGCAGCGAATACTTCTCGATTCCCTGCTCGAGGACTGAAGTAACCTCATCAGGCGTCTGGAAGGAAATGTCGCGCGATCCGATCATCGCCTTCGGCCAAAAATGACCCGAGAAGATGGCGACGCCCACAAGGTAGACAACAAGCAGAATGCCGAAAATGACGCCGATCACGATTCCCGCGATTCGGGCACCACGGCGCTTGCCGTCCGAAGACGGTCCAGCACCGGATTCGGGACCGAACCCGTCGATACCGTATGTCCCCGCCGTGCTGAAGGCCTGCGGAGTCGCAGGGTTCACAGCAGGCATCGCTTGAGTTTCGCCATGAAAGGACGCGACGCGAGGCATCTCAACTGGAGCCTTCTTAGCGTGGGCTGCATGTTTTCCGTGGGAAGGAGCGGATTGCTCGTTACGTTTGGTCATTCCTGTTTCATTCGATTCAGCTTGCTTCTTGTACCCGGCCCATTGTAGCAAGAGAACCCGCTTTGGCGGGACACGTTCCGCCGTGTTGCACGAATACTTGACGCACGGCTCAAAAGTGGACGAAAAGCCCGGCTCGCCGTCCCAATCCAAGGGGAAACAAAACAGGCAGACCCATTTTCGGGCCTGCCTGGCAACCTGTGGTGGAGGCGCGGAGAATCGAACTCCGGTCCATACTATATTCTCGTTGAGGCTCTACAAGCTTATTCCGCGTTCGGATTCAAGGCCGTCTCGGTCCGCGAACTAACGTTGACAACCCGGATCGGTTCGATCTTTACCAAAGCCATACCGATTACGTGCTTTGATGCAGTCCCCTAAAATGACGTCGCGCTCGAGTCGGGGACAACCCGAGGTTGACGTGCCAGGTGCTGATTAAGCAGCCATGGCGAGCGCAGGAGCGCTCTGATAGTTCTTCTTGCCAATTAACTTGACGTTACCCCTGTTTAACGTGGCGAGGAGACCACGACCTGCTCCTCAGTTCAAACATACCATGTCGAAACCAGTCGCCCCCGAATTCTGTCGGCACCGCGTGCCAACTGCCGGGAACTCATGCGTTCCACCTTGTCAAAGTGCGCAAGAGCGTCTCTTGCAGAAAATTCATTGTAGCCGAGAGGCCCGCCTTGTCAAGTCGCAGCCGAACGAGCTACTTTTTCTTCTTCGTCGGGATGAAATCGGAGAAATCGAGTGCCTCTTTGATATCGGAGAGCGCATCTTTCAGCTCGACCGCCACCGCAACGCCGTCACGATAAATGTCGTTCATATCGCTCGTCGCCTCGGCAACGCCCTCGCGCGTGATGCCAAGGTCGTAAGGGTTATCCTCGTCGGCGGCTTTGCTGCCTTCGGCGTCTTCCTCGTCATCGTAGTAGTACTCGACCTCGTTGCCATCCTCGTCAAGCAAGATAAACCCGATCTCGTTGTCATCCTCGTCGACGATGTATGCTTCGATGTCGTCTTCGGAGTACTCGATTTCAACGGTCTCGTATTCCTCATCTTCCTCGGACTCTTCGTCCTCGGGGGCGTCATAATCGCCTGCCCCCTCACCTTCCTGAGGGCTCCCGCAACCACGAGCTTCCGCCGTCTGCTCATCCTGCGTTTCGGAAAGCTCCTCGTCCTGCAGGTCCTCAGCTGATGATTCCACCTCGTCGACTGTCGTCTCGATTCGATCCTCGCTCATGGCATTTGGCCCCTTTCTAACGAGAGCGCGCCTTGAGCGCTCGATCGATTTCCCGTTTGGTGTCGCGTTCCTTCATGCTTGCGCGCTTGTCGTAGAGCTTCTTGCCACGGCAAATCGCAAGCTCAACTTTGACGAGCCCGTTTTCCTTGAAATACATCTTCAGGGGAACGAGCGCCATGCCTTTTTCGCGCGTCGCTTCCGAAAGGTAGCGAATCTGCTTTTTATGCAGCAGAAGCTTTCGCTTGCGATCGGGGTCGGGGTTGTTGATGTTGCCATGCGAAAACGGCGTAATGTGCACGTTGTGCATCCAAACTTCCCCGTTGCGCACGAGGGCGAAACAGTCGGTCAACTGGCAGTTGTTCTCACGCAGCGAGCGCACTTCCGTCCCGGAAAGCTCCACTCCTGCCTCAAACGTTTCCACAACCTCGTAATCGTGGAACGCGCGGCGATTCTTCGCGATGGTCTTCTCTTCACGTTTCATGGGGCATGCTACCTCACGTCCAAGCATCATGATGCCACACACTCGCTGCGTCGCGGCGATTGCATTCCCTCTTGCATGCGGGCCGTGGCAAAACTCTTTCTATCACCAGCGCATATGCGCTCGATATCTCGTCTTCATGATACACCATGGAAGCTGTTCGTCCACACGCGCGTCCTATGCGCGCACCTTCACAACGACCTTCTTCACATGGACGGGCGCATCCGAAGCGTTGCAGCCCGGCTTATGCGCATCCTCGGGAGGAAGTACCGCGATCTCGCCAGCATGGAGCACAAGCGACGTCGCAGGAGCAGGCGACTCGAACAGCGCGTAATCGTCAGCCTCGTCGTATTCCTTCGCACACGTAAGCCCAGCCACGGGAGCAACTTCAACACGCTCGATGCCGCAGGCCACGCACTGCACATCGTAGTAGCGCTTGTGCGCCTCGAGCTTCTTCTCCTCAGCAGGAACGGTGTCGTATTCCATAACGTTCGCGAAGACGTCTTCCCCATCGATATTATGACGACCGCAAGCAAGCGCGGAAAGGTCGTTGTCGCGCAGGAAGGCATATGCCTTCTTCATACGCTCTGACAGGTAATCGTGCGCTTCGGCATATTCAATGGAAGCTACGAGCATGGTATCAAGTCCCTTCAATGCGATTCGTTTGAACGTCACGAAATTGTAGCAGAGCGGCGTGCACCATCTAAGTATTTATTCGCTTCGGGCCATCTTGTCCATTCCTGTAACTGACTTATACTGATTTCAGGTGAAATATCGACATCCTGAACAAAGGAGACTTGCTATGGACCATACGCTGGAGCCCTCGACCATTGCCTTCCCTGGCACCGATGATCCCGCCTCGCCTTGGCGGCTGTACAACCACCTCATCGAGGGCATCCCCGAAGATATCGCCGTGCGCGATTACTGCCTTGGGCTCAACTGGTCCTATGTTGAGGCCGACTGCGGATGCGGCGTCGCATTCACCGCGCGAAACGGCGCAAAGCGCACGTTCAAAAGCGATCTGCGCGGTAAGACGTTGCGCGAGGTAGCCGAGCTTTCGAAATCATGGTGCTTCGAGGAAGCAACGCTCGGCATCGCAGCCTTGAACGCTTGGTACGCGCGCCGCGAGCTGCTCGACCCCTTGGGGGCAACCTACGACAACGATGAAGAGGAAAATGCGGGGAAGCGTGGCGGCACCTCGTCGAAGGATGCCTTCGAGACGTATCGCCCCCGCATCGAGCAGGCAGGCGGCGATGCCCACGTCGTGGTTGTCGGGCACTTCCCCCACGTCGAGAACATTGCGGAATACGCGAAGCTCACCGTCCTCGAGCGCTCCTGCCGCGATGAGTGGGACACGCCCGATCCGGCATGCGAGTACGTGATGCCGACCGCGGACTACGCCTTCATCACCGGCGTCACGCTCATCAACAAGACCGCGCCGCGCCTTTTGACCCTCGCGAAGGATGCCACCGTCTGCATGGTCGGCCCCAGCGTGATCATGACGCCGTATCTGTTCGAGTGGGGCGTCGAGTCGCTTTCGGGCAGCGTCGTCGCCGATCCCGAAGCCGTGAAATTCGCCTGCAAGAATGCCGCAGGAAAGCTTTTCGGCAAAGCGCTTCAGATGACCACCATCAACGCGAAGCAGAAGCGAGCGGAGTGATCGTGTACAGAATCGACGGTTTATTGTGAAGGGCTTGTGAATAGCGTCGATTTCAGCGTTGAATAATCCCCAAATTATTACGATTTGGGGATTATTTTGTGACGAAATGTCTGATAATCGGCCGAACAGGCGGCTATTTCACAACTTATCGTCACTCTTGTACAGTAAGCATCCTACTTATTCCCGAAACGGGGGAGGCGGCAGCCACAGGTACTGCTTTTGCTTTGTAGGCAACAATCGCATTGCCGACAACAATCGGGGACTCCGACGACACCAACCAGGGGGCGCGCTAACACCGACAATCGCCCTGCCCACGAAACAAGGCCTACACGCTGTCTTCCACATCCATCAGCATGAGGTTCGTGTTGTCGCGCAATCGCTTCGCCTCGGCGCGACTCAGCTCGCCCTCCTCATAGCGCGACTGAATCTGTTCGAGTTCGAGCATGTAGCCAAGCCTTTTCACGTCTTCGGCCTTGTCGGATGCGCGCATGATGACCGTCGCCGAAGGAGCGGCGAGCTCGGCTGCAAGCATCGCGACAGTGCGCTGATACTCGATGAGAAGCTCGCTCACATACTCACTCGGAATGTTGCAATCAGGGTCGACAAGCATATCGTTTAGGCGCCCGACCACACACTCGCCCGCCTTCTGCTGGATTTTGCGCATCTCGGCAGCCTGGTCGGCTGCGGTGATGGGCGACGACGCCATATGGGAGACATAGCGCAGGACAACGCCTTTCACGCGCCTTAAGAAGGTGCGCAAAACGAGGTAAATGTTCTGGATCGACCAGCGCCCCGAACTGTGTTTTCTCAGCTCCTCGATATGCTTCAAGCGTTTCAGGTACTTAAGCGCAATCTCGCTGTCAACGTCGTCGCGCTCGGCGAGTTTCTTCACGCATTCACGTTCCCACCCGATTGCGCGAATACGCAGCTCAGAGGATATCTCGTCCTCGTCATCGTCGAAACCGTGCTGCTCTTTGATGCGCTCAATGCGATCGTTGTAGGAGCTGACCACGTTCCTCGTCGCGCGCCGAGTGTCAGGCGTCTGCCTCGCAGTGAGCTCCTCGACCACGCTTCGGAGGATATCGATCTTCAGCTCCGCCTCGCGCTCGCGTGCCGCCTCCTCGCTTTCGCTCACGCTCTTCGGCGCGATAAGCGGAACGACGAACGTCGCCACAAGCAAGGTACACACGATAACGCCGCATCCAAGGAAGATGATAAGATCGCGCTGGGGGAAGCGTACCACACCGATGTAATACGGGATGGTGAACAGGATCGAAAGTGTGATGGTGCCCTTTGCGCCGGCAAGCGTCGTGATGAGGCTTTTGCGAAGGTCGAGCTTGAACTTTTCGTTGTGCTTCTTACTGCGGCGGCGCGTATAGAGCCAGTCACTCGCGCAAACCCACGCAAAGCGAACAACATAGAGAAGCAGCGTGAGCGCAACGACATAGCCGATGAGCGCGAAGTTACTGAAGGTGACGTCGTCCCAGGTGTGGACCATGGCCTGGGGCAGCTGGGTTCCCAGAAGCACGAACACGAAGCCGTTCAAGGCAAAGGTGAGTACGCGCCACACACTCGACGACACGATATTCATACGCGAGATGGATGGGCCGATCGCATGCGGCGAGATAACGTTGATAAGGCCCGCAACGACCACGGCGATGATGCCGCTCACGTGAATGGCATCGGCGATCGAGTACACCAAAAGCGGGATGAGGATTTCGAAGAGCACGTGAAACGTCGTGTTCTCAACGCCAAGGGAGCGCGCCTTGTTGACGAGGAACTTGCCGGCATAACCCAGAAGCGCACCGACCGCGATGCCGCCGAGAAACTCGATGAAGAAATTTCCCGTCGCGTTGAGAAGGGAAAACGATCCCGTTATCGCGGCGGCAATAGCAAACTGGAACGACACGATACCGCTCGCGTCGTTTAAGAGCAGCTCTCCTTTGAGAATGCTCCCCTGCCGTTCGGGAATGTTGACCTGTTTCGAAAGCGAAGTGACGGCAACAGCGTCAGTCGGACCGAGCGCAGCGCCAAGAGCGAACGCCGCCGCAAGCCCAATCGACGGGATGACCGCATGCACGGCAAATCCGATAGCGAGCGTCGTTGCAATAACCAGACCGATTGCAAGCGACAGCACGGGGCGTTTGTGATGCCAAAGCGCCGCCTTGTCGGCGGATTTCGCCTCTTCGTAGAGAAGCGGCGCGATGAACAACACGAGAAACAAATCGGGATCGAGCGTAACCCGAATTTGAGAGGAGGCGAACAATGCGATGAGAAGGCCCAGGCCAATCTGTATGAGCGGCGACGACACCCTCGGCACAACCTGATCGATGATCGAAGATGCGAGAATCGCTGCAAAAATCAGCATGACGAGCGTAAGGGTCTCCACCTAGCAATGACCTCCTCTATCTAAAAAACAACATGGCACTACATCTTTTCAGGAGCACTAACCCCCAAAAGACTCAACGTCAAAGCGAGAACGATACGCGAGGCGTCGCAGAGCGCCAAACGGGCGCGACGGGTAGCCTCGTCGTCGGCGAGAACATGGCAGTTCGTATAGAACTGATGGAACAGCGCCGCAAGATCCTGCGCATAGTGAGTCAGGCGGAAAGGTGCGCGATCGGCAGCAGCCTGGGCAACCATATCCGCGAAGTCTCCCATCTTGCGCATGAGCGCGAGCTCAGATTCCTCGCTCAATGGCGAAAGGTCAGCGTCAGTGCCCACTGTACGCCCAGCAAGCTCGTCGAATGCGATATCGCCCGCTGCATACGCCGCGAGGTCCACATCGGATGCAGCTTTTCGCAGGATAGAGCAGATACGCGCATGGGCATACTGCACGTAATACACAGGATTGGTAGCATCCTTTTTCTTCGCAACCTCAATATCGAAGTCAATCGGCTGGTCGGAAGAACGCGAAAGCATGAGATAGCGCGTCGCATCAACGCCGACTTCATCGATGAGCTCCTCGAAGGTGACCATCTCGCCCGTACGTTTCGACATGCGAACGGCACTTCCGTCGCGGAAAAGGTTCACGAGCTGGCCGAGCACGACCTCAAGCGCGCCTTCATAGCCCCAAGCGGCAAGCATCGCCTGGCAGCGCTTCACGTACCCATGATGATCGGCGCCCCAGATGTCGATCAGATGGGTAAATCCCCTCTGGATCTTGTTGTAGTGATACGCCACGTCGGAGAGGAAGTAGGTGAACTCCCCGTTTTCCTTGATGAGGACGCGGTCCTTCTCGTCGCCGAAAGCCGTCGACTTAAACCAGGTCGCGCCATCCTTCTGAAAAACATAGCCCTTCGCATCCATCGCCTCGAGCGCATGGTCGACCAGAGATTTCCCGTTCTCGTCGGGAACGTAGAGTGTGCGCTCAGAAAACCAGGTATCGAACGTGGTGCCGAAAGCCGAAAGCACATCCTTGTTGTGCTCAAGCATCTCGACGTACGAGCGCTCGCGGAATGCCTCGACACGCTCGGCCTCCGGGACATCGAGCCACTTCTCGCCGTCGGAGTCGAGGATTTCGCGGGCAATATCGATGACGTAGGCGCCACCGTAGCAGTTTTCGGGCATCGGCACGTCGCGCCCACAGAGCTGCTCATAGCGAACCGAAACCGAGCGTCCGAAGTTATCCATCTGCGTACCATGGTCGTTGATGTAGAACTCTTCCGATACGTCGAAACCTGCGTGGCGCAAAACGCGCGCCATGGAATCACCAAGCGCCGCCCACCGTCCATGGCCGACATGCATAGGTCCCGTAGGATTCGCGGAAACATACTCGAGATTGATGCGTCCAGCGTCACAGGGAGCCTCGCCACGCCCGAAATCCATTCCCGCCTGGCGCGCTTCCGAAACGACGCTTGCCAGCGCAGCGTTCGTAAGTCGAATATTAACGAAGCCAGGACCTGCGATTTCACTCGAGGCGATCAAGTCGTTTTCAGGAAGATGGGAAACGAC